>JAZNDJ010000046.1:0-17606 GCA_045588045.1 Faecousia sp.
CTCGAACCGTCGACCTCCAGCGTGACAGGCTGGCGTGCTAACCGACTGCACCACCGGGCCAAATATGGTGGGAACAACAGGGCTCGAACCTGTGACCCCATGCTTGTAAGGCATGTGCTCTCCCAGCTGAGCTATGCTCCCAAAACGGTGCTGAGCAGCTTGCGCATCTCAGCGACGGGTATCATTATACCCAACAAGCCTCTGTTTGTCAAGGGTTTTTCTTCATTTTTTCGCAAGAATTTTCAAACAGAAAAACCCTTGGCAACAGTGACAAAAAAGCCTTGCTCATTCAAGCTTTTTTCACGATTTGTCTAATATCCGCAGGGGTGAATTCATAGATGCGGTCGCAGAACTGGCACTCCACCGGGAAGGTTTTTCCCTCGTCGGCGATCTCGGACAGTTCCTTCCGGCCCAGACTGATCAGTGCGGCAGTGACCCGGTCCCGATCGCAATAGCACTTATAGCTGACCTCGGTGGTTTCCAGGAATACCACGCCCAGGTCTCCGCAGACCTGACCCAGAATATCCTCCGGGGTCATCCCCTGCTCCAACATAGGCGTCACCGCACCGGCGCGGCGGATACCTGCCTCCAGCTTATCGATCACTTCATCCGGTGCGCCGGGCAAAAGCTGGATCAAATAGCCGCCGGCCACCTTGACGCTTTGATCCCGGTCCACCAGAACGCCCAGAGCGCAGGCTGTGGGGATCTGCTCGCTCTGCACAAAATATGCGGTAATGTCGTCCCCGATCTCACCGGACACCAGCTCGATGGAGCCCACATACGGTTCCTTCATCTGCAGATCCCGGATCACCGTCAGTGTGCCGTTGGTGCCCACAGTGGCTCCCACATCCAGCTTACCGGGCCGCTTCTCCACCAACGGCACGTTAGGCTCGTACACATAGCCACGGACATTGCCTACCGGATCTGACACGCACACGATGGTGCCGATAGGGCCGCCGCCCTTGATCTGCAAGGTCAAAGAGCCGTCTTCCACCTTCTGCATATTGCCCATCATGGAGGCCGCCGTCAGCACACGGCCAAAGGCCGCCGTAGCATTGGGCGTAGTCTTTTGGATTTCAGCACCCCGGCGGACGATTTCTGTAGAGCGGATGGCCACGACCTTCACAAAGCCGTCCATGCTCATGCCTCTTACCAAGTAGTCGTTCATTTGATCTTGCCCTTTCTTGCTTTAAAATAGATCCGCTGCTCGCCGGGCTCCGGCTCAGCAAACCGACGGTCCGCCCAGACCTCAATGGCAGTAAAGCCGGCATTCCGGAGGTAGTCGGTCAGCTCCTGCCGGGAATAGGCGTACTCCAGGTGCTCCTCAAAGCTCCGCAGCCACACATCCCCCCGCCGTTGGAACAGGTCCATACCGTAGGCGCAGATATTGGTTTCCCTGTCAAATTCTCCCCGCCAAACACAGTAAACATCATCGTCCTCGTCCAAAAACACCTGGCCGTCCATAGCCTGAAGCTTTTCGGGCGTATTGACATCAAAAATGAAGCAGCCGCCAGGGTTCAGGCTGCGGTAGATCCGGGCAATCGCCTTGCGGCAATCTGCCGGATCGGTGATATAGTCCAGGCTGTCCAGGGCGCACACCGCCAGATCTACTGCCCGAGGCAGACGCAAGTCCTGCAGCTTTTGGCACACAAAGGTAATCGGTAAATCCTGTTGTTGCGCCTTCGCAGACGCCTGGCACAGCATTTCCTCAGACATATCCACAGCCGTGACCTGCAAACCCATGTCCGCCAAAAGTATCGCGACAGATCCGGTACCGCAGGCAAGATCCACAGCCGTTCTGGGCTGCAGACCCTCCCGCGCCAGAATCTGCCGGTAAAAATCCACCACAGCAGAATACTCCACATCGCCGGTCAGTCTGTCATAGCTGTCAGCCAAAGCATGATAGGCATTCATAGTCCGGTCCTCTCTCAAAAAAGCATCCCGGACAAGCTGTCCGGGATGCAGCATTTACAAGCTCTTAGCGGTTGAAGATAGCAAAGATATCCTCGATATCGCTGTTGTCAGCGGTCTTGGCATTGCCGCCCTTGGCGGTCTCTTCCTCGGCAGCCTCAGGCTTAGCATCAAAGCCGGTGGCAATAACCGTGACCCGCAGCTCATCCTGGAAGGTCTCGTCCCAGGTTGCACCGAAGATAATGTTGGCCTCGGGGTTGGCAGCCTCCTGCACGATACCAGCAGCAGTCTCCACATCATCCAAAGTCATCTCGGAAGAACCGGTAACGTTGACCAGAACACCGGTAGCACCGTTGATGGAGGTCTCCAGCAGGGGGCTGGCAACAGCGGCCAGGGCAGCCTGCTCAGCCTTCTCACGGCCAGCAGCGGTGCCCACACCCATGTGAGCGCGGCCAGCGTCCTTCATAACAGCGGAAACGTCAGCAAAGTCCAGGTTGATCACAACATTGCCTGCCTCACCCACCAGCTCGGAAATGGAGGTGACGGCCTGCTTCAACACATCGTCAGCGATGCCGAATGCGTTGGCGAAGGTGATCTTCTGATCGGTGACGTACTTCAGGCGGTCGTTGGGGATGATGACCAGAGAGTCGACCTTGTCGCCAAGAGCGGCGATACCCATGTCAGCCTGACGCATACGGTTAGCGCCCTCAAACTTGAAGGGCTTGGTCACGACGCCAACAGTCAGGATGCCCTGCTCACGGGCCAGGTCAGCAACGATGGGTGCTGCACCGGTGCCGGTGCCGCCGCCCATGCCGGCAGTGATGAACACCATGTCGGTATTCTCCAGCACCTTGGCGATCTGTGCGCGGGACTCCTCAGCGGATTTCTGGCCGATCTCGGGCTTGGAGCCTGCGCCCATGCCGTTGGTCAGCTTCTCGCCGATCTGAACCTTGTTCTTGCAAACAGACTTATTCAGATCCTGCTTATCGGTATTGATGACCACAAACTCAACGCCGTCAACTCCGGCGGAGATCATACGGTTGATGACATTGTTGCCGGCACCGCCGACACCAATCACTTTAATTTTAACAACGCGATCCTGAGACATTTCCATTTTTCGAATTCCTCCTATGTATCGTTTTGCAGGAAATCCCACTTCCTGGCATAATTACAATGCTACTCGTATATTCTACTCCGAAAATTGCATTTGGTCAATAGAATTTCTCATTTTTTCGGCAAAGTTTTTAAAAAAGCTTACTTTTCTGTTACTGGAAGGGTGTATAGACCACCTGATCGTCAAGCACGGTAAAGCTGATATCCAAAACACCGCTTTCATAATCCTCCATCTTGTTGACGGTAGCCTTCATAATGCCGATCTTTTCATTGAGTCGGGTGCTGTCGCCCAGGATCACCTGATAGCGGTCATCGTCATACCACAGGTGCAGATTGTTCATGCCTGTCACATCCACCTTGGATACCTTGCCGATGATACTGTGGTCCTCCAGCAGCTCGATAATGCTGATGGCAGCGCGGAGCTGGTCGCTTGCCAACACCGTTACCGGTTTGATCACGGCATCTGCGGCGTCCTCCGTATCCTCCTTCTCGGAGGTGCCTTCCTCAGGTTTTTCCTCCTGGGTTGGCTCGTAGGCCACTGCCTGCTGCCCCACCTGGGGCTGTGCCAGCTTCACACCGACGATGGTGGTAAACTGCTCCGCATCGGCACCGTTGGTCCGCTCAACAACAATTCCGTCAGAGCGAATGAGCCACCAGTTACCGTCGTCCGCTTCCACGGAATAGACCACATCGGACTCCTCTACCTCAATGTTTACCGCATCGGGCAGTTTTATTCGGACTCTGACCTTTGTAATGTAAGGAAGCTGTTCCATGATCCTGCCACCGATCTCCGTTTCCCGAAGAGTCAGCAAGCTGGTTCCCGGCTTGATGCCCGATGCCTGGACAACGTCATAGGGTGTGTATTTTTCTGTACCGGACACAAAGACGTTGCCGATCTGTTCGCCCTTTTTGCCGGTATCCGCTTTGCCGACCTTAAAAAAGATCGCCATGCCGAACACCAATGCCAGGACGATAGCCAGCACCGTCAGCAGTTGCAGCAGGAATCGGTCCCGCTTAAATGGACCCGGCTGGGTATAAACCACATCCGGCGTGGCCCTGCTGGGGGCTCTTTTAGGCTGGGGCTTCGTCCGGGTGCCCTTGGCTGTGGCTGTTGCGCCCCGGGAGCCTTTCCCCGGCGGTCTTTGGCCGGTGCGGGCGCGGTTTGTTTTTTCTTTCGTATCCATAGGTTTCTCCTTACTTGCCTGCGGCAAGCTGTTCCATAATATCGCAAAGCCGCTCCGCGCAGTCGGGAACGGATATCTTCAAAAGCGCCTTGCGCATCTGCTCATAACGTGCTTTGTCACCGAGCAGTGCTGCAATTTGATCCATAAGCACCTGGGCGGTGCAGTCTTTTTCCAGCACCAGGACCGCCGCCCCGTTATCCGACAGCGCACGAGCATTCTTCTCCTGGTGGTTATCGGTGACGTTGGGAGACGGGATCAGAATACAGGGCGTTCCGGATGCTGCGATCTCATTGCAGCTGGATGCACCTGCACGGCTGACGATCACATCTGCTGCCGCCATCAGAGTCGGCATATTGTAGATATACTCCAGCATGGTGATGCCGTTAGCCTTCTCCAGGTCGACGCCCTTTTCTTTTACATAATCGGGCATCCAGTCGATGCCATAGCTGCCGGTGGCATGGATGTGCTGGTACGGGAAGCCGACGTCCTGCTCCAGGCGGAACATCTCACCTACCGCCTGGTTCATGGCTCTGGCACCCTGGCTGCCGAAGGCAGATACGATCAGTGGGCGGTCATCCAGGCCCAGTTCCCGGCGGGCATCCTCCTTCTTGGTAAAAATGAATTCCCGGCGGACAGGCATACCTACCGTCTCCACCTTTTGGGGATCTTTATAGTACTTAGCACTTTCCGGGAAGCAGGTCAGCACCCGGTCCGCCCGTTTGGCGATCATCCGGGTAGTCAGGCCGGGCATAGCATTTGCTTCGTGGACACAGGTAGGGACCCCCAGCTTGCTGGCTGCCATAAGCGCCGGGAAGCTGGCATAGCCGCCGGTGCCTACCACCACGTCTGCTCCGAACTCCCGGATCACCTTTTTGCAGCTTTTCACAGCCTGCAGCACATAGCTCACAGACTGAATATTATGCTTCAGTCCGCTCAAGGTCTTGGCGCGGGACATACCGGAGGCCGGAATGGTATGCAGGCGGTAGCCGGCTTTTGGC
Organism: Faecousia sp.; assembly: GCA_045588045.1. Taxonomy (GTDB): domain Bacteria; phylum Bacillota; class Clostridia; order Oscillospirales; family Oscillospiraceae; genus Faecousia. Next base: position 5,207 of record JAZNDJ010000046.1, read on the forward strand.
ACCAGCTGTTCCTCCATCCGGCCCTTTGCGCCGATGAACAGGATGTTACTGTCCGGATGACGCTCCTTCCATATATTGGCAACTGCAATGGCCGGGTTGATGTGGCCGCCTGTACCACCGCAGGTAAAGATCACATTCATGTTAGTTCCTCCTGTCGGGCAGGTTGGTTTCGGTAGCGAGAGATGCTCAAAACCACGCCCATCTCCCCCAGATTCACCGCAAGTGCCGTTCCCCCGTAGGAAAAAAAGGGCAATGCGATGCCGGTGGAGGGTAAAAGATTTGTGACCACCGCCAGATTCAAAACCGTCTGTACAGCGATCAAGGTGATCAGCCCGGCGGCCAGCACGGTATAAAACCGGTCCGGCGCCCGCAGGGCGATCCAGTAGCCCCGAAGAATCAGGGTGCAAAACAGCATCACGATGAGCAGCGCCCCTACAAGGCCCAGCTCCTCACAGATGATGGCGAAGATATAGTCGTTATACTGGAATGGCAGGTACAGATATTTCTGCCTGCTCTTCCCAAGGCCCCGTCCGAACAGGCCGCCGGAGCCGATGGCATACAGGGATTGAAGGATCTGATAGCCGGTATCGCCGGGGTCCTCCTCCGGGTGGAGCCATGCACTGACCCGGTCACCGGCATAGCCCATCAAGGTGATATAAACCACAACGAACACCACTGCAGCACCCGCCCCGGCCAAAAGCCATTTGGGACTGGTGCCGGCCACAAACATCATGACCACTGCCACCATGCCCATCAGCAGGATGGCAGACAGGTGCTTTTCCAGAGCCAAGGGGATCAGGATCCCCAGCAGTGCCGCCCCGAAGCCCAACACGCCATAGCGAAACTCCTTGGCCGAAGTACCAAAGCCCTTGGTCAGACGGGCAAACAGCAGGATCAAAGTGAATTTGGCGATCTCCGATGGCTGAAATTGGAGGCCGGCAATATTGATCCACCGCCGGGCACCGTTGACGGACTCCCCAAACAGCAGCACTGACAGCAGCAGCGCAATGCTGACACCGTACAGCGGCCATGCCGCCCGAAGCCAAAAATCCGGTGAGATCCGGCTAACGACCACCATTGCCGCCAGGCCGATCGCCGCACAGAGGGCCTGCTTCTGCAGGTAGCGGGTGGACAGGGTGTAGCCTGTGTCATAGGCACTTTGGGCGGAGCTTGCAGAATAGAGCATGGTCAGCCCCACCACAAGGAGAGTGATCAGGATCAGCAAAAATGGGATATCTACACTTACATCCGTCCGTTTTCTTCCCAGACGGCGGCTCGCTTTGGCATACAGAGTGGTCTCCGATGCCATATAAGCTCCTTTCGGATCAGATAAAAACTAAAATGCCAAACCAGGCAACAACGCACATCAGCGCGGACACCAGGCCGAAGACCACAACGATCTTCACTTCCTTCCAGCCGCACATCTCAAAATGATGGTGGATGGGAGACATTTTAAACAGCCGCTTGCCGTGGGTCAGCTTGAAGTAGCCCACCTGCAGGATCACAGACAGGGTCTCCACGATGTACACGAAGCCCACCAGCACCAGCACCAGTGGCATATCCAGGGCGAAGGCCAATGCACAGACAAGACCGCCGAGAAACAGCGAGCCGGTATCGCCCATGAACACCTTGGCAGGATGCCAGTTATAGAACAGGTAGGCGATCAGCGCGCCCACCATGCAGGCAGGCAGGATCGCCAGATCCAGGCAGCCCTTGGCAACGGCTGCCGCGGTGAAGAACACCATCACCGGCACTGTGACCGTGCCGCAAAGACCATCCACACCGTCGGTCAGATTGACCGCGTTGACACAGCCCACCATCACAAACATAGCAAAGAAGATATACACCAGCTCATGGATGGGCAGAGGCTGGGCCACAAAGGGAATGTAGAGCTGAGAGGTAAGACTGCCCTCCTTCAGCAGCAGATACAGATAGACAGCAGATACTGTCAATTGCAGCAACAGTTTCTGAATAGAGGTCAGACCTAAATTGCGCTTAAACTTGACCTTAAAAAAGTCATCCAAAAAACCGATCACGCCAAAGCAAAGGGCCAGCGACAACACATACACCGCCGTATACTCTTCCACAAAGAACAGGCTGATCAGCACACAAATGATCGCTGCGCCAATGAACATCAAACCGCCCATCATAGGCGTTCCGGATTTATTATTGTGCCAGGTCGGACCGACCTCCCGGATGGACTGACCGGCTTTCAGCGCCCGCAGTATCGGCAGCAGCAGATATCCAAGGCCACCGGACAGCGCACCGCCCACCAGCACCGTGATCAGGATTCTTTCCATGGTTCTCCTCCGAAGTTATCTCTTTCTTGTCAGTCCGGCAATTGCCGGACTGTGTGGTTTTTGTTCACTCACTTTTCAGGAACTGCTCCAGGATCAGCTCCATGTGCATGCCGCGGCTACCCTTGACCAGGATCACATCTCCGGGCTGGGCCACCTGCTTTAAGACTGTTACCAGGCGGTCTCTGTCGGTAAAGGCTCTTGCCCGGGTCTCAGACATACCGCCTGTGATACAGCCGTTTAGTACCCGAATACTGTTGGGGCCGTAGGCAAAGACCATATCCGCCTTCTCTGCGGCAATGCGGCCGACCTTGTAGTGCTCGGCCTGGGTGCAGATGCCCAGCTCCAGCATATCTCCCAGGACGGCGATCCGGCGGCCGGGCTTATGGCTCAGAACCTCCAGCGCGGCTGCCATGGATTCGGGGCCGGCGTTATAGTAGTCCCGAATCAGGGTGTATCCCTGCTCCTGGGTGATCTCCTGGCGGCCTTCCATGGTCCGGAATGCGGTCAGGCTTTCGGCGATCTGCTGGGCGGATACGCCCATGGCCATACCCACAGACACCGCCGCCAAAGCATCGGCCACATAGTGTTCACCCTCCAGGGGCAGCAGGATCGTAAACATGTCATTGCCGGTCTTGACCCGGAAGCTTAGCTTGCCATCGGACTGCTTCACATCCTCGGCCACCACCTGGCAGGCCGTATTGCGCACCCCAAAGTACCCGGCGTTGAGATCCTTGCGGGTATGCAGGTTCCACAGCAACGGATCATCGCCGTTGAGGATCACCTTTCTGTCCCGGTCCATACCCTCCAGAATCTCCAGCTTTGCCTGGAGGATGCCCTCCCGGGAGCCCAAATGCTCAATGTGCATGGTGCCGATGTTGATGATCACACCCACATCCGGCTTGGCAATATAACTCAGATGGGCGATCTCCCGGAACTGATTCATGCCCATTTCCAGGACCGCCACTTCTGTATCCTCCGGCATATCCAGGATCGCCATGGACATGCCGATGTCGTTGTTGTGGTTTACCGGGGTCTTGCTGACCCGGTATGTAGTGGCCAGGACTGTGGCCACCATTTCCTTGGTGGTGCTCTTGCCCACGGAGCCGGTGATGCCCACTACCTTCATGCCAATGCGCTGACGCTCATTCCGGGCGATCTCACCCAAGGCAGCCCGGGTATCCGCCACGATGATAGCAGGATAATCCCCGTCGCAGTGGGTGCAAAGCACAGCAGCTGCGCCCTTCTGCAGGGCATTGGGCACAAAATCATGGCCGTCCCGCTCCCCCTGCAGAGCCACAAACAGCTGTCCGGGCTCCAGCTTCCGGGTGTCGTTGTTGGCACCGAGGAAGGTCACGTCCTTATATTTTTCATCAAAACGGCCGCCACACCATTTGGCAGCCTGTTCCAGGGTGATGGTACCCATGTTATCGCCTCGTTTCTTTCAGGTAATCGGCAATGACCGCCCGTTCATCCAGGGGGTACTTGACTCCGCCGATCTCCTGATAGGTTTCATGGCCCTTTCCAGCCAGTATGATTATATCACATTTTTCCCCAATGTCCATAGCATGTCTGATGGCATCGGCCCGTTTTTCAATGACAAGATAGCTTTTTCCTGCCATATCTGCACCTTTTTGGATATCTGCCAGGATCGCCATCGGATCCTCGGTCCGGGGATTATCCGACGTAAGGATGGCAACGTCCGAAAGAGCCACGCCGATCCGACCCATAATAGGCCGCTTCACCGGATCCCGGTCACCGCCGCAGCCAAACACGCAGATCAGCCGCCCCCTGCAATAGTCCCGCACCGAGCGCAGCACATTTTCAAGGCCGTCGGGGGTATGGGCATAGTCGATCAGGACGGTATACGGCTTGCCCGGTGTGGGCACCACCTCCACCCTGCCCTTAACGCCTTTGGCGGTTTTCAGCGATTCGGCAGCTGCTTCCAGCGGTATTCCAAGCTGCAGCGCGCAGCCCAAAGCTGTCAGCGCGTTATACACGGTGAATCTGCCGGGGATCGGTAATTTCACCTTCGCGCAGATGTCCTTTCGCACGGCGGTGAAGCAAATACCGTCGGCGTGCAGGCGGATATCTTTGGCGTAGAGACCTTTGGAGCTTATGGCGGAGGTCGTCAGCAGATCGGATGCGCCGGCGCATATCCGCTGGAACCAGGGGTCATCCTCATTGGCCACCTGCCGGTCACTGGAAGCAAACAGCCGGGCTTTTGTATCGCAGTAGTGCTCCATGGTCCGGTGGAAATCCAGGTGATCCTCCGTCAGATTGGTAAAGGCTGCCACCCGGTACCGGATGCCTGCTATCCGCTCCAGAGCTATGGCATGGGAGGATACCTCCATGACCACATATTTGCAGCCGGCATCTCGCATTTTCGCCAAAAGTCCCTGCAGCTCCAAGCTGTCGGGAGTCGTCCGTTCTGCAGGGAGCGCCAGCTCGCCGATCCGGTTTTCCATGGTACCGATCAGCCCCACCTTCGCGCCCTGGGTCTTTTCCAAAATGTGCTTCAAAAGCACGGTGGAAGTGGTCTTGCCATTGGTGCCGGTGATACCCACAAGGGTCATAGCAGCAGAAGGATCGCCGTAGAAATTGCAGCCGATGGCGGCCATGGCGCTGCGGTCAGATCCCACAAGGATGTAGGGAATACTTTCTTTTGGGCGGGTGGCTGTTACCACCGCCAGAGCGCCGCTGCGGATCGCATCCATGCAAAACCGATTGCCGTCAGCGGCATAGCCGGAAACCGCAACAAACAAGCTTCCTTTCGTCACGTTTCTGGAATCGCAGGTAACTGCCGTCACCTCCGCATCCGGGTCGGCGCAAAAAGCCAGGACCGGAACATTCCTAAAAAGCTCTTTTAATTTCATCACGGCACCCCCACTAAGGCCCTGTGCGGGTGTCGAGAAATTCCAATTCGATCGTGGTCCCCATTGGGACCTGGGTGTCCTTCGGTACAGACTGTGCAACAGCCGTCACATAGGTCTCCACCGCGCTGTTTCCCTTTACCAAAATGTACAGGCCCGCGATACCGGCAGCATCGTTTGCCTGCTGGCGGGTCATGCCTGTAAAGTCCGGAACGGCGGTCATCCGCTGGCCGGTCTCCTCTCCCATATACAGGAGCACCTGACTGTTGCCGGGTACAGGCTGGCCCGCACCGGGGATCTGCCCTGTGACAGTCTCTCCGTCACCCTGCAGCAATGCTGTCAGCCCCTGCTCCTTCAAAAGGGCCTGGGCCTCCTTGGCTGTCAGCCCAGTCATATCCTCCAGCACCACCGTTCTGCCGGCGGTGTCCTCTTCGGAATAATTATGGTGTACATTCAAGTACGGCAGAATATCCCCCATCACCGCGCCCACCGTCGGTGCCGCCATGACGCCGCCGGAAATATACAGGCCGGTGGTCCGGGAGGGGGTGTCCAACGCCACCAGCACAATATACTGCGGATCGTCCATTGGCGCGATCCCCACAAAGGAAACGATCTTATCCAGAGTAGGCTGTCCGTTTTCATCCAGCACGTCGATCTTCTCACTGGTGCCGGTCTTGCCGCCAATGGCAAAACCTGCCACGGCTGCGTTTTTCGCTGTGCCCTCTGCGACCACAGATTCCAGCAGCGTACACATCGTCCGGGAGGTCTCCTGGCTGATGGTCCTTTGAAGAACCGTAGGCTCCTGCTTCAGGACGGTGTTGCCCTCTGCGTCCAGCACTTCTGAAACGATGTACGGCTCTAACAGCTCCCCGCCGTTGACCACCGAGGCGATGGCCCGGACAAGCTGTATGGGTGTCAGCTTAAAGGTCTGGCCGAAAGAGCCGGAGGTCAGAGAGGCCGTGCCCCACTTATCCGTGTCTGTGACCAGGGCTTTATCAAAGAAAACGCCCTTGCTCTCCCCAGCCAGGTCAACGCCGGTTTTTTCCAAAATTCCGAACTTTTCCACATATTCGTAAAACCGTTCGCCGCCCAGCTTCAGGGCGATATGAGCAAAGGCAATGTTGCAGGAATTCTGCAAAGCCTGGGGCGTCTGTTCCGCTCCATGACCAGTGGACCGCCAGCAATGGAGCCGTTGGGAACGGCCGGGGATCTGCTCGGCACCGCTGCAATGAAAGCCTGTTTTCAGGTCGATAGCACCGCAATCCAGGGCAGCAGCCATGGTCAGCACCTTAAAGGTCGAGCCCGGCTCGTAGCCATCGGAGATGCAGCGGTTGCGCCACTGCTTCAGCCGTGCCTCCTGCAGCAGCTTTTGGTACAGAGCCTTTCCGTCGGCATAAGCCTGACTCTCCGCCGGGCACATCAGGTAGTCCAGGCGAAGCTGCTCCAGCTGCTGGGCAGTTTCTCCGTCGGCGATCTCGGAATAGCTGTTGGGGTCGTAGCCGCCCAGGGTGGCCATGGCCAAAATCTCCCCGGTATTGACATCCATGACCATGCCAAAGGCGCCGTTTTGCACATCGTAGCGGTCAATGGCAGCCTGCATCTGCTTTTCCAAGCAGGTCTGCACCGTGGCATCCAGGGTCAGGATCAGGTCGCATTGCCCGTAGGACGAGATATACTGTTCAAAGGAGTAGGGCATATCCATCTCGTTGTTGCCCTTGGTGGTGATCACAGAGCCGGATGTGCCTGTCAAAAAGCTGTTATAGGCGGCTTCCAGCCCCTCAGAGCCATCACCGGAACTGTTGGTAAAGCCGATGACCTGGGAGGCCATGGTGCCGTAGGGATACTGCCGCCGGGTGCCCGGCTCCAAATGAATACCGGAAATAGTATGCGCATTTATGTACTGGCGAATCCGGGCTGCCGTTTCTTCCTCCACATTGGCGGTGATCTGCTTATAGCGTTTGGTGGTATCAGCAGCCTGTTCCCGGATCCAGTCGGCATCCAGCTCCAAAATCAGGGCCAGTGTATCAGACAGATCCTCTATATCTGCTCCGGACTGCTTCAGCTCGTGGGGATCCAAATAGACCGTTTCCACGCTCCGGTTGCAGGCCAAAATGTTCATATTCCGATCGTAGATCACTCCCCGCTGGGCCGTCACCTTTGTAGTGCGGGTCTGATTGCGCAGTGCAAGGTCTGCATATCGGTCATAGTTTGCCACCATCAGGTCATACAGGCGGACCGCCACAGGTATAAACGCCACAAAGCCCAAAACAGCCGCTGCGATCAGGATCCTGCGATGGTGGCCGGAATCCATCCTAAGTCTTTTGTATTCCTTCTTCTTCGGTCTGCGACCCACGGCGGATCATCCTTTCCAATAGCCCTAAGCCTTTCAATGGGCAGCAAGGGAATCCCTCGCCGCCCATTGCAGCTACTATTCAAGTCTATTGGAATGGTCGCATTTTATGCGAACAGGCCTGTTAAGTAGGTTTGCAGCCGCTGCCAACCACTCGGTTCCACCTGGGACTCCGGCTGGGCAATCTGCACCTGCACGTGCTTGACCTGTTCCACCGGGACCATGCCCAATGCCCAGGCCGTCTGCTCTACCTTTTCAAGATCGTAGCCGGTGCGATACTGCTCCCAAAGGGCCGCATTTTCCTCCCGGAGCTGATCCACATACTGGGCCATAGCCGCAGTTTCCTGCTGGGCCCCGTATAAATTAAACATGCTGACGGTCATGACGATCAGCATCACCACCGCCGTGACAATACCTAACGTAGCCACAGGGTCCACGTGGATAATGATCTTCTTTCGCTTTTTGGGGCGGGGTGCCTTTGCCCTTTCTGCAGGGGTGGCTACCTCCAGTTTCCGCGCAACACTGCCGTCGGTATACAGTCTGATGTATTGTATACGGGTCTGCTGTGCCATCACGTAACTTCCCTTCTGTATGTTTATAGTTTCTCACATACCCGGAGCTTTGCGCTGCGGGAACGGGGATTTTCTTCCAGCTCGGCCTGTGTTGCCACGATGGGCTTACGGCTGATCAGCTTCACCTGGGGCTTTTTGCCGCAGACGCAAACCGGAAAACTGGGCGGACAGGTACAGCCCTTGGCTGCTGCCGCCATGGCAGTCTTTACGATCCGGTCCTCCAGAGAATGGAAGGTGATCACCGCCAGGCGTCCACCGGGATTTAAGAGGGACACCGCGTCCTCCATGATCTTTTCTACTGCCCCTAGCTCATCGTTGACCGCGATCCGGATCGCCTGAAAGCTCCGCTTGGCCGGGTGCTGCTTTTCCCGAAGGGCTGCCGGCGGCATGGCACCGCGGATAATATCCACCAGCTCCAGGGTGGTTTTGATGGGTGCTTGCTCTCTGCGGCGGCAGATTGCGGCCGCGATCTGCGGCGCGTAGCGTTCCTCTCCGTAGGTGTAGAGGATCCTGCGCAGTTCTTCCTGGGACCATGTGTTGACCACAGTCTCTGCAGTCAGCGCATCCTGTCCGTTCATCCGCATATCCAGCGGCGCATCGGCCATATAGGAAAAGCCCCGGGCACCGTCATCCAGCTGGGGAGACGAAACACCCAAGTCCAACAAAATGCCGTCCACACCGGGAATATGCAATTCCTCCAAAACCTGAGCCATGCTGCAAAAATTTGCATGCACCAGGGTCACATTCATCTCAAATGGCTTTAACCGCTCCCCTGCCGCTGCCAAGGCGACCGGGTCACGGTCAATACCGATCAGTCTGCCGGTGGTCAGTCGCTGGGCGATCCGGCTGGAATGGCCCGCGCCACCCAGGGTGCCGTCAACATAGATCCCATCGGGCTTAATATCCAATCCGTCCAGGCACTCATTCAGCAGGACAGAAACATGATGAAAGGTACTCACAGGCCGATCGCCTCCAGAGAAGCCAGCAGCTTTTCGGGGGTAAGATTCTCCTGCTCAAAGGCAGCAAACTCGGCAGCATCCCAGATCTCTGCCTGACCGGCACGTCCGACGATCACCACATCACGTCCAATGCCTGCATAATCCAGCAGGAACTGGGTCAGGGTGAAGCGGAACTGCTTGTCGGGGCTGCACTGGTTGGCATTCATAAAGATCAGACTGGTGGCTGCGCCCCGCTGAGAAATGGGAAGGTTATTGTAGTTATCGCTAAGCGTCTGCCAGTCAGCAACGGTGTAGACCGTAAGGCAGCGACGACCGCAGTTGACACCCAGGGTGACAAAAAAGTCCTCACCCAGCTCTCCCCGCAGCTTCGCCGGGACAAAAAGACGGTTCTTATCATCCAGCTTGGCAGGGTATTTACCGATCATCGCGCTCACCTCCACTCCATTTTGCTCCACTTAACTACCATTTTGCTCCATATAGTGACAGTATAGCCTATCGTTTTTTAAAAATCAATATTTTTTTGTATATTTTTTCAAAAAATATTTGGAAATTTCCGGAATCTTTGTATTTTAGAACGATTGTTCTAATAATTAGTCAAAAAACTGCATACGCCCCTGTTCCCACCGGGCCGTTATCTTTGTGGGTCGCTTGCCGCATTTGAGCAGAAAATCAGACAGAGGGCCCTCTACCTGCTCCTCCACAGCGCGGCGAAGCTGTCGGGCACCGTCCTTCTTCACCGCGCCGGCGGTCAAATATCGAGGCAGCTCTTTGGGTAGCTGCAGACGGATCCCGCCGCTTTCGGCCCGCTGGCAAAGGGCGCGCAGATACTTCTCCGCGATCCGCTCCATATCTTCCGCCTTCAAGGGCGCAAAATGGATAACCTTATCCAGTCTGCCCAAAAACTCCGGGGTAAACCGCTGCCGCAGCGCAGCGTCGGTCTCTCCCGCCCTGCCTACCGGCTGGAAACCCAGGCCGTCGGACTTGATGTCGCCGCCAATGTTGGAGGTCATGACCACGATGGCATTTTTGAAGCTGACCCGTCTGCCGGTGGAGTCGGTCAGTTCCCCTTCCTCCATGATCTGCAAAAGGATCCCCGCCACATCCGGATGGGCCTTTTCCAATTCATCCAGCAGCACAAGACAGTAGGGTCTGCGACGGACGGCCTCTGTCAACTTGCCACCCTCCTCATAGCCCACATAGCCGGGAGGTGCGCCGATCAGCCGCGCCACAGACTGCTTTTCCATATATTCCGTCATATCCAGGCGGATCATGGCATCCCGGTTGCCGTAAAGCTCCTCCGCCAAGGCACGGCACACCTCTGTCTTGCCCACGCCCGTGGGACCTGTGAACAGCAGGCAGGCCACCGGCCGGCTCTGATCCCGGATGGCAGACAGCCCTCTGCGGACGGCCGCCGCCACGGTTTCCAGCGCTTTGGGTTGGCCCATTACGTGGTCGCCGAGGTATTTCTCCAAATTCAAAAGCCGTTCCCGCTCGTTGGCCGTCAGTCGGCCCACCGGGATCCGGGTCCGGGCGGACACGGCCCAGGCAACGTCTGCACCGGTCACACCCCTTGCTCGGCGGCCCTCACCGGTATAATGGGACAACCGCTGCATTTTGTCCCGCAGCTCCGCAGCTTTCTCAAACCTGCTCTCCTTGACAGCCTCATGCAGCTCCATCTCCAGGTCCTGACGGGGGCCGTTTTTCACGGTGAGCATCTGCTCCATACGGGCGTGTGCTGCTCCCTCATCCAGCAGATCGATGGCCTTATCCGGCAAAAACAGGTCCGGCAGATACCGCACGGACAGACGTACCGCCTCCCGGAGGGCCTCATCGGTGATCCGCATATGGTGGTGACGCTCCAGGCCAGGCTTTAAGCCCCGGAGGATGGCCATGGCGGCCTCCTTGGATGGCTCCTCCACCGTCACAGGGCGAAACCGTCGCTCCAAGGCAGGATCCTTTTCAATATATTTTCGGTATTCCCCAAGGGTGGTGGCGCCCAGCATCTGCAGCTCGCCCCGACCCAAAGCAGGCTTAAAAATATTGGCCGCGTCAATGGCGCCCTCTGCTGCGCCGGCCCCTACGATGGTATGCATCTCGTCTACAAACAGGATCACATTTCCGCACCGCTTGATCTCGGAAAGCACATCCCGCAGCCGTTCCTCAAACTCACCGCGGTACTTGGTTCCTGCCACAAGGTTTGCCATATTTAGGCTGATCAGCCGTTTATCCTTAAGCTGAGGCGGCACGTTCCCTGCCGCCATGCGCTGGGCAAGGCCCTCGGCGATGGCCGTCTTTCCCACCCCCGGTTCTCCTACAAGGGCAGGGTTATTCTTATTCTTTCGACTGAGGATGCCGATGACTGTCTCGATCTCCTTCTCCCTGCCGATGACCGGCTCCATGGACATTGCCTTCATGACCAAGTCCTCGCTGAACTGTTCCAACAGTTTCGTTGTTACCGCCTCCTTTTTTCGTTTACAGGGCACCCCCCTGTCCCAATGCAGATAGTCCACTGTCTGGGAAAACAGCCTGTCTGCATCCACACCGCTCAAAATCAGAAGTTCCCGGGCCGCCGTCCCCTCCTGCCGCAGTGCGGCCAGCAAAACATGGATCGGCTGGACCTGCCGGACACCGGCATGCTGCGCCTCCACACCGGCAAGGCGCAGGATCTGCCGGGCCTGGACAGAAAGCCCCTGGGGCAGCGGCAGCCCCGGTGTTCCCACACCGTAAAACAGGCTCACCATGGCACCGGCCACCGCCGGGTCAAATCCGGAAATTCGAAGAAGCTGTCCTGCTGCCCCCGGAAGCTCCGCTAGGCACAGCAGCAGATGCTGACTGCCTACATAGCTGTGGCCCAGGTCCCTTGCCCGGTGTCCGGCATCCAGGATCAGCTGTTTTGTCTGTCTGTCATACTGCATGGCGCGCCTCCTTTATCGGAGGATTTTTCCCGTCTGAAAGAAAAAGTATACTGCCACAAAAAAATTATTGCATTTTCTAAAATCCATGTTAGAATAGAGTTGCAGTCGATACCGGGCTGCACTAAAACATATATTGGAGGAAACATCATGGCTTACGTTATTACTGATGCTTGTGTTAAGTGTGGTAGCTGCGCTGACAACTGCCCCGTTGAAGCTATTTCTGAGGGCGAAGACAAGTACGTCATCGACGCCGACACCTGTGTCAGCTGCGGTGCATGCTGCGACAACTGCCCCGTTGAAGCAATCGAGGAAGGCTGATTCTCCGATTCTGCGATCTGCCTGCGTTCCGGACAACCGGCTGCGCAGGCAGTTTTTTTCATTACAAACCTAGGAGTACGGTATGGAACAGTTACGCGGCAGCTTTACCCTTCAAC
>JAZNDJ010000047.1:0-12626 GCA_045588045.1 Faecousia sp.
GCATTCGGCTGAGAGCGGACTTTGTAGTCTGTGACCCGTGAACCTGATACGGTCAGTACCGTCGTAGGAAAAGATGGCAATGAGATAAACTTTTCGCATTGTACACCTGAGACGGGTTTGTACAATGCGAAATTTTTTGGGGTCGGTGCAGAAAGCCGTCCCCGGCCGCTAAAAACGGCAGGAGGTTTATCTTATGAATCCAAGAACCAAACGATTGACGGAAAGCGCGATGCTCCTGGCCATTGCCATTGTGCTGGAGCTGGTGGCAAAGCTGATCATTCCGGAAATGCCCTTCGGCGGACAGATCACCCTAGTCAGTATGCTTCCGGTGGTGCTGATCTCTTACCGGCACGGGGTCAAATGGGGCTTGGTGACCGGTGGGGCCTACGCACTTTTGGAAATGGCCATCGGTGCCAGGACGGTAGCTGCCGCATTCCAGCCTGGCTACTTTGGCGACGGTGTCATGCTCCTCAACGCCTTCGTCATGTGCGCTCTGGACTATGTGGTGGCATTCACGGTGCTGGGCTTGGGCGGCTGCTTCCGCAATCGCATCCAAAACCCCGGTCTGAGCCTGCTGTGCGGCTCGGTTGTGGCCTTGGGTGCCAGATACGTTGCCCACATCGCCTCCGGTTACATCCTGTTTTCCGGTTGGGCAGAGTGGTTCTTCACCCAGGACGGCTTCCCTGCATGGGGCGCAGAGCTGGTTGCAAGCTTGAGCCCCAATATGCTGGGCTTTGTATACTCTGTGGTATATAACGGTATGTACATGATCCCCGAGATCCTGATCACTGCGGTGGTGGCACTGCTGCTGGCTCGAATCCCCAAGATCGTCACCAAGATCAGTTAACAGTTTGTCCCCAAGGAAACCTTGGGGACAAAATTTTTACTTCTGCATCCGGATCACGGCCAGACCGGGGGCCTCCGATGCCAAATGGGAGATCTGATACATGACTTGGGCCATTTGACCGCGGGTCAGGGTATCGGTGGCATTTAGCGCAATGCCGTTTTCACTCATGGCAGTCAGAGAGACAGCGGCCCATGCCGGCACATCGCTTTCGCCGTCCTTGATGCCGGCGGTCTGTTGAGCCTCCAGGGTCTCTTGAGAGATGGTCAGATCCAGGGCGTTCTGCAGCATAACGGCGGCCTCAGCGCCGGTGACGGCCTTATCCGCTTCAAAGCTGCCATCCTCGTTCTGGGGCCAGCCGGCGGTCAGTCCGGACCGCAGAGCCGCCGCCAGGTAGGGCTTCAGCCAGTCGGGGACGTCCTCAGGCATGCCCTCGTAGGAGACTTCCTTGGTGGGGATATCCAGAGCCTTCACAACCATAGCCAAAAACTCACCCCGGCTGACAGCCTTATCGGGGTAGAAGCATTCCTTGCCGCCGATCTGCTCGCTGACAAACAGACCGGTGTTTCGCATCCACTCCGCTGCAAACCGGCAGTCCATACCTACAGTATCGGTATACTGCTTGGAATCGGTGGGCTTGAGGATCTGGATCGTCACTGTGGCTGTCCGGGAGACATTACCGGCAGGGTCTGCGGCGGTGTAGGTGAAGGAATCCACCCCAACCTTGTTCTTCTTGGGGGTATAAGTGAAGCTTCCATCCTCGTGGAGCTCCACACTGCCCCGCTTTGGCTTGCGGACAAGGGTGTAGGTCAGGTCTTCACCCTCCGGATCGGAGACTTGCAGGGCACCCTTATTGGCCAAATTTTTGTAGGTTTCGATGGCACTGTCCTGGGCGATGGGCGCCACATCCTCCCGGCCATGGATGGAGATGGCGGCGGTGGCAGCGGTGGCCACCCGCTTTTCGTAGATGGGAAGGTACGTCAGCACAGCTTCCTTATCCACCTCGGTACGCAGAGGCTGGAAGGTGAGGGATTCCAGTTGCTGTGCTGTCAGAATATCGCCGCAACGGATCACACGGCTGCCCAGCAGGACAGTACCGGTGTCTGCATCCGGCAGCTTGGTGACGCAGATACCCTGCAGAGGTTCCTCGTGGGAAAAGTCCTCCTCGGTAAAGCAGTAAACATTGCCGCTGTCTACTTCTGCAGCCATGGCCACGGTGCCCATACTCAGCACACAGGCAAGAGCCAGAAACAGGCAGACGAAACGCGCTCGGAACATAGTAGTAACCTCCTGTATTTGGTGTTCGGAGGTATTGTTTGCCATTGACGTAAAAAATATGCAACGAAAATAGAATTTGCAACCATCGCCGGAATTTGCTATAATGGACGGCAGAAAGGATGTGTTACGATGGACCTGCAAGAACTCAAAAAGAAAATGGACGAGGCCCATTATATATATGATGAGACACTGGCTACAGTGCTGGCGGTTGCCCTTCAGTTGGGTAGACCGCTGCTGATCGAGGGCGCTGCCGGTGTGGGCAAGACGGAGATCGCCAAGGTTATGGCGTCGGCGCTGGACCGGGATTTGGTGCGTCTGCAATGCTATGAGGGCTTGGACGAGAGTAAGGCTCTGTATGAGTGGAATTATCAGAAGCAGCTCCTGTCCATTCAGGTGAATATGGGCAGCCAGGATGCAGACACCCTGACCAAGAGCCTGTTTGGTGATGAGTACCTGTTGGAGCGGCCACTGCTCAAGTCCATTCGGTCGGAAAAGCCTGTGGTGCTGCTGATCGACGAGATCGACAAGGCCGACGAGGAATTTGAGGCTTTCTTACTGGAACTGCTGTCGGAGATGCAGGTCTCCATTCCCGAGGTGGGCACAGTCAAGGCCAGGTCCATTCCCTTTGTGGTGCTGACCTCCAACCGGGCACGGCCTCTGTCCGAGGCTTTGCGCCGCCGCTGCGCCTACCTGTATATCCAGTACCCGGATATGGAGAAGGAGCTGGCGATCCTTCGGGCCAAGCTGCCCCATGTGGATGATCGGCTTTGCGCCCAGGTGGCCCTGGCAGTCCAAAAGCTCCGTAGCAACGAGGCGATCCTGAAGAAGCCCTCTATTGCCGAGACTCTGGATTGGGCATCAGCCCTGGATGCTTTGGGTGTCCGGGAGCTGACCCCCGACGCCCTGCGGCACACCGCCGGATTTATTCTGAAAAACAGCGAGGACCTGGATGCTCTGGAACAGGATGACCAGACGCCCGAGCACCAATGCACCTGCGGCGGAAACTGCGGAGAACACCGCCATGGCTGAGCCGGATGTATATGTGCGGAAGATGTCGGCCTTTTCCCGGATGCTCCGGATGGAGGGTCTCAGTGTAGGTCCGAAAGAAACTGCGGATGCCTGCAGCATCCTGGTGCACCTGGGCCTGGAGGACCGGCAGCAGGTCAAAATAGCTCTGCGGACGGTCTACGCCAAGTCCCGGGAGGAGCAGGAGATCTTTGACCGGGTCTTTGATGGGTTCTTCGTGTCGGAGGAGGTCATGCGCCGGCAGGCCAAGGAACAGGCCCAGCGGGAGCAGGAGTTGGAACAGGCCCGACAGCAGGCCCAGGAGGAACTGCTGCTCAACGGCCAGCCCATGGATTTTGATGACCGGCAGCGGGATGCTTACGCCAGTATGCCCTCATCCCAGCGCAAGAAGCTTCGCAGCTTTATGGACCGCTATCGGGAAAGTGCCGCCCGGAATCCGGATCTGTACAGCAATTTCATCCACTCGGTCTTTGCCAAATCCATCCTGGAGCAGCAGATGCTCATGGAGGATGCAGCCACCGGCTGCGGTAGTGCCGACCCAGAGCTGGGACTGCTGTACCGGGACATCTCAGAGTTCCGGGAGGTGGAGATCCCCAAGGCCATCGCCGCCATTCAGACCATCTCCCAGCAGATCAACGGTGAGCTGTCTGCCCAGAAAAACCGGGGTGGCCACAGCGGCAAGCTGGATTTCCGCCGCACCATCCGTAAGGGTCTGGAGACCGGCGGAAGCTTTTACCGCCTGGCCTATAAGAAGAAACGCCGCCGCAAGAAGCGGCTGGTGCTATTGTGCGATGTATCCGGCTCTATGGTCCAGTTTTCTGAGTTTGCCCTCCGGTTTATCCAATCCCTAAACCACGCCTCTGAAAGCTCCCGGACCTTCCTTTTTTCAGAACAGCTTGTGGAGGCCGATGCCTTCAGCCTGGAAAATATGGATAAATTCCGTAGCTATGTTAAGGAATCCGGCACCTACGGCAGGGGAACGGATGTGGGCAAGGCACTCCAAACCCTGTGCACCATGCAGCCGCCGGTGCTAAGTGATGCCACGACCCTGCTGATCCTGTCGGATACCAAAACTGTGGATCTGATGAAGGCCCTGGCAGCGCTGACCGAGGCAAAACGGCAGGCTGGCCGGGTCATCTGGCTCAATCCCATCCCCCAAAACAAATGGAAGTACCTGCGAAGCGCACAGGCTATTTCCACCCAATGCACCATGCTGGCCTGTAATAATCTGCAAGCGCTTAGCGCTGCCTGTCGGCGGCTGGTGCAGCAGATCCAATAATATGTATTTTCCGAAGTCTCCTTGGCATACTGAGAGTATTCTCGTTATGCCAAGGAGGTTTTACATTGTGAAAAAGCTGTCTCTGACCGTCCGGATCGCCATTGCCCTGGGATTGGGCGTGGTGGTGGGCATCGGGCTGCAGAAGTACGCCTTCGTGGCCACGGACTATATCCGACCGGTGGGCACCATCTACCTGAATCTGATCAAGATGATCGTGGTGCCGGTGGTGACCCTGTCCATCATCCAGGGGGTCATATCCTTGCAGGATGTGAGGAAGGTGGGGGCGATCGGCGGCAGGACCTTGGGATATTTTCTGTGCACTACCGCCATCGCCGTGACTCTGGGACTGGTGATCGCCAATGTTTTGCAGGTGGGAGCCGGGCTGGAGCTGCCAACCGGGGAGCTGGTCTATGAGGCGGCGCAGCATCCGGACCCAATGCAGACCCTTGTGAATATCTTTCCGGATAATATCGTTGCGCCCTTTGCTCAGGCCAGTATGCTCCAGGTCATTGTGGTGGCATTGCTGTTTGGTTTTGGGATCCTTGGGGCAGGGGAGAAGGGTACTGTGGTCACCAAAGCCGTAGACAGCCTTGCAGGCATCAGTTTCCGGGTCATGGACTGGATCCTGCAGCTTTCTCCGATCGGGGTCTTTGCCCTGATCTGCCCGGTGGTGGCTCAGCAGGGAGCGGAGGTGCTGTTGCCGCTGCTGCAGGTGGTGCTGGTGGCCTATTTGGGATACCTGGCCCATATTCTGCTGGTTTATACGCCATCTGTAGCCCTGTTTGCACGGATATCCCCCCGAAGGTTTTTAAAGCAGATGCGCAAATCCATGCTCTTTGCCTTTGGCAGTGCCAGCAGTGTGGGGGCCTTGCCCTTCAATCTGACCGCCACGGAACGGCTGGGGGTACCCCGATCCGTGTCCGGCTTCGTGTTGCCCCTGGGGGCCACCGTCAATATGGACGGCACCGCCATCTACCAGGGGGTCTGCGTCATGTTTATCGCCCGGATCTTCGGGGTGGAGCTGGACCTTGTCCAGCAGCTGACCGTGGTTCTGACGGCTGTCCTGGCCTCCGTAGGCACTGCCGGCGTGCCCGGCTCCGGGATGATCATGCTGGCCATGGTTCTGCAAAGCGTGGGCTTGCCGGTGGAGGGGATCGCCCTGGTAGCCGGCATCGACCGAATACTGGATATGGGCCGCACGGTGGTCAATGTCACCGGCGACGCAACCTGCTGTGTTTGCGTCCATGCCTGGCAAAAGAAGTAGAAATCCCTCCGGCCGGTTGACGGCGGCAGATCTTCTCTGTCATTGCGCACCAGTGACTGTGTCACTGGTGCGGCGATCTCAGCTGCCAAAATGGTGGAGCAGCTTAACTTCGCGAAATTAGGTTGACGACGGAGGATTGTTTCGTTTATAATAATCTTGTCTCGAGAAACGGAGGATGCGCTTATGGAGAAACTGCGCTCCAACGCAGCGGGCAACATTTGGGTCGACCTGTAACGCAAAACAGATAAAAGGAGAGATCGTACCATGCTGACAATGGAGCGGGCCAGAGAACTGCTGGCATCCACCACCACCGAGGAGCACCTGTTCCTCCACGCGAAAAATGTATCGGTAGCCATGGGCGGCCTTGCCCGGCACTTCGGGCAGGACGAGGCCCATTGGATGGCCATTGGCTACCTGCACGACTATGACTATCAGCAGCACCCCGACGAACACCTGCAGCACACCGAGGCACCCCTGCTGGCTGCCGGTATCAGCTCCCAGGAGGTTCGGGCGATCCTGGCCCACGGCTGGGGTCACTGCAACGATGTGGAGCCGGTCACAGAGCTGGAGAAATCGCTCTTTACCGTCGATGAGCTTACCGGCATCATCCAGGCAGCGGCCCGGATGCGGCCTATGGGCATCACCGACATGGAGGTGTCCAGCTTTATGAAGAAGTTTAAGGACAAGAAATTCGCCGCAAAATGCGACCGCGAGGTCATCAAAAAGGGCTGCGACCTGCTGGGTATGGAGGTCCGGGACGTGGCTGCCATTTGCATTGAGGCCATGAAAGCCCATGCCCAAGAGCTGTGCCTCGGCCCTAAGGAATAAAAGCCCAGCGTGATAAAATAATCACAGACGCCTGCTTATGCAGGCGGCTGATTCTGTCTGTAGAGCGGATGGAAACTCAACACGAACAGTACTATGCTATGTATCAAATGCCGAAGGCAATCCACAGATAAATATATGCGGGAATAATGGCAGCAAGTGTGAAGGGAATGCCAATTTTGAAGAAGTCTCCGTTTTTGACGGTATAACCCTCTTTGCGAAGGATGCCGATGCCGGTGATGTTGGCGGATGCGCCGATGGGAGTGCAGTTACCGCCCAAAGTCGCACCGGAGAGCAGTCCGAAGTACAACACCGTGGGATCACAGCCCAGCTCCGTGGCAAGGCTTGCGATCACTGGGATCATGGTCGCCACATAGGGAATGTTATCGATAAAGGCCGAGATGAGTACTGAGGCCCACACGATCACGGTGTACGTCAGCAATAGATTGCCATCGCCCAGCTTGGCCAGTAGCTTTGCCAAAGCGTCAATAACACCCATGTTAGAGATGCCGCCGATCATAAGGAACAACCCCAACAGCAAGCCGATGGTCTCAAAGTCGATGGCCTTCAATGCGGCGGTAACACTTTTCGTGCATTTCTGCTTCAGTCCGGTGTAGAGAAGGCCTACTGCCAGCAGCACGCAGCAGATCAGGCCGTTGGTAATGCCGGGTTTGTTGGGGATGAAGGAAGCACAGATCAGCGCTACGATGGTGCCCAGCAACAGAACGGAGGGAACATAGTCGGTTACCTGTGTGCGGCTGTTTATTTTGGGAATGGCGGATTTTTCCTTACGGAAGAGCCACGCCAGGATCAGCGCGGATAGCACAGCACCCAGCTCCACGGCGAAGAACATACCCGGCTTTCCGTTGAACACAAAGAAATCAACGAAGCTCATGTCCAAAGCGGAGCCAAGCATAATGGCGGTGGTATCACCCACCAATGTGGCAGCACCCTGCAGATTGGAGGATACCGCAATGGCAATGATGAAGGCGTTTGAATGTGGCACTACGGTTCTGCCGGCGAAGGGTGGCTACAGTAATGCACAAAAAACGGTGATCTATTTTGTTGTGAACCGATTCCAGATCACCCGGATGAAGGCAATTGTCCACGACATTGATCCCAGGGCATATCTGACGATCGCCGAGGTTGCGGATGTTTTCAAAAGTGTTACGGCAACGGTGCATCCCGAAGCCTTACAGCCTAAAGCAGAGACTTCCGATGAGGAAGATCCGGCATAATTGCGTGCGGTAGCCACCTTTTGCCCTGCCCATGACGAAAATAACACCCGCCGACTTGCGTGTCGGCGGCTGCTTTATCATCTCAATATATCGTACTTTTAAACGACACCCAGAACTATTTGGAAGGAAGCAAAGCCAGTACCTTGATTGTTGGAGAGGTAAACCACATTTAAGAAAATTACAGCACCATCAGTCAGCGTAACTTGGTAGGTTACTTGCTCCTGTCTGGTCTTGCCTGCTGTGCCAGTGGAGGTATTGATGTTGATGCTTTTCAATTCCATGGCGCTTGCTGTTCTACCTGCCAGGTAGGCACTCATTTGGGTGATGGCATTATCGGATGTTTCTGCAACCTGGGGATGTAGCAAGGCTTTGGCATCGGATGTGTTATCATCAGCCAGTGCTGCCATCATTTCCTCTACTTTTGGGGTAGCTTCTGCCTCACCTGCTATCGCACCTGACATGTTTTGTGTAAAATTGCAGGCGGTCAAACAGCCAAGTAAGACCAACAGGACCAAGACGGAACAGATTATCTTTTTCACCAATAGGACTCCTCTCGTTTTTAATTTATCAAACTGTTTGCCTAATGGAATTATATACCGATAAGCCAAAGAAATCAAGGAATTCCGGATCAATCCCAAATTGCCGCTACTCGTCCATAACTGCAAAAGCAGCTATGATAGAGGTAGCGGACTTTTTATGCTCATATCGTCGGGTATTTGTCCCGCTGCTCAAAAGCCATTTTTTCGGCTTCTATGTTAATGACGAAACTCTTGCTTACAGGATGTAGGGGCGGTTATTAACCGCCCGCGGGCGATCATTGATCGCCCCTACAATATTGCAATCCCTGCTTGTCCGTGCTATAATACCCCCAACGAAAGCGAGGAATTTGCATGATCAAGGTACTTTTCGTCTGCCACGGGAATATTTGCCGCAGTCCCATGGCTCAGTATGTTTTGCAGGATATGGTGAACAAGGCTGGACGGGCCGGTGATTTCCACATCGCGTCGGTGGCTGTCAGTCGGGAGGAATTGGGAAACCCGGTTTACCCCCCTGCAAGGCGGGAACTGAACCGCCACGGCATTGCCTGTGACGGACACCAGGCGCGGCAGATGACCCAGCCAGATGTGGATGGCTATGACCATATTTTCTATATGGATTCCTCCAATCTGCGTTACCTGCGCCGGATGTTCCCCGGGGAGGAAAAATTCCGTCCGTTTTTGCCCCGGGATGTGGCAGACCCCTGGTACACCGGAGATTTCACCCAGACCTGGATCGACATTTGCGAGGGCTGTGAGCGGATCATGGAGGAACTGGGATGATGGACCGGGAAAAGCTGGAAACTGCGCTGGCAGAGCTGCCCCTATACGTATACGCCTACATCGACCCCAAGACCTTGGAGTTTTCCCAGCGGATCCGCTGGATCTGCCAGCAGGAATGTCCCATGTACGGCAAAAGCTGGGCCTGCCCTCCCGGTGTGGGAGAGGTGGAGGCCTGCGCGGAAAAATGCCGCGGCTACCAAAGCTGTCTGATGGTGGGTACAGTCACCGAGACCGAGGACATCACCGACATGGAGCAGACCTTGCGTACCCGGCCGGAGCATGAACGGCTGACCAACCGGATCCGGGACCTGTTCCGGGAGCAGGGGATCGAGCCGTATATCCTCTCCACCGAGGCCTGCGCCGTCTGTGAGCGGTGCGCCATTTTGGACGGCCTGCCCTGCCGTATGCCCGGCAGGATGCACCCCTGCGTAGAGAGCCACGGGATCAATTTGATCCCCACACTGGAGGAAAACGGCCTGGATTTCCAGTACGGCGGCAACATCGTCACATGGTATTCGCTGCTGTTTTTCAATGAATGAAATGACCCCCGGCACGGTTAACCGCGCCGGGGGAAATCTTATTTCATCAGCTTGCACACCAGCTCGGTGTATTCTGCCGGGTCCTCCAGAGGCAGGTCCGCCAAAAGCTGTGCCTGGCAGCACAGAAGCTTGGCATAGTCCTTTGCCTTGATGGGGTCCTCGGTCATAGCCATCTGCAGAGCCTTCACCGCATCGTGGTCCGGGTTCAGCTCCAGGATCCGCTCCGAGGGAATGGGCATCTCCGGATTCATCCGCTTGAAATACTTTTCCATTTCAAAGCTCATGCCGGAGGCAGGGACCATGCATACAGGGGCAGTGCCCAAGTTGCCGGACAGCCGCACTTCCTTAACACTGTCGCCCAGAGAATCCTGCACAAAGGTCAGGAAGCCCTTCAGCGCCTCGGCCTTTTCCTCGATGGCCTTCTTTTCCTCCTCGGTCTGCAGACCCAGATCCTCGGTGGCCACATTGCAGAAGGATTTTTCCATATAGGTCATGAGGGTCTGGGGGATAAATTCGTCCACCTCGTCGTTGCAAAGAAGCACATCATAACCCTTCTTGCTCAGGGCTGCGACTTGGGGCAGCTTGGCGGCCCGGTCCTTGTTCTCGCCGGGGACATAGTAGATCTTCTCCTGACTTTCGGGCATGGATTCCACATACTCTTTCAGGGTCACCAGCTTGCCTTGATTGTGGCTGAAGAACAGCAGAAGATCCTGGGTGGCATCCTTGTGGGCACCATACTCGGCCACGGTGCCGTATTTTAGCTGCCGGGCGAATGCGCCATAGAATTCCTCGTACTTCTCCCGGTCGTTTTCCAGCATGGCGCTTAGCTCCTGCTTGATCTTCTTTTCAATGTTCCGGGCAATGATGCTTAGCTGACGGTTGTGCTGGAGCATCTCGCGGCTGATGTTCAGGCTCAGGTCCTGGCTGTCCACCACGCCCCGGACAAAGCGGAAATGCTCCGGAAGCAGTTCCTCACAGTTTTCCATGATCATAACCCCGGAGGAGTAAAGCTGCAGACCTCGCTTGAAGTCCTTGGTGTAGAAGTCATAGGGGGCTTTGGCCGGGATATACAGCAGGGCTTTGTAGGACACAGTGCCCTCGGCGCTGGTGTGGATCACCCGGAGAGGCTTCTGGAAATCGAAGAATTTCTCCCGGTAGAAGCTGTCGTATTCCTCCTCGGAAACGTCCTTCTTCGTCCGTTGCCAGATGGGCACCATGGAGTTGAGGGTCTCCAGCTCGGTGTAGCTTTCGTATTCGGGCTTGTCCTCGGGAGAATCGGCAGTCTTTCGGGATTTGGAGACCTCCATGCGGATGGGGTAGCGGATATAGTCGGAGTACTTCTTCACCAGGGAGCGCAGCTCATATTCCTCCAGGAACCGGGAATATTTCTCCTCCTCGGTGTCCTTTTTCAGGGTCATGATGATGTCCGTACCGGCAAATTTCCGCTGGGCTTCCTCTACATAGTAACCGTCCGCACCGTCAGAGACCCACTTCCAGGCCTGGTCCTGGCCGTACTTCTTGGAGATCACGGTCACAGAATCGGCTACCATAAAGGCAGCATAGAAGCCCACGCCGAACTGACCGATAATGTCGATATCCTCGGTCTGCTCCATCTCCTGCTTAAAGCCCAGAGAGCCGGACTTGGCGATGGTGCCCAGGTTTTCCTCCATCTCCTCCCGGGTCATGCCGATGCCGTTGTCGGAGACAGTCAGAGTGCCGTCGCCCCGGGTAATGGTAATGGCAAACTGATCCCGGTCCAGACCTACCTTGTCGTCGGTCAGGGCGGTGTAGGCCAGCTTGTCGATGGCATCGCTGGCGTTGGAGATGATCTCACGCAGGAAGATCTCCTGGTGGGTGTAGATGGAATTGATCATCAGGTCCAGAAGCCGCTTGGATTCGGCTTTGAATTGCTTTTTGCGCATAGTGTGTCCCTCCTGTTAGCACTCAAGTTGTCAGAGTGCTAACATTATAACCCCCCAATCTAAAAAAAGCAACCCCCCTGGAAAAAAGTTCTTTTATTATTCACAATTATGTGGTAGTATTAGGATGTTATCGTATGCGCTCCGGCGCAATGTGTATTGAAGGAGTAGGAAGAAATTATGATCACTGTCAGCAATTTGGGTATGCAGTTTGGCGGCCAATGGCTGTTCCAGCATGTGGATCTGCAGTTTCTGCCAGGCAACTGCTACGGCATTATCGGCGCCAACGGCGCAGGAAAATCCACCTTTTTGCGGATGCTTACCGGAGAACTGGAATCCACCACCGGTGAGATCCATGTAGACCCGGAAAAGCGCGTGTCTGTTCTGAAGCAGAACCAGAACGCTTACGACGAATTTACCGTTATGGATACGGTCATCATGGGCAACCAGCGGCTGTACGATGTGATGAA
The DNA here is from genome assembly GCA_045588045.1 of Faecousia sp. Classification (GTDB taxonomy): domain Bacteria; phylum Bacillota; class Clostridia; order Oscillospirales; family Oscillospiraceae; genus Faecousia. The sequence goes on from JAZNDJ010000047.1 coordinate 12,002, forward strand.
GGAGAAGGATGCCATCTACGAGAAGCCCGACTTCTCCGATGAGGACGGCATTCGCGCCTCAGAGCTGGAGATGGAGTTTGCGGAGATGGACGGCTGGGAGGCGGAATCTGACGCATCCCGACTGCTCCAGGGTCTTGGCATCGGTACAGAGCTGCACTACGACATTATGGGCACCGTGGACCCCCGGTTGAAGGTGAAGGTGCTGTTGGCCCAGGCGCTGTTTGGCAACCCGGACATCGTCATGCTGGACGAGCCGACCAACAACCTGGACATTGAAGCCATCAACTGGCTGGAGGACTTCCTGCTGGACTTTCCCGGCATGGTCATCGCCGTGTCCCATGACCGCCACTTCCTGAACACCGTCTGCACCCACACCGTGGACATCGACTACGGCAAGATCAAGATGTATGTGGGCAACTACGACTTCTGGTATGAATCCGCCCAGATGGTCCAGGCCATGATCCGCAACAAGAACAAGCGCAACCAGGAAAAGATCGAGGAGCTGCAGCTGTTTATCTAGCGGTTCTCCGCCAACAAGGCCAAGGCCAAGCAGGCGACTGCCCGACGGAAGCTGCTGGACAAGCTGACCGTTGAGGAAATGCCCTGCTCCACCCGCCGCTATCCC
>JAZNDJ010000048.1:0-9315 GCA_045588045.1 Faecousia sp.
TACGATTTTATTTTAAAATCACCACTCATTCGCTTCGTAAAAAAGAGGACGGAATATCCGTCCTCTTTCTTGATTATGTATTTTAGCCCCACAATGCGGACAAGGTGGGAACAACCTGTTTCTTGCGGGAAAGGATCCCGGGCAAGAAGGCACAATGCTCCTCCGGGTTGCGGATATTAAAAGCCTGAATGATGTTATTTTCATCGCCCAGGAACAGAAGCTGCGTGCCATCCAGCAGCACGTCAGTGATCATCAGCAGGACGGTATCCATCTGTTTGCTCCTGCGGATCTCAGCCATGGCCGCCAGGAATTCATCCTTGCGCTTGAGCAGACGTTCAGAATCCATGCATGTGATTTGGCTGATAGCCAGATCGTGCCCGGCAATATGAAACTCCTTATAGTCGGTCTTGAGCATTGCCTGAACCGTCTTCTCGTCCCCGCAGTTGGCGGCAAAAATTGTCTGACCAAGCTCTTCCAGAGAAACATCGGCAATGCGCGCCATGCGATTGGCCACGTCAATGTCCCTTTGGGTGCAGGTGGGCGACTTGAACATGACCGTGTCAGACACGATGGCGGCCGCCATCAGACCGGCCATGGTTTCCGTCGGCATCAGCCCTTTTTCCTGATACATGCCGGCAATGATGGTGGCGGTGCTGCCCACCGGCTCGTTGCGGACATAAATGGGGTTGGTGGTCTCAATATCGGCAAGCCGATGGTGATCCACAATTTCCAGAATCTCCGCCTGCTCCAGGCCGACCACCGACTGGGCAAATTCGTTGTGATCTACCAGGATCACGCGCTTGCGCCGGGGACGCAGCAGGTGGAAGCGCGACAGGGTGCCCACCACCTTCTCCTTATCGTCCAGAATGGGATAGGCCCGGAAGCGGCTTTCCAGCACGGTATTGCGAACGTCGTCAATGTAATCTTCCAGATGGAAGCAGACCAGGCCTTCCTTGTTGCAGATACCACTGATGGGCAGCGCATTACAGACCAGGCGAACCGCACGGTAGGCATCAAAGGGAGTGGAGATGACACACGTCTCGGACGCTATATCCAGCAGTTCCTGACTGACCTCCGCCTGACAGACGATGATGCAGTTTACATTCAGTTCCATGGCCCGGCGGATCATATCGGGCTGGTCGCCGCAGATGACAATGCTGTCACGATTGGAGAAAATCAGGTGTTCTCTGCCTGTGGGCAGCGCAATGGTCACTTCTCCGGAAATGATGTCCTTCATTTCCCCGCCTTTGTTCAGGACACGGCCCTCTAAAACGGACAACAGGTTATACACCGGCAGTCCGGACATATAGGGGTCGCGTACCGAGGCCACGTCATTGCTGGCAATATCTCCGGCGGAAACCATGCCGCAGATGGTTCCATCTTCAGACGCCACAGGCAGGACCTTAAAGCCCTCCTCCTGCATCACCTGCCAGGCTCGGCTGACCGTAGCGGCCGGGGCCAAAACAGGGGGCGTATCATAGTCCAGATCCTGGACCTGGGTACGCAGATTGTTGATCAACAGCGGAGGCTTCACTCCGAATCGATCCAAAACAACCTGGGTCTCATCGCTGATTTGCCCCAAACGAGCAGCCTGATAGCGACGGTCACCCAGCGCATTCTTCAGCGCAGCATATGCCATGGCGGAAACAATGGAGTCGGTATCCGGATTGCGATGACCGGTAATATAAATCGTTTCCATAGGTCGATCCCCTTCTCCTTTACAACATGGTTTATTTGATTATATCGTACACAGGGGCAAAATACAAGGGTACCGTCTCCTTTTTACCCTTTTTGAATTTGCACATTTTATTGTGCTTTATCCCCATTTGAGTCACCCCCTATATAACAAAAGATAGTAGACACGCTTTTTTGTGTCTACTATCTTTTTACCACTTCAGTTATACGGGTGGTTCTGACTGCCAACAGGGACAACAATTATTTATCTCGTATTCCAAAATACCTCAACTTCTCTTTTTGCGTTTTGATCTCATTTTGTGTAAAGTTCCCTGTACCTTTCCACCATTGGAAAATGAGATCACCGTGTTTCGTGACAGCTCTGACAGCACGCACACACCAGGCCACAGGCAGCAGCCAGGGTTTTCCTTTGCACCAGGGGAAACGACTCTCCATCTCTTGACGGGAATAAAACGCTTTTTTCATCAGCGCAGAGCCTCGGCTGCCACCAGGCGACAAGCTCAAAGCGTTCAGCATAGCGCGGTCTTCTCTTCCGTGAAGCCCACTGGTAAAGATATAGCTACCCAACTCTTCCAGTAGGGGGGTCCCCTCACCGTCGCCGAACCAATATTGGGACAAAGCCTCTATGTTTTCGGCAAACTCCAGCAGACCAAACCGTTTCAGTTCCGCTTCCACAAAGGATCTGTTGGGCTGAGGCATGCGCAAATGGCGGTTGACCCACACATCCAGTACAAACCGCACGCCTACGCCGCCTGTCACAAAATGATTGGCCAGATGACAGATCGTGTTCAGATAAAACCCTTCCTCCGTTAACTCGCCGGCACTGGTGGGCATATCCGTCTTGGCATACTGCCAACCGGGGTTGATACCGGTGCCCACCGGGGTGTCCTGGTGCAGCAGGTTGGGGTGGAACTCCACAGTTACACCGCCGGGGAAGTAATAGTTCCGATGGTTGCCGTCACTGTGTCCAGCTGTGCCACCCAGTTCTGCTGATATTCTTTTCAGTGCCGGGAAATCCTCGGCATACACCAGCACATCCAGATCGCACATGGTACGCAGGGCGGGGATGGGATAATTGTACTTCATACAAGCACCCTTCAAAAAGATATGGGGGATATTTTCTTCCACCAGCTTTTCAGTGAGCTTGTCCTTCATGTAATCGAACTGGGCATCCCGGAAAATGGCTGCATGGTACTGGCCTTGCAGATAGGTTTTTACTTCCTCAGGTGCTTCCTCCAAAACCCCAGCTTTTCGCAGCCCGTCATATACCAATGGCACCACTGCGTGGAGCTGGCACAGCTTGGCAAAAAGCTGCCAATCCATTTCCTGCGGCACCGCAAAGGGCTTGTTCGCAACAGAACAGGCCAAGGCGCCGACCAGCAGCGCACATTCATTACGCATAGGGCTCTCGTTTCCTCTCAAATTAGTTTTTTCTCCAAACCATCTTGTCCACCACGCCGGTGTAGGACTGGATGATTTTGACTACCTTGGAAGATACATTCTCTTCCACATAATCCGGCACAGGGATACCGTGGTCACCGTTTATATTCATAGTCACCGCAGTATCCACCGCCTGCAAGAGGCTCTTCTCATCGATGCCTGCCAGGACAAAGCATGCCTTGTCCAGCGCCTCGGGGCGCTCAGTGGAGGTACGGATACATACTGCCGGGAAGGGATGTCCTACGCTGGTGAAGAAGCTGGACTCCTCCGGAAGAGTACCGGAATCGGACACGCAGCAGAAGGCATTCATCTGCAGGCAGTTGTAATCGTGGAAGCCCAGGGGCTCGTTCTGAATGACCCGCTTGTCAAGCTGGAAGCCGGAGGCCTCCAAACGCTTTCTGGAGCGGGGGTGGCAGGAGTACAAAATGGGCATATCGTACTTTTCTGCCATTTTGTTAATAGCGGTGAACAGGGACAGGAAGTTCTTCTCCGTGTCGAGGTTCTCCTCCCGGTGGGCAGACAGCAGGATATACTTCCCCTTCTCCAGACCCAGCCGCTTATGCACATCAGAGGCTTCGATAGATGCCAGGTTTGCATGCAGCACCTCTGCCATGGGAGAGCCGGTAACATAGGTGCGCTCCTTGGGCAGGGCGCAGTCGGCAAGATACCGGCGAGCATGCTCAGAGTATGCCAAATTTACATCAGAAATGATGTCCACGATCCGGCGGTTGGTCTCCTCAGGGAGGCACTCATCCTTGCAGCGGTTGCCGGCTTCCATGTGGAAAATGGGAATGTGCAGCCGCTTGGCAGGAATGGCAGACAGGCAGGAGTTGGTATCGCCCAAAATCAGCATGGCATCCGGCTTGATCTGCGACATCAGCTTATAGGAACAGTTGATAATGTTGCCAACGGTTGCTCCCAGGTCATCGCCCACCGCATCCATATAGACATCAGGATCAGCAAGTCCAAGATCTCTGAAAAAAATACCATTCAGGTTATAATCATAGTTCTGACCGGTATGAGCAAGAATGCAGTCAAAATACTCACGGCACTTTTTAATGACCGCTGCCAAACGGATGATTTCAGGGCGGGTGCCCACGATGATCAGCAATTTTAGCTTGCCATTATCTTTAAATTTTACATCAGAATAATCAAGCTTTATATCCATTATTCTACCACCTCAAAGAAAGTATCCGGCTTATTAGGGTCGAACTGCTCATTTGCCCACATAACGGTCACCAGGTTTTCTGTTTCGCTCAGATTGATAATGTTGTGAGTATAGCCGGGGAGCATGTGGACTGCTTCGATTTTCTTGCCGCTGACCCTAAATTCCAGCACCTCGGCAGAGCCGATCTTGCGCTGCTGGATCAGACCCTCGCCAGATACTACAATAAAGAACTCCCACTTGGTGTTGTGCCAGTGCTGTCCCTTTGTGATGCCGGGCTTGGAGATATTCACGCTGAACTGACCGCATTTTTCGGTTTTCAGCAGCTCTGTAAAGCTGCCCCGATCATCCACATTCATTTTCAAGGGGAAGATTGCTCCGTCTCTGGGCAGATAGCTCAAATAGGTAGAGTACAACTTTTTGGCAAAGCTGCCTGCGGGAATCTCCGGCATAACAAGGGTTTTGGGCTGGTCCTTATAATCATGCAGCAGATCCACAATTTCGCCCAGGGTCACCTTATGGGTGATGGGGGCGGCGCAGTAACGGCCACTATCACAAAGAACTGTGTCCACCCCCTCAAACTCGCAGTGATGCTCTTTCCCTTCCAGAGCATCTAGCATTTCATCCACCAAATCGTCGATGTACAAGAGCTCCAGCTGGGTAGAACGGTCATTGACCTGGATAGGAAGGTCATTTGCAATATTGTTGCAGAAGGTAGCCACCGCGCTGTTATAGTTGGGGCGGCACCACTTGCCAAACAGATTGGGAAAGCGGTATACCAGCACCTTGGCGCCAGTCTCCTTGCCGTAGGCAAAGAACAGCTCCTCACCGGCAAGCTTGCTCTTGCCGTAGTCGGACTGGCCGTAGCGACCGATCAGTGTCGCCTGGATCGAAGAGGACAGCATCACCGGGCAGGTATTATTGCAGGCTTTCAGTGTATCCAGCAAGGTGGATGCAAAGCCAAAGTTGCCCTGCATAAATTCCTCCTGGTTTTGGGGACGGTTTACCCCTGCCAGATTGAATACAAAGTCCGCCTTTTGGCAGAATTCCTTCAGCAGCGCCGGGTCGGTGTCGATGTCATATTCAAAAATTTCATTGATTTTCAGTGCCCGGGTGCGGTTTTTTCCATCGCGAATGGCTTTTAAGTTTTCCGTCAGATTACGGCCTACGAAGCCCTTCGCTCCTGTAATTAATATGTTCATACCTGCACTTCTCTCCTGATGATCTCTTAAATTGCCACACCAGTCTGCGGGCTGGTTGACAATGACAACCTGAGAACTATTAATATTTGATACCGGCCTTGTCCAGCTCGTCGCGGATGTACTGCAGGTTGAGGAGCTTCTGCTTGACCTGTTCCACATTCAAAAGCTCGGTATTGTTGGAGTTGAACTCCGTCAGGGTGTTGCGATCCTTATCCCCGTCTTTGAAATACTTGTCATAGTTCAAACCACGGCTGTCGCAGGGCACTCGGTAAAATTCACCCAGGTCGATGGCATTGGCGCACTCCTCGTTGGTAAGCAGAGTCTCGTACATTTTTTCGCCGTGGCGAATGCCGATAACCTTGATTTCATGGCCGGGGGCAAACAGGCCGGTAGCTGCCTGCGCCAGTACGTCGATGGTGCAGGCACGGGCTTTCTGCACCAGAATATCGCCGGAAGCGCCGTTTTCAAATGCAAACAGCACCAGGTCCACCGCTTCTTCCAGGGACATAATGAACCGGGTCATGGAAGGCTCGGTGATGGTGATGGGGGTACCCGCTCTGATCTGCTCAATCCACAAAGGGATAACAGAACCTCGGCTGCACATAACATTGCCGTAGCGGGTACAGCAGATCTTGGTCTTCTCCGGAGCAACGGTACGGGACTTGGCAACGATGACCTTTTCCATCATGGCCTTGGAAGTGCCCATAGCATTGACGGGGTAAGCGGCCTTGTCGGTGGACAGGCAAACCATATTCTGAACTCCGGCATCAATGGCCGCGGTCAGCACATTTTCCGTGCCCAGCACATTGGTCTTTACCGCCTCAATGGGAAAGAATTCGCAGGAAGGAACCTGCTTCAAGGCGGCGGCGTGGAAGATGTAGTCCACCCCATGCATGGCGTTCTTAACGGAATTCAGGTCCCGGACATCACCGATGTAGAACTTGATCTTTTCCGACGCCTCGGGCATTTTTACCTGGAACTCGTGGCGCATATCATCCTGCTTCTTCTCGTCACGGGAGAAAATGCGGATCTCGCCGATATCTGTATCTAGGAATCGGTTGAGCACTGCGTTGCCGAAGCTGCCGGTACCGCCGGTGATCATAAGTGTTTTGTTTGCAAATAAGGACATATCTTCTCACCCTTTCTTAGGTTTTTATTTTTAGAATGGACTTTGCTTTTCTAATAAACATTTTATATTCATCGCTACGACAATTCATAACAACATATAGCATATTGGGCACAATCAGGCAAATAACCGCTTTTACCATAAGCTGAAGAACAAGAGATTCCAAAGTGATCAGCATACACAGCAAATAGGTAGGTGTCAGCATAAGTAGCATCTGAACCAGTCCCTTGAGCAGCATTTTGTAATAGGCAGAGGCGCTGTACTTAAAATAATTCTTAAACAGCACCCTGGACGACCAAGGAATGTCCAGAAACAAAAACACAATTGCGGTAGAAAGAATTACTCCATAAAGTCCTATGAACTGTACCATAATAAGGTTCAAGCAGAGATTTATCAAAGCACCGATAAAAGGACGGTAACGATCCTGCGTCCACATTCCCGCTGCTTCTTTGTAAACATGGACAACATCCTGTATTTTCCATATCCAGAAATACGCGCACAGGCAGACTACATAGCCTATAGGAAGCAGATTTTCCTTACCGGCATAAATGCTGATAAAATCCTGGAATAAGCAAAACAGGCAAATGGTACACCATCCTACGATCCAGTTCTGGGTGAACTGTAAAGTTCTAAAGTCTCTGAAGTTCTTCTCCACCTTCTCCGTGACAATACTGTTTCCAATTCCCGCTCGCAAAGAAGTAAACAAGACACCCAGAAATGCAATCAATGTAGTAATGATATAATAATAATTACCGTGTCTTCCCACAACCACAAGTCCAAGAAACGCAGAGATCACAATGCTGTCAGCCGACAAGCTTACCACATTGCCAATTTTATACATAAAGAGTCCACGGATCTTGTCAAAAATCTCTTTTTTCTCCGGACGAGCCAGCTTTCCGGTAGCAGGATATTGTGGGTAGTTCTTTTTTGCTGCCAAATAAACCAAAGTGTTATTAAGTGCTCTACCCAAAATGGTGGTTGAAATATACAAATAATAGTTGCGGAAAACAAAAATAAACAGCAGCTGCAATGCTTTATCTATGATCATTACTGTTGTACTGATCTTGGATAACACATCGATCCGCTGGTGAGAACGGAAAATTGCCTCCTTATATGCACACAAAAAATAAGACAAAACCGTACCCGCCAGAGACAACAAGTAAATTATATAGATATTTACCTCGGCGGGGATATCAGCCTTGATAATAAATCGCAGGAATGGCATAAGCGCCATGCCTAGGCAAAGAACCACGAGGCCAATACACTGATATATCCGCTTGATGTAATTAAGCAGGGCACAAATTTTGTTATTGTCATCTTCAGCAATAGCGCGATACAAAAAAAAGACCACTGCACTGCCAAAGCCTAATTCTGTCATATTAAGCATAGACAGAACGGAAGCAAACAAGCTATTTAATCCCAAATAGTGAATGCCAAAAATATGAATAACCGCTGATCTGCATATGAACGGGATCAGCAAAGCCACACATCTATCTATGATTCCCCAGATGAGATTCTTAGTGGCGTTTTTCGTTCTTTCGATCTTCAAGGCAATTTCCTTTCGCAGCAATGGCAAAAACGCGCACTTGCTTTATTGAAAATTTTTCTCACAAACTATTTGCGCCTTTTTGTACTTCTGGATAAATCTATCCATATCCAAAAAATCATCAAACCGATCGGCGATGGTTTTGTCATCCCAGTCCCACCAGGCGATAGCATTCAACTGGCGAATCTGCTCTTCCGAGAAACGGTATTTGATGATTCTCGCAGGGACGCCGGCAACCACCGCATAGTCCGGCACATCCTTGGTAACCACCGCACCGGAGCCGATAATGGCGCCGTTGCCGATGTTCACGCCGGACATGATTGTAACATTTCTGCCGGTCCACACATCGTTGCCGATTCGGGTCTTTCGGGATGCAATATGTTCACGGAATATTTTTTCCTGCTTCTCCTTGGGCATCAGGGCATCCAGCTCCGGATAGCGCCAGGAGGAAAACAAAAACTGATGGGTGGTTACGCCCATATAGTGGGTTTGCACCACAGCGGTATTGGGGCCAAAGCTGCAAAAGGAACCGATGCTTTCGATAAAATTCATGTCATAGGCTCCCGGCTTGGCCAGAGGGCCATAACAATGTCTGCCAATACAGCTATAATCCACGGTTTCGCACTTCTTTTCCAGAGCAAAACCCAGCTTTCTATTTAGTTTAAAGAGGAAATTATAAAAGCGTTTGCTCATTTCTTAATCACTCTTTCCACCAGCCATTTAATGTCCATCCAAAGCTCATATATCTTGGAGGGCTTGTACTCCCTGCTCTCCAACACATAGTCCAGCAATGCTCCGGCAGGAACAAACCATCCGTTTTTCGTTGCCAGATAGTCGATGGCCTGTTTGAATTCCTCACTCAGGTTTCCCTGGTCGTCCACAAAGTCGTAGGCAAAATGGGTATAGAGGATACAGCAGCCCTTTTGTCGGACCAGCTTGTCCACGTTCTTTTTTGTAAGGATATTCAGAAACGGCTCCAGGCGCATGCCGTCAGAGGAGGAAAACCAGTAGTTGGAATACGCGTCCTTCCCCGTTTCCCCATAAACCAAGCGGCAGTCCTCTCTCAAGGTGTTGATGCCGTTGAAGGTGCGGTTGCGAATGTATTTCACATGGGCCTTGCACATATCGCCCCAAAAATATT
>JAZNDJ010000049.1:0-38955 GCA_045588045.1 Faecousia sp.
TGAACTGCCCCAGTTTGTACGGACAGCACAAAAACTCCCCTATGTAGGAATATTTAGTTTTAAGCGGAGTGGCGCAGCGTCAGCGGCGCCACTCCAGTTTTATTCTGGATGCGCTCATGGTTGTAGAAATAAATGTATCTATCGATCAGATTATTTGCTTCCTGGAAGGTCTTAGGTTTGTGCCGGTAGATACACTCTGTTTTCAGAATGGAGAAGAAATTTTCTGCCATTGCATTGTCATAAGGGTTACCCTTGCTTGACATTGACGGCGTTATCCCGTAAGATTGAGTTAGCTTAAAATATGCTTGTGACGTATATTGAAAGCCCTGGTCGCTGTGGAGCTGCAACTCTGCAGCGACTCTCTTTTTCTCTTTCTTCATTGCTAGTCGAATCGTGTCCAGTACAAGGCTCACCGTCTGTCTGGATGCTGTCTTGTAAGCCACTATGCTGTTGTCGTACAGATCTCGGATCATAGATAGGTACAGCACACCTTCTCTAGTGTGAATGTAAGAAATGTCAGTAACCCATTTTGCATTCGGTCTGTCCGCACAGAACTGGCGTGCCAACAGGTTCTCATACTTATGCACCTGTTGTCCTAAATTGAGCCACTTCCTGCGGCGACGAATTTCAGACAAAAAACCATACTTTTTCATTACTCTCAGTATAGTTTTGGGATTTCTCTCAATATTTCTGCTTTTCAGCCATTTATGTATCCGTCTGTAGCCATATGTCTTGTCCACTGTTTCCTGACATTCTGCTATCTTTCGGGCCAGATCGGCATCCGGCTCCGGCTGGCCAAGCCGTTTCACATACTCATAGTAACCACTCCGGGATACCTCAAAGAATTTACACATAACCGACACCGCGTATTCGTCCCGGTGACGATAGATAACTGCATACTTTACCTTTGGTCTCACTTCCTTTCCGTGGACTGCAGAAAATCCCGCAACAGCTTATTTTCCATCTGTAATCTAGCAATCTCTCGCTGATATTCTTCGCTTGTTGTCAATGGATGCTTGCGAGGACGTCCGGTTCTCTTTGGTATAATTCCTTTCTCCAGCTGCTCCCGTCGCTGGTTATAACGTCTTACCCAGTCTTTTATCTGTGATTTTTGCAGACCTAATTCATCCGCTATTTCTTGCCGCGTAAGTCCTGCCTCACGTAAAGATATAATTACACTTTCTACTTCCTTGACATGTGTATATCTGCGTTTTCTCATAACAATACCCCCTGATGTAATTATCCTACATCAGGGGGCGTTTTGTCTATTGTCCAGTTTTACTGGTTCTGTTCAACCGGTGTAGGGCGTTTTATTGTCTAAAAAATACAGGGATTGAAAACCAGCTAATTCCGTCTTATAATATTTACAAATTATGCAAGGAGACAAGCCATAATGAAAAACTACGACCTACCGAATTGGAATATGCCTGACTTTTCTCAGCTTGCAGAGAGTATGCGAAAGGCACAAGCAATGATTCGGTCTGTTGCTGCCGCCATGCTGCGTACGCAGGAAATTATTAGACCTATTGTCGAAGTAGTCGAAAAGTACAAAGAGCAAGTTTCCAGGCTCGCCACCAGTTTCTCAATGTTTGTACGTCCCCTTTCCGCTATTAAAATCATGGGTGAAGCACAGTTTGTTTACTGGGATGTGATGGATCAGCAACTTATCGACGAATTGATCGAATCAAACAACCCCAATAAAACACTCAGAGCGTTTGTGAGCAAAAACAAATTTGCCTATGTGAACAGTACCATAGACAAGTGCATCAATAATCCTAAAATGCAAAAGCACCTCCGCCTTTTTACGCAATCTGTGAATGTGTTTCAAAGAGGAGACAGCGACTTGGCTGTGAACGGCTTCACCTCCGTCTTGGATGGTTTGCTCTCTGATATTACCGGAAAGCCCACACATAGACTGCAGCCGCGGATTGATGCTATCGAGGCAAAATTAGAGAAAGATGACGTGTTGGACAACGAAGAATGTGCAATGCTGACGCTTGCTTTAACGCTTCACGAAACTATGGGAAGCTTTTCTGCTCCTGCGCCCTTTGACCAACCAGAGCCAAAATGTCTCAATCGCCATTGGATTGCACACGGACGGTCTCACCGAAAGAAAACCAAATTGGATTGTGTAAAACTTATCAATCTAATTTACGGACTTTTACTTATCAATGAGGTTGACGAAAAAGTGCCCTCTGTAAAATCTTCTTAATAATACAGCAATACCCTGCACCATAATCGGTGCAGGGTATTTTTGTTGCCCAAAATTAAAAAATCAAAAAGGCAGCCTTATTTCCGCTAAATTCCATAATAAGGACAGAAGTCAACATTAGGATATAACCTGAGGGTAAACCGCTTATTTAACACGGTAAGAGCCGCACAAAAGCTGACCTAAAAATTTGTGCAAAATGCCGATGAAAAATAGTGGAATTTTGAAAAATCAAATGTTATACTCTCATTCCCCAAACTTAATAACCTAAATTATTTTTATTAGCTTTTGCTTAAATTAGCAAAAGCTACATTTTTGCACCTTGATAATTTAATATTCCTATACCCAATTACCCCCTAACTATACCCAAACCACGCCTATGCACACGCTATCTCCCTTTTATACTTATAATATGTATTCCTGCTGCAGCCGCACAGCCGCATAACCTCAGCATCGTCAAGGCTGCCGCCAAAGGCTTTGGCGTGCTTTGCGATCAGCTCTTTAGCCGCCACACTCTTTTTTGTAACAAAGGTGCTGCCGGCTTTTGCACCGATCTGTGAGCCGTTGGCTTTTGCCTGTCGCAATCCCTCTGCTGTCCGCTTGCGTAAAAACTCCACCTCTTTTTCAGCCTGACCAAAGGCAAGCCTGATCTGTTCCTTAGCTAATGCCATCAGGTATTTGTTGATGCCCTCCAAAATAAAGTCCACATTAGTGCCGGTCATGGAGATTAGATTGGCAAGTGCTTTCCGGTAGGTGGCAGTGTCGATATGCGGCTCTTTTAAAAAGTGCAACGCAATGCCGCTTTCAAACAACTCTTGATAGGTGTCTGCTCCTTCCTCGGCATTTCGGCTCATACGGCTAACCTCGTCAAAAACAATCGTATCACCCGGCTGGAGCTTTTTCCGCAGCTTTGTCCATTCCGGGCGATCCATATATCTGCCGGAATAGGCTTCCTTAATAATGATTGCTTCCGGGTATGCCCGGAGTATGTTTGCAACCTGCCGTTCAATTTTTTGCTTTTGTGTGCTGACTCTGCAATAACCATAGATCATAAAGTATCAACCTTTCCCTAAATGATATTACTTTTGAGTATCGGAAAAATAAGTATCTATCGCCACTCTGAATTAAGGCGGTTTTTGGCTTGGTTTTTATATGAATCAAAAAGACCTCAAATTTAAGATTACCGGATAAACCGGAGATCTTCGGAAAAACGAAAAAAGTATTGTATATATAAATAGAAAACAAGGAGATGTATTATGAGCAAACCCGAAGTACATTTTGAAGCACTAAGCACCAGCCAAGGTGCATTCCAAACTATTGACGAAGTACAAAAACTAATTAATACCTTACTTCCGTGGCTAAAACGGCTTGCTAAAGAAAGGAAGTATTCTTTTATCTGCTTTGCCGGAGTGAGTATGTGGCATAGTGGAGCAGGTGAAATAAAGGTTGGCTATCGAGGAAAAAAAGAATTTGTTGCATATACAAAAAACGGCAATCCATTTACTGGACCGCATATGCACATGGTACTGCTTGGCAAACCTGCAGATGGAATAGCTAAGGAAATTAGAAAGTATCTCAGAAATAGAGGAATCAAATTATGGTATGAGGAATGCGATAGTCATTTTGAAAGGGAGATCCGTTATGCGATGAGCCAATGCATCAACACCCGGACAGCTTCCTATAACATTGAGCAATTGCCACAAGCAGCAGTGGCTGAATTTTTCAAAATTGCCGAATATTACAACAAATTGAGTGGAGGAGTCTCGCCGGTATTCATAAGGTTATCAGACGAATATTCCAAAACGAGCCGCCATGATCTTTTCCACGACCTGTTTATAAACGGCAACTATGTGAAAACCCCAAAATCACTAGGATTATCAATAACAAATAAGAATTCAGGAGACCGCCAAACACCCCAATGAAATATATAATATATTAATTAATATATAAAATTATAAAATCTAATTTTAAAAAACCAACTATTCAGGAATACAACTTAATTATAAAACCTATTAAAATCAGCATTTTAAATTTCAATAATTTTATAAGTATGAAAGGATATAAGACCAAATGGAAAATTTAGTTTTTTATATAAAATCAAATAATTATAGCGGCGTAGCGAAAAATAAAGCACGCTACGCCGCCTAAAAAGAAAGGATAATTTAATGGAACAAATGAAAGCACTCCCTTTATTACTAAGAAGAAAGCATTTGATAAAAGAGTTTGGTCTATCTGATGCTCTTTACTATTCACTATTAAAAAAAGGTGAATTGCCTACGGTTACACTTAATGGTCGTAAATATGTTCACCGGGATAAATTTTTAGACCTGATTAATGCTACCTCGTATTCTGCGAATGGGAAGATAAATTATGAAGAAGATAAAATCTGTCCTGTATAATATTTATTCTCTCGACCCCTATCCGTTTCAGTTAAGGGATGAATATGAACGCTTAATCAATCCCATAATGGAGCAGGTTAATATATTAAATTATTCCTGCCATATTCACCTTGATGTTGGTCAATATGCTTTCTCGGATTATGACACAATTAATATCGTTGCCTTCCCCATCATACATATTGTGGTTGCTGCACCGGACACCAATAACGCTGAGCAGACGGTAGAAAGAGCTGTCAGCCAAAACGTAGCTTATCGGTTTTTTGATAAATTCTCGGTTGATGAAAATGCTTTAACGCCATCCAATGCCAATATGCTTGACCGCTTAGGTGTTCGGCAGGATAAAATAAAATTGTCCTATAATGGATCACGAAAAGTTATATCTACCACTCGCCAAGAAGCCTATGCTATTTGAAATGCTGCTGCTATTTCAGCCACTATGTTATAGTCTAAAAATTTATAAAGATATGGAAACGCTCTTTTTATATCTCGTTTTCTTATGTTTATTTCATTGTATATATTAGTAGGATGAATTGATTGCTGCTCCTTTTTTAGTTTATATATTGCCCACGCAATTGTGAACGCCCAAAATTCCTCCTGTGTAATGGTGTGGCTTTGGATATATGCGGTGCAGGCATTAAGCTTAGATAACTGAGCTTCTTTTAATCCAAGCAAGCGTTCCACACGCCCAAGGGAAACCTTTTGAGGGCGTGTGTCGCCCAGCTGCATCATTTCGTTTACCAACTTTTTTACACTAGGCAGCATTTGCCGGTCAAGAGCCTGCCAGTCCGTGCATTTTCTCATTTCCTTATGGCAACCGCTTGAATAGTGGTATTTGCCTCTTCTGCCATTGCCAATGGCTTTACAATAATCGTAAGACATTCCTAGTGTTTTTGCTATCTGCCTGTAGTTGAGGCCTTGCTGATTTAATGCAGCAACCTTTTTATCAAACTCAACAACTTCACATTTTTCATTACATACATTATTACGAAAAATCAGCTTGTCCGGGGTTATCCCCAGGAACAGCCCAACCAGGCAGATTTCAAAACTATTAAATCGTTGATTGTTAAATATTTTTTCCAGTTGCCAATCTTGCCCAAAGCCGAGCAAATCCACATTTTTATAATATTCGCATAGGTCATTTGCCATTGTAGCAATATATCGCTTTGCCCCTCTTGCAGATAAATATTTTGTTCCGTGTAGGCGGTAATGCAGATAATCACCGATAGGTGTTTGAGAGGTAGCAGCAGTATTTAATATTGTAGTGGCATATTTAGCTAAACGGATTTCAATGCTATCAGTCATTTCGATAGAACAGGGTAAATCAGAAATGCATTCCTCTGCGGTAATAAGTGCCGGTGATCCGTTAGAGGATATTGGGATCTCAGAATCCAGCAGCCTACAGCCATGTTTATGGCAAACGGATATGCCGTATAGCTGATGTGATCTATGCCAATATGCTTCGCCATATTGGCATCTGTCCTCAGAAACACACACCGGGCAATAGCGAAGATAGCGGACATATTTGCTTTTCGGTATCGGCAAAGCATTGGACAGTTTTTTAATATCCATAGCCAAAGCCATATTCCAAACTGCTGATTGTTTTTCAGGTGACAGGAATGCGTTATAGTAGTTAAATATTGTATGTTCACATATAAAGGCTGCCGGTGATCCAAATTGATCTTGGCAAAGTGGTGTTAGTAAATTGCACAGCTCGATATTTGGCTTGGAGTTTGGATTGATATATAAATCTTCTGCTGCTGATCGGTATGCTAAATAGCCGCTATGTAAATAATAGCGGGCAAACAGGCTATAGCATAACTCGTCATCATAGGCTTTCAAATGTATGCCGGTCATAGCACAATTTCCTCTATAGCAAAGTAGTTTTTTAGCGTGCAAATAATATCTGCTCCGGTATGCTTTACTGCTGCGATCACTTCAGGTAATGTGGTTGTTTGCATTTCTTCTGTGGTCTCAGCACGCAACGGCTCATTCAAAGCTCCCGGGTAGCTTGTAACGCTCGTTCTATCTTCTCTTAGATATCCATGCAACATAGCCATTCGTCTTTTATATGCTCGTATAAGCGTTTCTAAAGACAGCACCTCTGAGCCATCTAAAATGGCGATTTCTTGGGCGTTATAAATAAGTCCAATCAGCACAGCGGTAACGCCGCCTGTATGTAAATATAGCCACGATATAATATCCTCAGTAATAGCGGATTGCTTAGCCGTGTATTGATACGAAAAAAGCACTTGGCACAATGAACGAAAAAAATCGTCATAGGCAAGTGCGCTGTAGCTTAAGCCAATGGATCTTCTCGCCAGTTGATATGCAGATTCAAAAAAGGATGTGCATTCCGGTGTTCCCACAAAGCAAAGGGAGATACCGGAATTATTAATCAATTGCACTAAGGTGTTCACAAGGGTCTTGCCATTTTTAGCTGCCACCAAGTTTTGTGCTTCATCCACGATCAGCACACATAAATGATTTAGGCAAACCTGCGACACTATGCCAATCAGCATATCAACCGTTGCCCGTGATCGAATGGCATCGGCATAATACTTAGTATTTAAAATAGCATCAATAGAGCGTAGTATTTCCAATAGCAATCCTTTCAAAGAGGAATCGCCCGGTGTTTGGACAGTAAGAAACGAAATGATTTCCGGGGATTCCGGTTGGGCAAATTGGTCTTTCGTAATTAAAGAGATCGCCCGGCTGATAGCAGAGGATTTTCCAATGCCGCTTACGCCAACAATGGTAAAGGAATCGCTGCCGCCAATAATGCCTTGATAATGCTGCCCCTTGGCTGCCTTGCGGTTTTCGTAGCCTTGACGGACAGCAGCCAATGTATGCTTTTTCTGCATTGCCCGGACATAAGCCAAATAAAGCTTGGAATAGATTTCAGCAGCCATTGGCGAAGGGTAATAAAGGTTGAAAAGGTTATTTAGGGCAAGCAGCCGTTCTCCGGTTGGGGCATTCCTTATGCAATCATCATATTGGGGCAAAATAGCAAGTGCCTCTTTTAGTTCATTGCCTGTTAAAAATGCATTCATTCTATCAATGCTCCAATCTCCGTTTGGTTTTCTCCTTGCTGCGGTTTTTCCGCACAGCAGTTATATCAATGCCTGTTCGAGTGGAGCATTGATCGGCAACTGCCTGAATATCACTCATTAAATCAATTCTTGCTTGCATACTCTCTGTTGCAAAGCCTTTTACATAATGCTCCGATTGCAGCCGATCCTCACAGGCGGCATTAAATGAGCAATCATTATATTGCCGGTCGATCAGCGTAAATTTTATGTAATTGCCATTTTCAATCAGCCAAATATGAGAGGTCATTTCCGGGTCATAAGCAATCAAGCAATCACCACCGCATAAATATCTTTCAGTATAGCCATCTGCACGATAGCGTAGCTTATTAAATATTAATCCTCGTTTTGTAAATGTTGCTTTTCCGCGAGGTAATAATGTTAAATGCAGCATATCTACGCTAACATCAATTAGGTTTGCTCCCGGCTTATCAGCAGCATAATTCCAAAGGCAATTTGCGTACGGCTTTACGGCACATTGCCGCATTTCCTCTGTATAGGTAAAACTGTCAACTAAGCGTTTGGTGTTATAGTAAATAATGCATTTGAGGATTACTGTTTCCAAATCACGCATTGTCAGACAAGCCGTTTTTCGATAGTCCGGAGCACCTCGCTCCATATAGTCCGGCTCGATCACGCCTTTGCCTTTCAAGTCCGGTTTATATAAATTTTGAATCACATTAAAAAATTGCTCCACGCAGCTTTTTAAGTCAGGTCTGTAAGGCTGCAAATTAATAATGCTGACCCCAAGATCGGTTAGCTGCTCGAAAATATAAGAGGTATATTCTTTGCCCTTATCTGTAACAAATGTTCCGGGCAAGGCATTACAATTCCAATCTTCCGGTTTAATGCAAATGCCAAACTTTTTACACCAATCAACTTTATCTGCAATAATATTATCCATTAAGCATTTCAGGCTATAAACGCCACCTTCCCAAGAAAGGGAGTAGCCACAGCACATTCCACTATAAGCATCCACGCAAGCGGTCAACACAGGTCTGCCAATCAATTGTCCTTCTTCATTGATTAGGTAAATGTCCAATATAGTGGCATCTAACATACCCACTCCAACAGAGGGTGCAAACTCACGAACACCACCGCCCAATAAGGCACGATGATTCCGTTGATAAGAGGTAAGGCCTTCTCTTGTTATGTAGAAGTTTTGCAGCTTTTTCGTCTTGTCGTAGAAATATCTAAACCGATGAAAAGCAGGGAACTGATCTACTAAAGTGCCATTAGGATCGGTGTATTTTTCCTTTAGCATAAATAGATAAGCAGCTTTTAAGGTATGCTTTGCCGGGGAATAGTAATATTTATTGATTGCCCAACGAAAGTTCTTTTCATCAGCAGATAAAGGCTTTGTAAAATTGGTTTCTCCTTGCACTAAGGCTTCTAATCGCTGATAGGCTAAATACAGGCATAAGTATTTACGAATGGTTTGATGGGATAAGCCATATTGCTGTGCTGCCTGTTCAATTGCTCTTGCTCGCATATATTCGTCAGCCACTACAATTAAAGCCGGGGCAATCATTGTATATCTCTTATGAACAAGGCTTTTCTTCTCCGGGGAAAGGGAATCCATTACAGGAAGATTAGCCGCTTTTAGTAAATCTTCTTCCGTACAGGAATCACAATCATTCAGCAAATCAGCATTAAACCATTTTGGCATTGTAGGCTTTATGCAATTAATGAGTAGTGCTTTGTGATCCGCAAGTGCCAGTATTCGATGAATTTGGTTATGATACAGGATCAGCTCACGATTTTGCATTTGTTACAATCCCCCAATCTGTAATGCCCCGGTGCAGCCAATAACGCCGGGAAGCTTCCAATAATCGAACATTTTTAGGCTTTGCAATCAAATCACGCAAAACACATTCACGGACAGCTATTTCGCCTTTGTCGTTTGTAATCACAAAGTCAGTGGTATATGAGCCGTTCTCTTCTAAATCCGTAAGCGGCACATTGCATTGAAAGGATATAACGGAATCGTCCTTTTCCAATATGTCTGCATACGCATATTGCAAATCGCAAAATGTTCTGCACACGCCCTCACATTTTTGGAATTTGCGTTTGGTGGTACGCACTTTACTGTTCTGATTTCGCATATATGCCTCCTAAAAATCTCCTAAAACTGAAAAACGGTGTGCTAAAATTAGCAAAATTAACCCTTCAAATGAATAAAACTGAGGGGAAATAAGGCTTAAGAAGACCGAAAATGCTAAAACTGAGTGTTAAAAATAGGTTTTAGGAAAAATAATATATCATAGTAAAACATTCACTATTCCCATTAGTAGAATAATAAACATTCCCTTAAATACAATTTGTGTTCCTATAGTGGCATATATAAAAAGTTAAATAAATGACCAATACCCCAAAACCCATCGGCACCATCGAGTGGGAATAAGTATAAAAATGCCACCTGCGAATTTTCGCAGATGGCATATTTTTATGATGTCAGAGAATAATCCAAATTGTTCTTTTGAGAATAATTTGGGTTGTACGATGACATTTGGTATTATTCCCACTCGATGGTGCCGATGGGCTTCGGGGTCAGATCCAGCAGGACGCGGTTGATGCCCTCCACCTCATGGGTGATCCGGTCGGTGATCTTGTGCAGAACAGGATAGGGGATCTCCTCAATGGTGGCGGACATAGCATCGGTGGTGTTGACGGCGCGGATGATGGCAGGCCAGCCTTCGTAGCGCTTGTCGTCGCGGACACCCACAGACTTCACATCGGGCACGGCAATAAAGTACTGCCATACTTTCTCAGCCAGGCCGCAGTTGTCAAATTCCTCCCGGAGAATGGCATCGGCCTCACGCAGCGCATGGAGCCGATCCCGGGTGATGGCACCCAGGCAGCGGACACCCAGGCCGGGGCCGGGGAAGGGCTGACGGTAAACCATAGCATGGGGCAGACCCAGAGCCTCGCCCACCACGCGAACCTCATCCTTGTACAGCAGCTTTACGGGCTCCACCAGCTCCATCTCCATGTCCTCAGGCAGGCCGCCAACATTGTGGTGCGCCTTGACACCGTGGGACTCCAGGATATCGGGATAGATAGTACCCTGGGCCAGGAAGGAGATGCCCTCCAGCTTTGCAGATTCCTCATCAAAGACCTTGATGAACTCGCCGCCGATGATCTTGCGCTTACGCTCGGGATCGGCAACACCGGCCAGCAGATCCAGGAACCGGTCTGTGGCATCCACATAGATCAGGTTGGCATCCAGCTCCTTGCCGGAGACCTCGATGACCTGCTCACTCTCGCCCTTACGCATAAGGCCGTGATTCACATGGACACAGACCAGCTGCTTGCCGATGGCCTTGATCAACAGAGCGGCAACAACGGAAGAGTCCACACCGCCGGACAGTGCCAACAGGACCTTCTTATCGCCCACCTGGGCGCGGATTTCGGCCACCTGCTCAGCAATGAAGGCATCGGCCAGAGCCTTGGTGGTGATGCGCTGCATGGTTTCGGGACGAACATTAGATGACATATTGTTTTCCTCCCATATAAGAAAATTATAGCATCATTATACATACATTCTTTTCAGTACGCAAGAAAAAAATACAGGAAAAATTGTATAAAATCCTCTTTTTCCGCTTTTATTTCCCTGTGCAGTTTTTCGCCTGGGGATTTGACGGAATGGGGCTTATCTGCTATAATGCAGAAAATGCTTCTGTGCCAGGAGGAAACCCCTATGCGAATGAGAAAAATGAAGAACCTAGTGCCCCGGATGGAGCGATGCGCCGCCTACCGGATCACCGCCCCCGCGGCGCAAAAAGGCAATTGGCGCAACCTCAAGCCGGATGCCACCCAGCTGTGGGTGGAGGTCGGCTGCGGAAAAGGCAAGTTCACCGCTGAAACGGCACAGGCAAACCCCGATGTTCTGCTGATCGCCGTGGAACGTTGCCGGGAAGCTATGGTGGTGGCCATGGAAAAAGCCATGGAGCTGGGACTGACCAACGTGTTTTACATCGATATGGACGTGGCCGAGATCGAGACCATTTTTGCCCCCCAGGAGATCGACCGGCTGTTTATTAACTTCCCCGATCCCTGGCCCCGGAAGAAGAACGCCAAGCGGCGGCTGACCCATCGGGGCTTTTTGGATAAGTACTGCCGGGTAGTCCGCACCGGCGGGGAATTCCATTTCAAGACTGATAATGCGCCCCTGTTTGAATTCTCCGTAGAGGAGTTTGCCGCCTGTGGGCTTGAAGTCAAGAACCTGACCCATAATCTCCACGAAAACGGTATTGTGGGGATCATGACCGGCTACGAGGAGAAATTCCACGCCCTTGGCACGCCCATCAACCGGTGCGAGGTGGTCTGCAAGCCCTTCGTACTTCCCCCTGAGGAGAAGAAACCAGAAGAAGAATGACCCCCTATCCCACTTTTCAGAAAGGAGCAGGGTATGTACACCTATCACGCAGGCGACTGTGACATCGCCGTGATTGGTGCCGGTCACGCCGGCATCGAGGCCGCACTGGCTGCGGCACGGCTTGGTCTTGAGACCATTCTGTTTACCATCAATATGGATGCTGTGGGCAATATGCCCTGTAATCCCGCTGTAGGCGGCACCGGTAAAGGGCATTTGGTCCGGGAGCTGGATGCCCTGGGCGGTGAAATGGGTGTGGCCGCCGACAAAGCCTGCATCCAATACCGAATGCTAAACCGGGGCAAAGGCCCTGCGGTCCACTCCCTCCGTGCCCAGGCCGACCGGCGCAAATACCAGACGGTGATGAAGCACACCTTAGAACTGCAAACGCATCTGCAACTCAAGCAAGCTCAGATCATCGCCGTTTTGACCGAAGACGGCAAGGTCACCGGTGTTCGCACCCAATTGGGCGCCGAGTATGGCGCAAAAGCGGTGATCATCGCCACCGGCACATTTTTGGACAGCACCATCGTCATCGGAGAATCCGTGCAGCAGTCCGGCCCCGATGGGATGCACGCAGCTCAGGGCCTTGCGGATAACTTACGCAGCCTGGGTCTGAGCCTTCGCCGGTTTAAGACCGGCACACCACCCAGAGTCAACCGTCGCTCCATCGATTTTTCCAAGCTGGAGCTGCAGCCCGGTGACGACATTCCCGAGCCCTTTTCCTTTCGCACAGACCACCCTCTGGAAAACCGGGCCGTGTGCTACCTGACCTATACCAACGAAGCCACCCACGAGATCATCCGTCAGAATCTCCACCGCAGCCCCATGTACGACGGCACCATCTCCGGTGTTGGCCCCCGGTACTGCCCCAGCATCGAAACGAAGATTGTCCGCTTTGCCGACAAGCAGCGCCATCAGCTCTTCATCGAGCCATGCGGTCTGGACACCGAGGAGATGTACATTCAGGGCTTTTCCTCCAGTTTGCCGGAGGATGTGCAGCTAAAAATGCTGCGGACGATTCCGGGCCTGGAAAACGCAGAGATGATGCGTCCGGCATACGCTATCGAATATGAATGCATTGATCCCACGGAGCTTCTGCCCACTTTGGAAACAAAGCAAGTCTCCGGCCTGTACGGTGCCGGGCAGTTCAACGGTAGCTCCGGGTATGAGGAGGCTGCTGTACAAGGTTTGGTAGCCGGCATCAATGCCGCCTTAAAGGTCCAGGGAAAGCCCCCCATGATCCTCACAAGAGACACCAGCTACATCGGCACCCTCATTGACGACCTGGTGACCAAGGGCACCCAAGAACCCTACCGGATCATGACCAGCCGTTCGGAATACCGGCTTCTCCACCGGCAGGACAATGCCGATCAGCGACTGACCGCCATTGGTGCCGCTGTAGGACTTGTGCCGCCGGAGCGGCTGCAGGCGGTAGAGGAAAAGTATGCGGCTGTCCGCCGGGAGATCGCCCGGCTGGAAAGCTCCGGTGTTTCCGCCTCCCATGCGCTGAACGCCATGCTGGCTCAGCGGGAGTCCGCGCCTGTAGCCAACTCTGCTCGGCTTGCCGATCTTCTTCGCCGACCCCAAGTGACCTACGCGGACATCGCACCCTTTGACCCGGACCGGCCAGTGCTTCCCGAAGCTGTGACCCAAGAGGTGGAAATCCAGGTCAAATATGCCGGGTATCTGGCGCGACAGGAAAAGCAGGTGGAGGTATTCCGCAGGGAGGAAGCCACAAAGCTA
Source organism: Faecousia sp. (assembly GCA_045588045.1). Lineage (GTDB taxonomy): Bacteria > Bacillota > Clostridia > Oscillospirales > Oscillospiraceae > Faecousia. The sequence continues at coordinate 13,816 of JAZNDJ010000049.1, forward strand.
CCCCCCAACATAGACTACATGGCCATTGCCGGTCTGCGGGCAGAGGCCCAGGAAAAGCTCCAGGCGATCCGCCCGGTTTCCATCGGCCAGGCGGGCCGTATCTCCGGTGTCAGCCCCGCGGATATCGCCGTGCTGCTGATCTGGCTGGAACAAAATAAGTGATCCCAGGAACAAAGATCACCTCCGACGCATAGGATAGTCGGAGGTGATCTTTTGGCTATTGTTGATACCACTGTTCCCATCACAGCCGCCAGCTGTGACCAGACGATCCTGGACATCGTGAATACCTACCCCTTCTGCAGGACCGAGCTGCTGACCACCACCGCTTTTTCCCGGCCCATCCGCACCCTGGTCATCGGCCAGGGACCGAGAAAGGTCCTCTACTCCGCGGCCCATCACGCCAACGAGTGGATCACCAGCTTGATCCTGCTGCAATTTGCCGAGGATCTTGCCGCCGCCATTGCAACCGGCGGGGATATCTTTGGTGTCGATGCCCGGACCCTTTCGGAGAATGTCACCATCTATATGGTGCCCATGGTAAACCCGGACGGCGTAGACCTTGTGGTGGGTGCCATCCGTGTGGGGGATGTACAGTTTGATCTGGCCCAGCGGCTCAGTCAGGACTATCCTTCCATTCCCTTCCCCGATGGATGGAAAGCAAATCTTTTGGGAGTAGACCTGAATCTGCAGTACCCGGCCAAATGGCTCATGGCCCGTGAGATCAAATTCAGCCAGGGCTTTACCACCCCCGGCCCCCGGGATTATGTGGGGCGGGCGCCGCTGAATCAGTTTGAGACACAAGCCCTTGCAGGGTATACCGAAGTGATCGACCCAGAGCTGGTGCTGGCCTTCCACACCCAGGGGCAGGAGATCTACTGGCAGTTCCTGGATATCGATGTTCCGGGAGCCCGGGAGCTGGGGGAGGAATTTGCCCGGGTCAGCGGCTACACCTTAACGGAAGTCCCCTTCAATTCCAGCTTTGCCGGCTATAAGGACTGGTTTATCCAACAGTTTCGGCGGCCCGGCTACACCATTGAAGCCGGGCGCGGCATCAATCCCCTGCCCATCGCCCAGTTCCCGGAGATCTACCGGGATAATCTGGGCATTTTGGTCACCGCCGCCACCGGCATCGCATAAAGAATCGGCAGGTGCTGCACGCACCTGCCGGTATTTTTACTTTCGCAGACTGGCAAGGAAGGCCATAAGCTTTTCAAAGGGCAATTTCTTTGCCCGGTCATCCATGCTGTCCACCGTCTTTTCCATGCGGGTCAACCATTCGGAGGCCGTCATGTGGGCATCCATCCCGGAAGTCAGATAGGGGCATCCGCTCAAGCGGATCCCACCAAACCGCTTGGCAAAGGCCTTGCCAACGCCCAGCGCCATGGCATAGGGCGCAACGGTGAAGAAATAGTCCGGGTCCTCCGCGCACAGGGTCTGGAGCTGAGCCTCATCCACCCGGCGCAAGTGCCGCCGCAGGCCGAATACCTGACCGTAGATCTCCCGGCCCTGGGCCGTCCGCCGTCCGCCGAATGCCAACAGCAGTCCTGCCACCAGCAAACCTGCCACCATCCAGGCCGCCACACGGAAAGCACCGGAAATGAGCCCCAGCAGAAGCCATACGCCGCACAGGCTCAGACACAGGATCAGCCTGGGACGGTTGGGCGTCACCAAACAGTTGCCGATGCCCTGGATGTACCAGCCGGAAACCCCGCCCAAAATGCCTAGCAGGAAGATCAGAAGGCCCTGCAGCAAGGCGCCGCTGCCAATGGCAATGGCCAAGCTCACGCCACCAAACAGGCCGATGCCCGATGCCAGCACACGGAATATCCTTGCGCTTGCACTATGGGGGTGGACCAGCTCCCGGATACCCATAGGCTTTCCCGCCGCTGTGCGGCACAGCGCCGCATAGGCATGGGATGCCGTGTCCACCACATTGCGGCGGCCAAACAGCTTCTTAAACAGCTGCTGCTCAGCTTCCTTGCGTTCGTTGCCCATATCCATCCGCTTGTGGAGCACCACCTTGCCGTGGCGGTCGGTTTTGATCAGAATATACCCAAGCTCCGCCCAGGACAAAACTGTCAAATGCAGGTCGATCCCCTCCAAATGGAGGATGCTGCCCATCTCACCGGCTGTATAGCCATAGGGCGGTTGGGTCGTCCGGATCCGGCGCAGAGGCCAAAAGCGCAGCCCCAACAGCCAGTACAGCAGTGCCAAGCCGGCGCAAATGCCCATCGCCACAAGGCCGAAGGTGAAATCCTGGATGTCCGCCAGGCCCTGGGGGAACATCTCGTCGTCCACCGTCAGGCGCATGGTCACCGTTTCGTGGTCCTTCAGTGCTTCTGTAAAGGATCCGGTGATGGTAGCGCCGCTGATATGGTAGCTGATGTCCCGCTCGATATTGGCCTGATGGTAGCCGCTCTCAAAGGCAGGCAATCCGTCCGCCGCTGCCGGCAGCGTCACAGAAAAATTCATGACCTCAATGGGGTAGGCAAAGCCCGCCAGCAGCGGGATCTGCAGCTCCAGCGCACCGATCTCGTTGGTGTGGACAACGTCGGGAAGTGTATAGTTGATGGTCAGCGTAAAGTCGCCAGTCATGCCCTTCAGGACCTTATCCAAACTGACCAGGCGCGCAGTATCGGTTTTTTTTGCAGCGACACGAGACCCATTCAGCGTCACCGCTGTCGCCTGCGTTGGTACCGGAAAAGTCAACCCTTCTGTTACCCGGTCTACGTGGACCGTGGCAATTATCGTGACCTGACACTCACTGTCTTGGGAAACGGTACTATAGCTTTCCAGTTTGGTCACACTGACCGCACTGGCACCCACCGCCGCGGCTGCCACCAGCAAAACCGCAAGAATGACCGTTATGATCCGACGCACAGCCGCGCCTCCCTTCTATCCAAATTGAATCAATTTATTCTAGCACAGCCGCGCAAAAATTGCAAGATGCGCTATTTCTCAAAGAATGCAGGCCGTTTCGTTGGAAACGGCCTGCCAAATTATTAGATATCCAGTATTTTCAAATCCTCTTCTGAGACCTTGCGAAGCTCCTTTTTATTCATAAGGTCGTAGATGCAGGGCACCACAAACAGGGTCATGAGTGTGGCATATACCAAACCGCCGATACACACAACCGCCACCGGCTGCATCAGCGCCGTACCCACAGACTGGCTCACCGCCATGTGGATCAGACCCAGGATAGTGGTGAATGTGGTCATAAGGATAGGCCGCATTCTGGTCCTGCCTGCCTCAATGATCGCCGCACGGCGTTCCATACCCTCCAGCCGGAGCTGATTGATATAGTCCACCAGCACGATGCCGTTATTGACGATGATGCCGGTGAGCATCACCAGTCCGATCATGGAAATAACGCTCAGTTCCATGCCGCAGATCAGCAGGCCCAGGAAGCCGCCGGTAAAGGCCAGGGGGATGGTAAACATGACGATGAAGGGAGATTTCAGCGACTGGAACTGGGCCACCATGACCAGGTACACCAGCACGATGCCCAAGGCCAGCATCAGCGCCAGCTGACCGATGGCCTCCATGATCGCTTCGTTTTCACCGGCCATCACATAGTTATTGCCCTTGCCAAGGTCCAGCCTTGCCAATGCTTGCTGGGCTTCCGCTGTGACCAAGGTCACATTTTCGCCCGGCGCGATCATAGCCGTCACATTCAGATACCGCCGCTGATCCAGGCGCTTAATGGCATTGAGACTGGTGGTCTGCTCCACGGTAGCCACGTCCTTGAGTTGGAAGGTGCGCTCCTCCCCTGTCATCTGATCGGTGACTGTGAAGGTATACGCCTCCAGGTCGTCCGCCGTCAGCGCCGCGCTCTCCGGCTTTTCCACGATCACGTCGGTAGATGTGCCGTCCAGCTCCAGGGTCGTAACCGTTGTGGAGGTCTGCAAAGCGGAAGCCAGCTCCATATAGATCTGCGCTACGGTCAGCCCCTTGGACATGGCCTCATTCCGGTCAATACTGATGTGCAGCGCAGGTGTCGCATCCTCCAGACCATCCGACACCTCGTACACGCCGTCGACCTTTTCCAGGGCCGCTGCAGTCTTTCGGGCTGCCTCCTGCATAGCTTCCATTTCGTCACCGTAGACACGGACGGTAATGCCGGTGCCGGTGAGCATGCTCATATCCATCATCGCCGAGGAGGCTGTTACCTCACAGGCCATGCCTTCACAGAGCTTCTCGATCTGCTTGCCGGTCTCCTTGCCGGATGCGGACTGGTCCTCCAAAATAATATATACCGTCACATTGTAGCTGCCGGTACCGCCCAGGAGACTGGTGCTGCCCATAGTCGCGCCGATGGTGTCGATCCCGTCCAAAGTCTCGATCCTGCCAAGCACCTGGTCTGCCAGCTCTGTTGCCTCCTCCATGGTGGCATCCTCCGGCATGGTGATCGTCACATTAACATTGGGCATATCCACCTCCGGCATGAAGATGAAGCCCCGGATAAGGCACAGAACGGTGCTTGCTACCAGCAGGACTGCGGCCCCAACCAACACGATCGCCTTATGAGAAAGCGCCCAGGCGGCCGCCTTGCTGTATGCGGCCTTGACCTTATCCATAACGGTGGTCTTTTGCTGTTTTTCCTTACGCAGCATCCCCGATGCCATGGCAGGCACCAGAGTCAGGGAAACGATCAGGCTTGCCAGCAGTGCATAGGTCATGGTCAGCGCCAGATCCGTAAACAGTTGCCGGGTAATGCCCTGGATAAAGACGATTGGCAGGAACACGCACACCGTAGTCAGTGTGGATGCCGTGACCGCACCGGCCACCTGTTTTGCACCGGACACGGCCGCCTGGATCACGTTGGCGCCCTTGGCCCGCAGCCGGTAGATATTTTCAATAACCACAACGGAGTTATCCACCAGCATACCCACCGCCACCGCAAGGCCAGACAGGGAGATCATATTGATGGTAACGCCGGAGAAGTACATCAGCACAATGGCAAAGACCACGCTGATGGGAATGGCGCACAGGGTGATAAAGGTAGGCCGGATGTCCTTCAAAAACAGCAGCAGCACCAGGATCGCAAAGACCGCACCCAGCAGCAAGCTGCCGGTAATGCTTTCCACGATCATATAGATATAGTCACCCTGGTTCATCAGCGGCACGAAATGGAGGCCTTGGTTTTCGTTCTCCAGTTCGGCAAACCGCTCCATGATGTTATCGGTAGTCTCGGCTGTGGCGTAGGAGCTCTGCTTTTCAAAGCTCAGCATAACGCCGTCCAGGCCGTTAAGCTTGGCATAGGTCTCATCCCGGTTATCGGTAAGCACCACCGCCGCCACATCCTTCAGGTAGATGGGTGCTACCCCATCCATATCCATATCGAACAGCAGCAGGTCCTCCAGCTCCTGGGCCGTTGTTATCTCGTCACCCACGGAGACCATATAGCTGACCCCATCCTGCTCCACCGTGCCTGCCGGCATAGAGAAATTCTGTGCCGTCAGGATCGAGCTGACCAGGTCCATAGTCAGGATCTTATTCAGATCCGTCTGTGCCAAGGTCTGCTCCCGGGTATTTTCCAGGGTGTCAATGCCGCTTTCGATCTGGGTCAAAGCCGAGGTGATGGTAGAATCGCCAATAGAAAGTTCCGTGGCCGCCGCCAGCATCTGCATCATGCTTTCGGTCTTTGTCTTGCTCAGAAGTGCCTGGGCATCCTTTAGCTGCAGCATGCCGCTGTCGATCTGCTTGATGCCGTCCTCAATGGCAGTGATGCCTTCATTGAGCATGGCCAGATTCTTGTCCATATCTGCGATCTGCTGCCGCAGCTGTTCCAGGTCTACGCCGTTTTCAGCCAACAGCTTCTCCAGCTCTGCGACCCGCTTTTCCAGTTCCTCCACAGCAGACTGGGTCAAAGCGATACGGGCAGGCAAGGTCTCCTCGGTAACACCGAAGCCCTCCATTTGCACCTGAACCTGGGCAAGCCCGGTCTCCATCTGCTGGTATTCTGCGCTGTTTTTGATCTGTTCCACAGCCGCTGCCTTTTCCTCCTGGGACAGACTGCTGTCACTTTCGATCGCAGCGACCTGCCGCGCAAAGCTCTCCTGCTGAGCCTTGAGCATCTGTAGCTTCGTCTGGAGTGCGATCAGCTCCTGCTGGACCTTTTTCTGGTTTTCCACCTGCTGCTGCAGGCTGTCCAATGCCTCCAGGATCGGTCCCAAGACCTGATTGACTGTTTCCAACTGCGCCTTGGCTTGCTTCAAATCTGCCAGCTGGGCCAGCAGATCATCCCGGGCTGCCAGGAGCTGCATCTGCTGGGCAGACAGCTCTGCCTCGCCGGCAGCAAACTGCTCTGATGCCTCCTGCTTTCCGGATTCCAATTGGGTCTTACCCGATTCGATTTGGCTTTGGGCCGCCTTCAGGTCACGCTTGGTATCCTTCAGCTCGTCCAAAGCCTCATCCATCTTGCCGTTGACCGCATCGATCACATCAGCATTGGCCGCATCGATCAAGGTCTGATCCAGGATCACATGCAGCTGCTGCTTGATCACACCGGAAGTACTGACGCGGGCCACCCCGGAGATGCCCTCCAGCTTATTGAGCAATTCCCCGTCCAGGTATTCTGTCAGCTCCACCGTATCCATCCCATCCCGGGACACTGCCGCCACCATGACCGGTAACACGGAGGGGTTGATCTTGAGCACAAAGGGCGTACCCACCATATCATCCCAAGCGGACGACAAGGTGCTGATGTTCTGCTGGATATCCACGCCGATGGTATCCAGATTCACATTTTCCTCAAATTCCAGCATCACAAGGCTGTAGTTTTCAGAAGATGTGGAGGATACCTCCTTGATATTCTCCAACGTAGCCATGGACTGCTCCAAAGGCTTTGTCAGTTCCTGCTCCACCTTCTCCGGGCTTGCGCCGGGGTATGTGGTCATAATGATCACATAGGGAAAGTCCATATTGGGAAGCAGGTCCGGGGTCATGTTGATAAACGCCATAACGCCCAAAACCAGCACCGCGATCACGGCCACAAATACCGTCAAAGGTTTTTTGACACTAAATTTCGACATACAGTTCTCCTTTGGAGTGCGGGATGGTTTTACAGTTTATTTCATGCCTTTTAGCATACCATTATGTCTTTGCTAATTCAAGACGCAGAATGTAAATTCTTTGTTACTGCCCGGCTTTTTTTGCCCTGAATTATTATGTTTTTGTTACGATTTGCCCAAGGTGCTTGCGCTTTTTGAAAAGGAAAGCTATAATGGGTACATTCTAAAAGCAAGGTGGGTGCCATGAAAAAGCTTTTATTTGTTATGAATCCCTTTGCCGGGACCAGAAAAGCCAATAAGGTCCTGCCGGAGATCATCTCTGTTTTTAACCGGGCCGGCTACGGCGTTCTGACCTATATGACCGAAACCGCCGGGGATGCGGAGCAGATCGTCTGCCGTCACGGAGCAGGAATGGATCTGATCGTCTGCAGCGGTGGCGACGGCACCTTTAACGAGACCGTCTCCGGTCTTCTGCGCTGTGGTGCCGATGTCCCCATCGGCTATATTCCTGCCGGCTCTACCAATGACTTTGCCAGCACACTAAAGCTGTCTACCGATCCCCTGCAGGCCGCAGAGGATATTGTCAACGGACAGGCGCAGTCTTTCGACCTGGGCCGTTTTGGCGACCGCCACTTTGCTTATGTCGCCTCCTTCGGTGCCTTTACCCGGGTCAGCTATACTACCCCCCAGTCTGTTAAAAATGCGCTGGGCCACACCGCTTACGTCCTGAGCGGTATCCAGGAGCTTTCCCAGATCCGGGCCGTTCCCATCCGTATCGACATTGACGGACAGATCATCGAGGATAAGTTTATTTTCGGTGCCATCTGCAACAGCACCAGCGTGGGCGGCGTTCTGACACTGGATTCCAACATCGTGGACCTGCGGGACGGAAAATTTGAGATCCTTCTTGTCCGGTCGCCCCGGGATCTGACAGAGCTGGGTGAATGTATTATGGCTGTCCAGCGCCAGCAGTATAACTGCAAAATGATCACCTTCCTGTCCGGCAGTAAGATCCGCATTGAAGCCAGCCCGGAGATCGACTGGTCTCTGGACGGCGAATGGGCTCAGGGCCAGGATGTTATTGAAATTGAGAATATGCAGCAAGTCTACCGTTTGGTAGGTATGCCGGAGGCGCTATGATCAACACCAGCCTTTGCTACATTACCCGAGGGGATCAGGTTTTGATGCTCCACCGTATTAAGAAGCAAAACGACATTAATAAAGACAAATGGATCGGCATCGGCGGCAAATTTGAGGACCGGGAAAGCCCCGACGAATGTCTGCTGCGGGAGGTCCGGGAAGAGACCGGCCTGACCCTGACAAGCTGGCAATGCCGGGGCATCGTTACTTTTTTAAGCGAGAATGACGGGGAATATATGTACCTGTTCACCGCCGACGGCTTTGATGGCATCCTCAAGGACTGTGACGAAGGCGATCTGCAATGGGTCAGCCGGGAATTTCTGCATACGCTTCCCATGTGGGAGGGCGACAAGATTTTCCTGGACCTACTGTGGCAGAATGCTCCCTTCTTTCTTCTGACCCTTCGCTATCAGGGTGACCGGCTTGTGGAGGCTATCCTGGACGGAAAGAAGGTCCGATAAGTAAAAAACAGCACCGACGGCTGTCGGTGCTGTTTCTTTTTTGCAGATATTAGCCCTCTGCGCGCATCTGAGCGAAGCACTCGCTGCAGTACACAGGACGGTCGGACTTGGGCTCAAAAGGAACCTTAGCCTCGCCGCCGCAGCGTGCGCAGGTAGCGGTGAAGAACTCACGGGGACCACGGGCATTGTTCTTGCGAGCGTCACGGCAAGCCTTGCAGCGCTGGGGCTCATTCTGGAAGCCGCGCTCTGCGTAGAATTCCTGCTCACCGGCGGTGAAAACGAATTCGTTGCCGCACTCTTTGCAAACTAAAGTCTTGTCTTCGTACATTGTGTTTACCTCTCTTCGGTTAGTTGATGCCCCGTGAATAACCTATCATGTGACCGGAAATAACGCAGGGTCGAGAATTATCGTGGTGCAGTGCGCCACTTTTTGGATTATACACAGATTGGGGATATTTGTCAATACTTTATGAATTTTTTCTTTCAAAAAAACCGCTTTTGTGCACTTTTCCAAAATTTAAATGGTGAATTGTGCCTGTCCCGCATAAGGAATATGCAGGTGCTCATAGGCAAGGCCGGTCACGCACCGACCCCGGGGCGTCCGGGTCAAAAAGCCCAACTGCATCAGATACGGCTCGTACACATCCTCCAGGGTAACCGCCTCCTCGCCAATGGTGGCCGCCAGGGTCTCCAGACCCACAGGCCCACCGCCATAGTTGCGGATGATGGCGCTGAGCATCCGGCGGTCAATGTTGTCAAGCCCCAGCTCGTCCACCTCCAGGCGGTCCAGCGCTAAGTCCGCTGCCTCCTTAGTGATGGTTCCGTCGCACAAAACTGTGGCAAAGTCCCGGACCCGGCGCAAAAAGCGGTTGGCAATTCGGGGCGTTCCCCGGCTGCGGGATGCGATCTCCATGGCGCCCCGGGGATCGATCTCCATGCCCAGGATCGTGGCAGATCGGGTGACGATCTTCGCCAGCTCCTCATGAGTGTACAGCTCCAGCCGCAGGCTGACTCCAAATCGGTCCCGCAGCGGTGCGGAAAGCTGACCGGCCCGGGTTGTTGCACCTACCAGTGTGAATTTCGGCAGGTCCAGGCGGATGGAGTTGGCGCTGGGTCCCTTGCCCACGATGATGTCGATGGCAAAGTCCTCCATGGCCGGGTACAGGATCTCCTCTACCACCCGGTTGAGCCGGTGGATCTCATCGATAAACAGGATGTCACCGGGATTGAGATTGGTCAGCAATGCCGCCAGGTCGCCGGGCTTTTCGATGGCCGGTCCGGAGGTGATGCGGATGTTGACCCCCATCTCGTTGGCGATGACACCGGCCAGGGTCGTTTTGCCCAAGCCGGGAGGGCCGTAAAGAAGGGTATGGTCCAAAGGCTCGCCCCGCTTCCGGGCAGCCTCAATGTAAACAGACAGATTGCCCTTGGCTTTTTCCTGGCCGGTATAATCCGCCAGCAGCTTCGGGCGCAAGCCGATTTCCCCTGCATCCTGGGGCGCAAAAACAGGCGATACGATCGGCGCAGACAGTTCTTCAGAAAATTCCAGGCTCATAGTGAGACCTCCAGAATGTATGTTGATGATTTATCGGGCGTTGCCCATGACCATAGCCCGCAATGCATGTCGGACCATTTCCTCAGTGGAGGCGTTGGGGTCTACACCCTTCAGTGCCGTATGGATCTCGGCTGCGGAATAGCCCAGCTCCTGCAAGGCCGCCGTGGCAAGGGCCCCGTTGTTGCCCTGCTGGGGTGTAGGCGCGGCTGTGCCCCCGGAGAAGTCCAGCTCCACATTGGAACCGCCCATCTTGTCCTTCAGCTCCAGGATAATGCGCTGGGCAATTTTCTTGCCGACACCCTGGGCGGCAGTCAGCAGTTTCTCATCCCCAGTCATCACAGCCAAGGTAAAATTCTGCGGACCTGCGGAAAGGATGGCCATTGCCGCCTTAGGTCCGACACCGTTGACCGAGGTCAGCAGCTCATAGCACCGCTGTTCCTCCCGGCTGATAAAGCCGTACAGGTCAAAGGCATCCTCCCGAATGGATTCGGTGATAAACAGCTTTGCCGGTTGATTCAGCTTTAGCTGGGCGGCGGTATAGGCCGTCACGCGGCATCCGTAGCCTACGCCGCCGCAATCCACGACAGCCATTCCCGGCTCAAGGACCGTCACCGGTCCGGAAACGTAATAAAGCATAGTAGTTACCTCATTGATTCTGAAGCTGTGCCAGCAAGGATGTGTTGGACCGGGCGTGGCAGAGGGCAATGGCGATGGCATCGGCCGCATCATCGGGCTTTGGAAGCTTCTCAAGATGGAGCAGTCGCCGGGTCATATCCTGGACCTGGTGCTTGGTGGCATTGCCGTAGCCCACCACCGCCTGCTTGACCTGGGAGGGCTTGTAGGCATAGACCTGCAGTCCAGCCTGCTGTATGGCCAGCAGGATCACGCCCCGGCTTTGGGCCACGCCGATACCGGTGGTGACATTCTGCCCGAAAAACAGCTCCTCAATGGCCACCGCAGCCGGCTTCGATACCGCCAAAAGCTGGCGCATATCCTCGTAGATCATCTCCAGCCGTGCGGAAAAATCCGCCCCGGCCGGGGTGGTGATTGCGCCGCAGCGCAACAGCCGGCTATTTCCCCGGTCCGCCTCGATCAGGCCGAAGCCGGTAATGCCATAGCCGGGATCGATACCCAATATCCGCATTAGGCACCACCCTTTGAGAACATGGTGAAATAGTATATCGCCAAGAAGATCAGAAAGGCCACCAGCCCGATCCGCGCCAGCCAAACCTGCCACACAGGACGTGGCTCATACGGCTTTTCCTGGGGGACATCGGGTTTCTGTACGGGCTGCTGTTCCCGCTTCTCTTCTTCCATAATCCTCACCTCTTGGGTATTATAGCACATTCGTTTTAATTTTCCTACTGTTTTTTTGAAAAACCCCGGATGCCGCGGCATCCGGGGTGAAAACTATTTGTCCAATGTCAGCAGATGCTGCTTGATGGCTTCAAAGGACCGATCGCTGATCGCATGCTCCAGCTTGCAGGCATCCTCCGCGGCCGTCTCCTCATCCACACCCAAGGCTACCAACAGGCGGCTCAAGATGGTGTGCCGCTCGTAGATCTTCTGCGCCACCAGCTCCCCACTGTCCGTCAGGGTGATGTAGCCATCTGCATCCACCAGGATATATCCGCCCTGCTTCAGCAGACCTACGGCACGGCTGACACTTGGTTTGCTGTAGCCCATGTGCTCGCTGATGTCAACAGAGCGCACCGCCCCATTCTTGCGCAAAAGAACATGGATCGTTTCCAGATACATTTCACCGGACTCGTGGATGGGCATGGCAAAAACTCCTTTTCTGCTGATACTAAAATTATACCACAGTTTCTGTCCGATTGCAAGTATGTACCGGTGGGCAATGCCCACCGGTCAGGATTACTGCATACCCTGCTCGTAAGCCTCGATCATCTTCTTGACCATCTGGCCGCCGACGGAGCCTGCCTCACGGGAGGTCAGGTGGCCGTTGTAGCCCTGCTGCAGGTTGACGCCAACCTCCTGGGCAGCCTGCATCTTGAAGCGGTCCATAGCCTCGCGGGCCTGGGGAATGTTCAGCTGGTTGTTGTTCTTAGAGCTCATGATTTTTCTCTCCTTTTTCGGACGTTTTGACGGAAAGCAAGACGCTTTCCGCCGGAAACCGTCTTTTTTCTTTCCGCAAACATAGCTTTGCCACGGCGAAGAAAAATATGACTGCATCTTTTTGCTACCGGTGGTGCTTTTTGGAAACAAACCTATATACCTATATAATAAAAAAGCGCGCAGTTGAATTGAACTGCGCGCTTTTTAACTATGTAATTTAGATGCGCTCAAACAGAGCAGACACACCAATACTGTTGGCTTCGTAGATATTGGTCCAGGTGGTGCCGTCCTCCGTGAGGGCGTCAAGCTGCCTGGGTGGTTAATCAAGGTTCAGTGTTTGGGAGCTAGGGGACAGCAGAACCGCCCCCTTGTCCCTCAGAACCGTCCTCTGTCTTACTATCTACCCTTAATTTAGCGCAGGAAATGATAATTTGATTGCCGGAAATCATTTCCCAAACAAAACAGAGTTTGTCTTTATGGTTGCGTGAATCTATATATTCAGGCCAATCTTTACTGTCGTTTAACAGAACGAGACAATTTATTGTCTCATCGTCGCTCCATTTATAGTCAGAAACAGATATGAAGTCACAAACATCGACAAACACCATATCTAAAGAATCGTTCCATACATCGTTCTCAATATGCACTGTGAATTCCTTGGTTATTTGATCGTATGCAGCATATTGAAAAAAGCCATCATGAATATACCTCGTTCGCAAGAAATCACTCAGTTCATTATAGTCTTTTATTCCAAAACTACGCATATCGAATGCCCCCTGTTCTATGATTTTGGTGTTAGGGGACAGGAGAACCGTCCACTGTCCTGTTACCTATACCATATTCTTAATACTTTTCCATCCGATTTTTGAATCGCTATGTTAAGCGAGCTGCCAAGCATAAATCCAGCCCCATCGTCTGGCTTGGATAAACAAACTACCCATACTTCATCTTGCTCATCATAAAAAACACTTTGGGGTATATACTGCTGGACCTCTGCATTCTTTTCCATTCCATTGAAAATGGCTGTTGCAATTTCAATTGCTACTTCCTTGTTCGGTACTGCCGCATTTTCATAAGTTGCATAAGCGTTTTTCCAATCTACAAAAAAGGTATCAGCGTAAACACCCGTTAGAAAGAATATCGTATCCTCTTCAGTTTCTGTTACAGAAGTTGTGCCCTCAGATTCCTTCTTAACCACAGAACTCCCGGTCTCTTTTCCCGCTGCGTTGTGTTCCTTATCCTCTGCAAACATACATACCAAAAGCAATGCTATGCTCAACACAATAATTGCCAACGCGGTGAATACTCTTTTCATTTAATACCTCCTATTGCACGGGCCATGTCTTCCTGGAACAGTTGAATTGACACATATCCGAAACATGACTGGTCCACGAATCTCGAAATTCCATTACAAGATTCGTGCGATGAGCATTGGTCAAAGCCATTGTGACAAGAGAACCGTCCCCTTGTCCCACGCGTCAAGACGTAGAGCTATCCCCTGTGTTATATGCTTGCCTCGCCTGAAATCGATATTTTTTCACCATCGATCAGCAGATAGTAATCCCCCGAAAAATCCTGTAAATTGAAATAAATAAAGTGCGTGTTATTGATTCGGGCGATTCTTGTTTCTACTTTTTCAGAATTTTTAAAGACCTCTATTTCGCGCCTATCGTCATCCGTATAGACCGCCCCCAAAACATAATAATCATCCGTTCCGGCAATATGATATACTTCGAAAACGCCATCAACGCCATTTTTCTGCCATATCTTCTTTTCCGCAAAATAACACGGTATCTTATATCCCTTGCCCTTTTTCGGTACAATGTAGTGCGAAAACGTACTGTTCCCTTTCGAATATACGATCATGCAGGAGTCCTGTCCCAAAATCTGTTCTTCAATATTTCCTATGCTGGTGTAGTAAAATACACTTTCCGGTGACTTAAAATTAATAAACGTGTTCTCTATAGGGAATATGCTGAGAAAGGAAATGATTGCCAAGCATCCAGTAACAGACAGAATGGTCGCCAACGCATGATTGCACCGTATTGTTTTTCGGATCACTGTAAATGCAACGAAAGAAAGAATCAGCCACAAGATCACTCTTATCACATAGAACATATTTTCACCCCGCATTTGCTGTAGCCGTCCTCTTGTCCCCACTTATTTCTTTTCCAGTTTGCCTTCAAACAATGCTTCAAATTCTTCCAAAGTGCCCTTTGTAAGAAGATCCTTCTGGCAGATGTACTGGGTGCTCATATTGCCAACAGGAAAGGTCAGTTCATAAAATTCGCCATAGTCAAAGACCTTGCTCACTACATCAATATTCTTGGTTTGTTCCGCAGCATCAGATTCGTAGGTAATATAGCCATCCTTTACATACACCCGTTTGGTTGTGAAGGCTTTATCGTCTTTTTTGCTTTTAGGGAGTTGGATCAATACAATACCCGCAACCATACAAAATGCATAGCCGGGAAGAATCAGCCACATGCGTGTCATAATTGCCAGAATTATAATTAGAGGCATGACTAAAAGTTCTGCAACCAGTAGGATGTTTCTTCCCATTTGCCGGTTTTTCTTGTCGTAATGCTTTTTCGCCGCTCCGGTTATGTATCCGCTAAATTCGATCATATATGTATTCCTTTCGCCAGACGATCTTATAATCTGCTTTTATTTTAGTTCTATTAACTGTATGCAATCAGCTCTATTTGCGGAGGATTTTTGTGGGTATTTTTAGCACCTGCTTCCTATGAGGATTCACGCAAACCGTCCCCTTGTCCCACATATTGTTGGTAGCAACTAGGACATAGTGTAAAATCAACAGTTTCGATCTGCATGTGATGATAGGAATTATCATAATACCACTGGGAACAATTATCGCACCAATATTTTTCTTTATTGCAAGCTGTCAAATTTAGAGCCAATAGCATTAATACAAGGTATGGGAAAATTTTTACCATGGTATAAGCCCCCACAATATAACAAATTCGTAGTTCCTTCTTGCGGAGGGCGCAAGAGCTTTTCTGAAATCTACTCCCTCCGTGCTTTGGAGCCAAGGGGACCGGAGAACCGTCCCCTTGGCCCCTGTGCTAAAAATTCGTCCATAAGATATTTATTTCTTCAAAAACTTGACCCAAAGTCATTCCATCCAAGGAGACCAACCTCAATTCACCTAGAGAAGTGCAAAGTGTTGTTTTTTCCTCATTGCTCTTTCCCACGCAAATTCCAACGATCTTTTTGTCTTTCCCAAAAACCGGCAAAGCAGAAAAACGACTTCCTCTATACTCAAACTCTACCTCATTGCCGCGGAAGAAGCTCAAATAAAACTCTGTAAAAGATTCAAAAAAATCATAGAATTTTTGCATGATTACCTCCTCATGGGAATATAGGCACGTCGCCATTCCAATAATTTTGTGGTGTAGCTGTAGCCCTCGCCTGTCGCCTCGTAAACGATCAGTCAAGAACACAGCCCGTCCCCTGTACTATGGTTTTGGTGTTCGGGGACAGGAGAGCCGTCCCCCCGCCTGTGCGGTCAATTAGGGATCCACTTTCGGGGCTATCTTCAAAGGCAGAAAGCTGTCCCCCTGGATCTCAGTCACGCCATATTCTCACTACTTTTCCGTCCGATTTTTGGATCGCTATGTTATACCCCATAGTCGAATACATTCCGTCAACTGGCTCCGCCCCAAATAAAACTAACCATATTTCCTCTTCCTCATTATAAGCAACAGCCTGGGGACATAAATTTGCTTTCCGCACCTCTTGGCTTACATTTATTCCGTTGAAGATGGCTGTTGCGATCTCAACCGCCACTTCCTTATTTGGCACTACCGCTTCTTTATAAGTTCCATAAGGGCTATCCCAATCTATGATATCCCAATCCATTTTAAGGGTATTAATGTCATGCGTAGTATCTGCAGCGCCTTCTGTTTCTGTTGCAACTGCGCCATCCTGCTCATCTTCCGCAGACATACACGCCGAAAGCAGCCCCATACTCAGTGCTACGACCAATACTACTATAAAAACTCGTTTCATTTTTCATACATCCTTTCTATTCCACAGGCCATATCATAGACGCACAGTTGAATTGACTGCGCGCTTTTTAACTATGTAATTTTAGATGCGCTCAAACAGAGCAGACACACCTATACTGTTGGCTTCGTAGGTATTGGTCCAGGTGGTACCGTCCTCCGTGAGGTTGGCAAGTTGCTCCCTGCCTGGGTGGTTAATTAAGGTTCAGTGTTTGGGAGCTAGGGGACAGCAGAACCGCCCCCTTGTCCCACTTGTTCCACAGTCGTAGAAATAAATTTATCAAAACCCTCTTTATTAAAATAATACCGTGGATATTTCCAATCTCCCTCTGGTGTTTCATAATATACAGTAACCTCTCCAATGAGCTCATAGCTGCCATCGGAATAGGTTACTCTGATGGTGTTTTTCGCAAAGCTTTCCCAGGGATCGTTGGTATATCGATAGCACGGCACTTTGTATAACTCCTTTAGAAACTCGTCGTGCTGTTCAGGGTCGATAGTCCACTGAATTTCGTATGAATTGGGATCCTCCGGGTCGTATTTAGGCCCTCCGTAGGGAATTCCAGACCAATTATAGACCGTAATTATTTCGATGCTGGCCACTTGATCTTCCGGCCCAACAAGCGAAAAATCTTCCTGTGGCTGACAACTGGACATAAAAAACGCAAGGATAAGTGCTATGAGCGAAAATATACCTTCTTTCATAATTTGCAGGTCATCCTTTCATATGATACTAAACCTCTATACGAATTTGCCTGTGTTCCCTGTAACTTTTGAAACAAAAATCGTATGCGCTAAATAAAAATCGGCATAGTCCGAATTATAAGATTTTCTTTTAGCATGACCAAAAGCATCCGCTTCAGCTTCCCACGGCAAACTATAATATGATAATTCAACTATACTCAAACTCTACCTCATTGCCGCGGAAGAAGCTCAAATAAAACTCTGTAAAAGATCCAAAAAAATCATAGAATTTTTGCATGATTACCTCCTCATGGGAATATTGGCACTTCGCCATTCCAATAATTTTGTGGAGGGCCGAAATGGACCTTTCCATCATCCCACCAGATATCGTGATCGTGCGGGTTTGTATGATATTTGGGTTTTCCGTGATCTGTAAGATGTCTCTCCTTGACCGCCTTGCCATCCTGACCAATAAGTGTTTGCTTATCTCCACCTTCATTCACATCCCCTGGATTACCTTTGCCTAATTGATAGACCGCTGTCGTGAAGTTTCTTGACACAGCTATTTCTTGATTCCTTATCAAGCAGCTGAAATTCAGAAGCGATTGCCTGTTTTGGCTCTTATATCTCTCTATTTGATACTACCATCTTCATGTTTTGTTGTCAAGAAACGGGCCGGGAGACCAATCCCCTTGTCTTTTTATGTATTGACCACCTCTTTCGGTGACAAAAAACGCATCCGGCCGAAGCCGGATGCGCGTTTTAAAGAAATGAGGGTTGTAGTTTTTGATCAGGTGGCTTTTTTGACGCTGGTCCAGAAGTAGCGGTTGTCGCCGCCGCCATCCTTGCCTGCCCAAACACAAACATAAGCCTTGTAGTAACGGCCGGCAACGCCCCGATAGTTAAGGTAGCCGCTATGATAGTAATCATCATAGTCCATCATGCTGGTGTAGTTGGTGCTTGTGAAGGTCTTAACTTGGGTCCATGTGCTGTTATTTGTGGATTCATAGAGTGTAATCCGCATAGCGCCGATCTCATCCATATAATCTGTGCCAGTCACAGAGTAGCAAACCTGAACCAACCCGCCTCCGGCAGGGTAAACATAGGCACTATAGGAATTTAAATAGTAGCTGGCCCGGGGCTGGACCACCGCTGTGTCCCATTCCGCCGCGCTAACGCCCATAGGCAACGCCAACGCCAGCACCAGGACCACCGCCAGTGTGCGCAGGAGCTTCAGTTTATTTTTCTTATACATAAATCAGGTTTCTTCCTTCCCGATCGAATCGATCATCTGCTTGATCTCCTCCAAAGACAGATCTCCGGAGAGGTAACATTCATAGGAATCTTTATACCATACCACCCGCATTTGCTCATAATTTGAAGCAATAAAATAGTCCACTTCAGCCAACCTATAGGTTTCTATAAGCTCATCATCTATCTCAAGCTTCTCAGAATCCGGAATCAAGCAGGGCTGGACGTGAACAATAATACGCTTATCTGCACATGTATAGACAGCTAAGTAAGAGATTCTTCCAGGGATTTCCTCAACTGTTATATCAGCTAATTGATACCCATCAGGAAATTGTGTGGGCACCAAATTCTTTACACCGGTTGCATCCAGAATTGCTTGATCGAAAGATTCATAATACTGTTCATCGGTTGGTATCGGCTGGACAATTTCTGTATTCTCGCTTCCAACAAAAGAGAATGTTTCTGTTGTCCACTTGGCGACAGCATTCCATAGGTCTTCTCCGCCAAGCGCACCGGCAACCACACCGGCACTTACGATCAGCACCAGCACGGCTGCCACCGCAGCCAAGGGACGCCACCATTGGGTTTTCTGTTTTTTCTTGCCAAGCAGTTCCGTTTCCGGCATCTCCTCATCCAAGGGCAAGTAATTGCGTTGAAAGGATTCCCATGCTTCCTGTGCTGTTCTCCCGTTTTTGCTCCGGCCGGACAGCACTTCCATGGCGCAGAGCAATTCTTCTGTATCCGTTCCTTCCCCCTCGGGGGCTTCGGAATCCAACCGCAGAAGCTGCTGCAGCTGCTCTGTGGTCATAGCCTCATACTTGGCCAAGAGCTGCTCCCGGCGGTTATTCTTTTCGGACATTTGGTTGCCTCCTTTCACTTATGTATGTAAGGCAGATGCCATAAGGTGACATCAAATTTTGATTTTTCTTTGCAAAACTTCTTTGGCCCGCTGGACCCGCTTTTTGCAGGCTGTCACGGTGATGCCCCGCGCCGCAGCCATTTCCTCATGGGAACGGCCCGCAACGGCCATCTCTGACAGAAGCTTAAACTCCTCTGTGTCTGCCAAATTTTCATACAGGACATTCAGACGGACACCGTCGTCCGTAATGAAAAGCTCCTTTTGTTGAGACAACATGTATCGCTCCAACAGTTTTCTTGCGCCGGCTTGGTTGCTGCGAATGTTCCGGACTGTGTTGCGCAGGGTCAGCACCAACCACCCCTGAGGATTTGGGCTGCCGCACACCTTCTCCGGCATTTGGCAGGCAAGGTGGAAGGTCTCCTGGACCGCCTCCTCCGCCAACGAGATGTTGTCCAAGCCGCAGCAGGCATACGCCACAAGCTTATCATACATCTCACGATACAGCGCCTCGATCTGCGCGTGTTGCTCTGCATTCATCCCTGTGCGGCACCTCCTTTTCCTTATTTTAACAGGTTGCGCATAATATTTCAATATTCTTCTTTTTTCAACAAAAAGCTGTCACCAATCGCAGGTTTATACACATAATTATTATGAGGAGGTGTTAGGTTGGAAAAGGAAGAACTTGGAAAACGAATCCGACAGGCCCGCCGGCAAAAATTATACACCCAAAAAGTTTTGGCGGAGGAAGCGGATATCGGTCTGATTTATTTGGGCGAGATCGAGCGGGGTACGAAAATGCCGAGCCTGAACACATTTATTAAGCTTGTGAATGCGCTGGATGTATCTGCGGACTATATTTTGCGGGATGCCCTATCCTCCGGGCGCGTCTTTGTCTGCGATGAGCTCACAAAAAAGCTGGCAGGGTTGACCCCAAAACAAAGGAAAACTGCCGGAGATATTTTGGATGCTTATCTGAAAAACCTTGACTAAACCCCTTTTCTCGACAATTTCTACGATCTTTTTTGCGCTTCGACAGCTTCCGACTGATTTCGCCAACGCCATACTGTAGACTATGCTTATAGCATGTATGTAATGCTATAAGTACACTCAGAAAGGACACGATACATATGGCTGATGGAAACAATATTTTGGAGCTGCTTTGCGGCAATGCCGCCGCAGACAGATTGATCGAACTGATGCGGCGGGAATTTGAAGACTTTGACAGGGAGGCAGACCGCTACGCCGACGTACTGGCACAGCTTCAGCAGGCGCTGGGAAGCGATGCCGTACAAGCGGAAGCAAACGCGATCCGGACGCAGATCGCATCCGTACTGCTCTATTGCGGTGGGCTTGGCTTTAAAGCGAATCTGGACCATTTCTATGACCCTGTTGTGCGAGACTTTTTGGCGGTGGATGCAGAGGTCTACCTGCGGGAAAATACAGCCCGCACCCTCCCGGATTACATCCAGGCACAGGCTGTCCGCAACCGTTTTTATGCCACTCTGTCCCCAGAACAACGAACGCTCTATACGGACGTTCTGGTATATAACAGCCATTTGGAAACCGTAGGCCCCAAGCTTGCCCATTACTACGGGTATCTGCTGGGTAATGCCTTACTGCCAAGAATCACTCCCGGGTATCAGCCCGACCATGCCCACACACTCCGCTACCGCAAGATGCTGGAGGAATACTTCGGGAAGCGGTGTCTGCCAACGAAGCTGTAAGTGCCAAAACAATATACATTGAAAAGGAGCATCACCTGCTATGACGAACACACAAATCAAAGAAATTCTGGAAAGCAAAGGTGTTTTCTCCCTATACCACGCAAACACCGTAGCTACCGCCTGCACATTTATCCGCAGCGGTGGGCTGCTGTCCCGCGGTGCTGTAAGAGATCGAGGTCTGTTCCAAACCTCTCAGGATACTGATGCCAGCGACCAGGCATTTGATGTGTTTTACGACATTTTCTTTGATTCTGTGGATATCCACGCCAGAAGCAGCAACCTGAACTACTATGGTCCGGTGACGTTTGTCTACTCCGTTGACCTGCTTGAAAAGATCCCCGAGGGCAGTGTGCAGATCACAAAAAGCAATCCCAAATACTGGACGTGTGATATGCAGGAAGATGCACGGTACTTTATATCCAGTGATGAGCTGGCCTGTGGTTTTGTCCGGGGTGATTTTCAACAGCATATCACCCTTCGCCATCAGGCAGAGCCATTGTCCTTTGACTGTTTAGAAAAAGTAATTCTGGATGACCCATGCTTATCCGACAACTGTTACTTTTCGGAAGGCTATGCCTGCTTGCAGGAATTGCTGACGCCCCTTCACATTCCCCTGGAAATCCGCAGTTGCAGCACCCTTTGCAAGTGTAAGGAAAAGTATGCAGCCTATCACCCATTCCACATAAGGTGCCGATTCAGTCCACAGAGAATCTGATCAATCCGGGATGTCATGCTATATAACTAGCTCTCGCAACAAAAACCGTGCAGTCTAAAAAGACTGCACGGTTTTTTCTATGTATTGTTAGATCCGTTCAAACAGGGCAGATACGCCGATACCGCCGCCGCAGCAGGAGGAGATCAAACCGAACTGGCCCTGGGTATTCTCCAGGTGACGGATGGCAGACAAGGCGATCCGGGCGCCGGATGCGCCGTTGGGATGGCCGAAAGCGATGGCACCGCCGTTGGGGTTCCAGGTATCCATGTTGACGGTTTGGCCGCTCATGGTCTCCATCTGGCGGATGACGCTCAGGTTCTGCGCAGCAAAGGCCTCGTTGCACTCATAGACATCAATGTCAGACAGCTGCATGCCCATCTTCTGCAGAATCTTCATGTTGGAGTAGGCAGGTCCAATGCCCATCAGCTTGGGATCCACGCCCACGTCAGAGCCGGCGACCCAGCGGGCGATGGGGGTATAGCCCAAGGCCTTTGCCTTTTCCTCGGTCATGACCAGCAGGGCTGCGCCGCCGTCATTACGGCCGGAGGCGTTACCGGCAGTGGTGACACCGCCTTCGTTGACGGCTCTGAGCTTTGCCAGGCCCTCTGCGGTGGTCTGGGGCCGGGGATGCTCGTCCTTATCCACAACGACCTCGGGGGTCTTCTTGGTGGCGGGGATCACCACAGGGATGATCTGATTGTCCAGGAAGCCTCTGTCAATAGCGTCCTTTGCCAAGGTCTGGCTGCGCAGCGCATAGGCATCGCATTCCTCACGGCTGATGCCCCAGGTCTTTGCCATCAGGTCAGATACCTGCAGCATGATGATGTTATCCTCGGGATCCGGAGCCAGGTTGCTGGGGAATGCGGTGGGGGGGATCATCTTATAGGGCTCCTGAGAGGTGGAGAACTTGAAAAAGCGCTGGCTGAAGGACTCTGCACCGCCGACGATCACGCACTCAGCATCACCGGCCATAATGCGGTATGCCGCGTGGTTCATGGCTGCAATGGCAGAGCCACACTGCATCTCCACCCCCACGGCAGAGGTCTCATAAGGCAGGCCGGCCTTCAGGGAAGCAAAGCGGGCGAAGTTGGGGCAACGGGCATCGCCGTTGGCTGTGCCCATGTACACAGCATCCACTTCCTTGGCATCCAGCTCTGTGCGCTCCAGGAGTTTCTGTGTAGCGATAGCTGCCAGATCAGCAGGGTGGAACTGGCGCAGGCCACCGCCCAATCTGCCAAAAGGCGTACGCACACCGTCAACGATCACAATATTCTTCATGACTAATTCTCCTTAAATTTCATGTGTTTTAGGTATTTAAGTATTCATAGAATTCACCAAAAGTATAGCATGAAAAAATATGCGTGTCAATACTCCCAAAATACATCTGATTAACAATTTACAGCCTAAATCATTGGCCGTTTTTTTCAAATTTCACCTGATTTTTGCCCCTGGATAATCTTTGGGGATATTTGGTTTTTGTGGTTGACAGTTTGCTCCCGCCTGTCTATAATGTATTTGAAAATACATATATAGGAGTGTTATACATATGCATAAACCTCTGGAAGGCTATACAGTCGTTGATCTGACTACCTTTGTAGCCGCGCCTGTTTGTGCCCGACTCCTGGCCGACCTGGGTGCCCGGGTTATTAAGATCGAGCATCCCCGTGGCGACGGCTGGCGGGAATTTGGCATGAGCTACAACCCCCGGTTTAACGATGACGAGAACCCTGTTTTCGACATCTACAACTCCGGCAAGGAGCTGATCTCCATCAACTTAAAAAGCCCTCAGGGCAAGGAGATCTTCTTCAAGCTTCTGGAACAGGCAGATGTTTTCGTAACCAACACCCGCCTGGATGCCCTGGCTCGTCTGGGCATTACCTACGAAGATCTGAAGGACCGTTTCCCCCGGTTGGTCTACGCCATCGTCCTGGGCTTTGGTGAGACCGGTCCGGAGGCATCCGCTCCCGCCTTTGACACCTCTGCATACTGGACGCGCAGCGGCTTCCTGCGGGACATGTCCCCCTTGAATGAATGCTACGAGCCCATCTCTCCCCCTTCCAGTGTCGGCGACACCGTGACCGGCTACAATCTGCTGTCCCAGATCCTGGCTGCCCTCATTGGCCGCGAAGCCACCGGCAAGGGCGACTACGTCCGGGCAGGCTTGTACCATACCGGTATCTTCACCCACGGCACTATGGAGATCATCACCCAGAAGCCCTGGGGCCGTATCTTCCCCAGAGACCGCCGTACTGTCGGCCCTCCCGGCGGCTGCTACAGATGTGCCGATGACGAGTGGGTATTTATCGCCAACGGCCAACTGTCCGTTGCTCTGCCCAAGATGTTCAACATGATCGGCCGTCCCGATCTGATCGACGAAAACGGCTACATGAACCCCAAGTACCGGGCAGAACATTCCGGCGAGCTGTATGATATCTTCAAGGCAGCCTATGCATCCAAGCCCATCGCAGAGTGGGAACGCCTCGGCAAGGAATTCGACCTGCCCCTGGTGCGGATGAACCACTTCAGCGATGTGACTACCGATGAGCAGGCTTGGGCCAATGGGTATCTGGAGTACATGGAATGTCCCAACGGCGAAACTGTCACCATGCCCGCCAGCCCCATCCGCATGAACTCTGTTGGCACTGTGGTCACCAAGCCCGCACCCCGGGTCGGCACCCACACCGCCGCTGTTTTGGCAGAGCTGGGATACAGTCAGGAAGAAATCGCCGCGATGGATGCTTCCGGAGCGGTATACACTAAAAAATAATGAGTTTGAAAACCATGGGAAAATTAACTGGTAAGTTTGCAGTCGTTACCGGTGCCGGCAAGGGCATCGGCAGAGCTATCGCAGAGCGTTTCCTGGAGGATGATGCCCAGGGCGTCGCAATTTTGGATTACGATTTCGAGCTGGCCCAGGCTTCCGCTAAGGAGTTAGATCCCACCGGCGAGCGAGTCATCGCCGTCAAGTGTAATGTAGCCAGCCAGGAGGATGTCAACGCCGCCTTCGCCATTATTTTTGAGAAGTTTGGCCGGGTGGATATCCTGGTCAACAACGCCGGCATCACCCGGGATGCTATGTTCCACAAGATGACCGATGCTCAGGCCAGAATGGTTTTGGATGTGAACTTCTACGGCACTTTCTACTGCTGCCAGGCCGTTATCCCCGGTATGCGTGAGCGGGAGTACGGCAAGATCATCAACATCTCCTCTACCTCCGCCTTCGGCAACATCGGCCAAACCAACTACGCCGCTTCCAAGGCTGCCATCGACGGCTTTACCCGCACCCTGGCCCTGGAGAGCGCAAGGAAGAATATCACCGTCAACTCCATCGCTCCCGGCATGATCGAGACCGATATCCTCAAGACCATTCCCCAGGACATTATGCAGCAGAAGATCAACAATGTCCCGGCCAAGCGGCTGGGTCAGCCCTCCGAGATCGCCTCTGTGGCCTCCTTCCTGGCCAGCGACGATTCCTCCTGGGTCACCGGCAACTGCATTTTGGCCTGTGGCGGCTTGAAGATGCGCGGATAACAACATAAGCTGCGGCCGGTAGAGCACAGGGCTACTACGGCAAAAAGTCCGGCCACGGCTTCTACGAGAATCGATAAAATCCCGGGCCATGGCCGTTGCCCTG
>JAZNDJ010000050.1:0-10513 GCA_045588045.1 Faecousia sp.
GGCTGGAAGCAAACTATTACCGCGGCTGTCCGGTCCCACAGCCTGTAATTTTTTTATTCTTTTACTTCCAGCATCTGACGGAAGACATCGAACATCTCTTCCTCGGTTTCGTACAGACCCACATAGGTCTGGTCGCCCATGATGCCGGCCAAGGCAGGCTGGACCCGCTCCGCCATGACCAACTTGCTGCCAAAACGCTCCATGACCGCATGGTGGTCCAGCACATAATTCTTGCTGTCGCGACGGCCGCAGAAGCCACAGAAATGATGGGGATAGTCCATCTTCATGTCAGACTTATTGAAGGCCATCACGTCTGCCCACATCTGATAGGTATCCACGCCGTTGGCAAAATTCTCCATATCGGGAGAAATGCCTCCGGGGGGACGCATATTGACCTCCAAGCCCAGAATGTCGCCCTCCTTGCCCAGACCTTCCTGGTCACGGCGCAGGATGAAGAATTCCAGGTGGACATAGCGGCCGCGGACACCGAATGCCTTGACCGTTCTGCGGCCCACATCCTTCATAGCTTCGGGGAGGTCTTTGACAATGTAGAAAACCGAATCATCGGCATTGTTCATCACATCCATCAGAGATCCCACCGTGACATTGCCGGTCTCCAGGACCGGGTTGCCGTCAAAGTCGATGATGGCATCGTAAGTGCGGACTTCACCGTCCACAAATTCCTCCATAACGTACTGGACATCGTCCTTAGTATCAAAGAAGTTCTGCAGGTCTTCATCGGTACTGATGCGGTATGTACTGGCAGCGCCCACGCCGTTGTCGGGCTTTACAACCACAGGGTAACCAACCTCCTTGATAAACCGCTTGCAGCCTGCAAGGTCGGTGACCAGATGATACCGGGCGGTGGGGATACCGGCCTTCTTATAGTAGGCCTTCATCTTAGACTTAAATTTGACCCGGTCCATATCCTCATTTTTAAAACCTGTGGTGATATTGAACTCGGTACGCAGCTTGGCATCCCGCTCCAACCAGAATTCATTGTTGGATTCCAGGTAATCGATTTTGCCGTACTTGTAGGTCAGAAACGCAACGCCACGGAACACCTCATCGTAGTTTCCAAGATCAGAGACCTTGTAATACTCATCCAGGCTGTCCCGCAGATCTTGAGTCAGCTGGTCATAGGGGCAATCACCGATTCCCAGGACCCGCATGCCATTCTTCTTCAATCCCGCGCAAAACCGCCAGTAATTGGCAGGAAAGTTCGGGGATAAGAACACAAAATTCTTCAACTTTTCTCTCCTCTTTCTGTCTTAGTAAAGAAACTGGGGCGCGTAGCACTCCACCATTTTAAACCACCAGGGCCAGTCATGGTCCACATCATAGCCCCAATACTCGAACTGGGCATGGATGCCCTTCTCCTCCAATACCCGCTGCAGGTTCCGGGTGCTGGCAAGCAGCACATCCTCCCAGGCACCCTGTCCCACCACAAAGAGCATTTTGCGGTTGTTGTACATCTCAATATAGGGATGATCCCACGCCATATTGGGGATGTAGGCGCAAGGGGTATTGCGGTAGAGCACCACGTCCATGTAATCCCCGAAGGAATCCTGGGATTCATAGAGGCCGGAGATGGCAAACACAGAATCAAACAGATCCGGCCGGCGGAAGAACAGGTTTGCCGCGTGCATGGCTCCCAGGGATGCACCGAAGGTCATGATCGGCTGGTCATAGCCGTTGGCAGTGCCGCTCATGTGGCGGATGGTGGGCACCATTTCCTCCACGATGTAATTATACCACTTCTCATGCAGCTCGCTGCGGTAGCGGCAATCGCCGCCTTTATTGGCATAGGTCTCATTGTCGATGGTGTCGATGGAATAAACGGTGCACCGCCCCTCCTCGATCCATTTGGCCCAGCAGTCGATCATTCTGAAATTCTCAAAATCCACATAACGGCCACCCTGGCAGGGAATGAACAGCACCGGCTTTCCGCCGTGGCCGTAGGCCTTGAATTCCATGTCCCGACCAAGCCAGCTGCTGTAGTGGCGATGGTATTCGATCTTCATATCTTTCTCCTTTTACAGCCCCAGGCAATCCATAAAAATGGGGATTTGTTTTTCCCAGCTTACCTCGCTATGGGTACCGCCGGGTACGATCCGCAATGTGAGATCCACCCGCTTGGTAAGCAGCAGGTGGGCCGCTGCGATCAACGCAGAAGCATTTCCCTCATGGTTGTGGATCTCCACACTGCCATAATCCATGTAGATACAGGTGTCATTTTTGATATTGGCACCGGCGATCATCTGCAGCACCTTGTCCGCATCCACCCACAGGCTGGAGGACAGACAGGCCGCCCGCTGAAACACATGGTTATAGCACACCGCTGCGTACAGGGACATAAGCCCGCCCATAGACGAGCCGCAGATGACGGTATCCTCCCGCCCCGGCAATGTCCGGTAATTTTTATCAATGAAGGGCTTTAGGTATTTTACCAGCCAATCCATATAGAGCTTGCCCTTACCGGCGATGGCACCCAGGGTATCGTTCTCGTGGTCGAAGGGAGAATATTCCTCCAACCTGCCGTTACCCACATGGTTGCACTCCACAGCCACCACGATCAGTTCCTTCTTGGTCTTATCCAAGTATTCCTTCATGCCCCAGCATTTCCCGTAGGTAGCATCGGAATCAAAGAATACATTGTGCCCATCAAACATATACATCACCGGGTACCGGTCGTTCGGTTTCCGGGCATAGCTGTCGGGCAGATAAATATAGGCGCGGCGTTTTGCTTTGCCGGTAAGGGCAGGAATGGTCAGCTCCCACTTCTTTACCATGAATCACGCCTCCTCCCAGAAGAAAATATCTACGTTATAGTATACTTTTCTTGTAAATACTTGTCAAGCAAAGTTGACTTTATATCCCATATCATGGTATACTATTTCCATCTTTTTTCCGGAGGGATTCCCTATGAACAAAGTTATCGTGCCGGAAGGCTACCGGCCTGTCCTGGGCAGCTACGATCTGCAGCAGGCCATTGCCCTGACCAAGGATATTTTCCAGCAGGAGTTCACCCAAAATCTGCAACTCAAGCGAGTATCGGCTCCCCTGTTTGTTAAATCCTCCTCCGGTCTGAATGACGATCTGAGCGGCAAGGAGCGGGCCGTCACCTTTGACATCCCCGCCATTGGCGACGATGCGCAGGTGGTCCACTCTTTGGCCAAATGGAAGCGGCTGGCTCTGAAAAAGTACGGCTTTGCCGTGCATGAGGGCCTTTACACCGATATGAACGCCATCCGCAGGGATGAGGAGCTGGACAACATCCACTCCATTTACGTTGACCAGTGGGACTGGGAGCGGATCATCGAAAAGGAGGACCGGACCGAGGCTTATCTGAAGGCCACCGTCCAGTCCATTGCCGACGTGATCTGCGATGCCAGCGACGCACTGAAAAAAGCATTCCCCCAGATCACCGTGGAGCTTACCCGTCAGGTCAGCTTTATTACTTCCCAGGAGCTGGAGGATCTGTTCCCCGATGCTACCCCGGAGGAACGGGAGTACCTGTATCTGAAAGAGCATAAGACCGCCTTCATCCTGCAGATCGGCGGCAAGCTCCGTTCCGGCAAGCCCCACGGAAACCGGGCTCCCGACTATGACGACTGGACCCTCAACGGCGATCTGATCTTCTGGAACGACCTGTTAGGTATTGCCTTTGAGATCTCCTCCATGGGCATCCGGGTGGATCCCGCAGCCATGGACCGGCAGCTTTCCGCCGCCGGCTGCAATCACAGACGGAGCCTGCCCTTCCACAAGATGCTCCTGAATGACGAGCTGCCTCTGACCATTGGCGGCGGCATCGGCCAAAGCCGGCTTTGCATGCTGCTGATCGGCTGCGCCCACATCGGTGAGGTCCAGACCAGCCTATGGGACGAGGACACCCTTCGCATCTGCAAGGAAAACAACATCCCTCTGCTGTAAAACCTCGCCTGCTTCCAAGGAAGCAGGCGATTTTCTTAGTCCGTAGGATGTTCTGCAATGTATTGGTCCAGAAGATCCGCCGCTACATACACCATCCGGGCGCAGGGCCGCATTTGATAGAATTCTGCGCTGCGGGGCGTGGGGGAAGGGTCGGAGGGCGGATTTTTGAGGATCTCCCGGCAGATGATGCTGCCGTTTTCCGCTCGGAATTTCTCTGCCAGATCCTGCACAACGGCATACTGGGCCTTTTTGGCGGTATCATCCCGGATGTCGTCATAGCCGTACAGCAGGCCCAGCACCAGCAACATACCGCTGACTGCGCCGCAGACCTCCCGCATACGGCCCATGCCACCGCCAAAGGAGGATGCCATTCTTGCGGCACAGTTCTGTTCCAATCCTGTCTTGTCGCAGAATGCCACTGCGACAGCCTGTGCGCAGTTATAGCCGTCCATAAAAAGTTTTGCCGCCAATGCTCCATGTTCCATCACGATCGACCTCTCTTTTTTTTATTTATCATACCCGGTAACCGGATTCTTGTCAATCCCTTATCTCCCAACGCATTTTTCGTTTGCTTCAGAGATTTCTGATGGTATGGGTCCACGTACTACATAAGCCACCACAGGATATATCTAGGAGAAATCACATCCTCACGACAGAAACATTTGCGTAAAGTTGCCTTATTTCTATATTCATTCTTTAATTTGTGCTAATTTTCTTATTTTAGGCATTGAAATGTTGAAAATATTTGCTATACTCAGCTGAAAAGGAGTGGAGAGACAGATGACTAACGCCCCAATGTTCGCTGAGATCAACATTTTTTCCTTTGAGAAGATCGCCTTTGCCCACAGCTTGGCCGCGGACAACTATTCCTTCCGGATCGATACCCACAGCTATGGAATGTACGGAAAAACGCCGGAAAATGGCGGTGTTTTAGAGATCGGTTTTGTTGAGCAAAATCCGATCGTTTGTTCCGGGCCCTTGGGAGAGTTTGTTTTTGAGGAAAATGGGATCTTTATTATTCCGCCCCATTGTCAGTTTGAAATATCTGTAAAAAATCCCCATCAGCTTCACCGGCATACCTCCGCGGAATTTCTGATCCAAAGCCATGTATCTATGGTGAACACCTGTCCCCCACCCACCGGTCATACTGTGACACTGCCCCTGTATATCCCCGCCTCCGCAGAAAACAGCGAGATCTTCAATCTGATCCGTAGCATTGCCCGGGCAAAAACCGCTCAGCTTGAGCGCAGCTATTTTGAGGAATGTGCCGACTTTATGACCCTGATCCACAAGTTGGCAGAGCGGGTACAGCAATGTCAGGCAGATACAGATCTGATATCCCCCGGCAACCGTCGCCACTGTATCCGAGCGAAGGCCTTCATCTCCGAAAATATCAGCCGCCGCCTTACAGTCAGCGATGTAGCCAACGCCATCGGTGTCAGCAAAAACTATCTGACCAACGTATTCAGCAGCACCGAGGGTGTTCCGCTGATGGAGTACATAAACCGCAGCAAGCTCTCCTATATGATCGTACTGATCCGCCGCTACGGATACACTCTGGCCCAGGCAGGAAAGCATGTTGGCTTCACTGATGTGAACTACATCAGCCGTATTTTTAAGCGTTACTACGGCATGACGGTTACTGAGTATAAGCGCAGTCTGGAGCGAGAAAACACAATATAAGCTATCCCCGGTTTTGCAAACGCAAAACCGGGGATCTTTTATCCTTCGATCAAAACCACCGCAACGTCATTGACGTTGGTGCCGGTGGGGCCGGTAATGATCAGACCGTCAGATTTTTCCAAAGCATGATAGGCATCGTTATCCCGCAGGATGCGGAAAATATCGACTCCCTGCTGACGCAGGATGTTCGCAGTCGTGCCGTCCACATAACCGCCGGCGGCATCTGTAGGACCATCGGTGCCGTCACTGCCGATGCTGAACACCGCAACACCGTCCAGGCCGTCGATCCCGGCTGCGGCTGCAAGGGCCAGCTCCTGATTTCTGCCTCCCAGCCCCTTGCCGGTAAGCTGGACAACGGTCTCACCGCCTGCAATGAAGGCCTGGCGTTTACCGGCTGTGCTGTGCATCTTTCCGATGGAGGCCAGGAAGGAGCCTGCCTCCTTGGCCTGGCAGGTCAATTCGTCTGTCAGAATCACTGGTGCATAGCCAAGCTGGCGGCAGGCGTCCGCCGCAGCGGCGCACAGCTCCCGCACAGAGCCATTAATGAAGGTAGTCACGTTACTGAGTGTCTTGGGTGTTTCACAGCTCAGAAGCTCGCGAGCGGTCTGTGACAGCTTGAGTTCATATTTCTCCGCAATTTCCAATGCCTGCCGGCAGGTGGAACGATCGGGGCAGGCTGGGCCGGAGGCGATCATGTCCAAAGGATCGCCTAAAATATCGGACAGCACAATGGAAAACACATGGGCCGGCGCAGCATGCTGGGCAAAGCGGCCACCCTTGACGTTCGAAAGGCGCTTGCGGATGGTATTAATCTCCACGATATCCGCACCGCAGGCCAATAGTTGCTTCGTGATATCCTGCAGCTCTTCACCGGAAACAAGGGGTGCCTCAAACAGGGCACTACCGCCGCCCGACAGCAGGAACAGCACGGTATCGTCCTCGGTCAGTCCCGAAACCAACGCCAGAGCCTCTGTTGTGGCGCGGAAGGAGTTTTCATCCGGAACCGGGTGTCCTGCCTCCCGGCAGGAAAAATTGGATATTGGGCCCATAATATGGTCGTACTTGGTGACGATAACACCACTGTCAATCCGGTCGCCCAGGCAATCATAGGCAGCCTTTGCCATCTGCCAGCCCGCCTTGCCGGCAGATACCAGCACGACTCTGCCGGGAAACTTCCGTCCCTCCAGGGCCCGCTTGACTGCCGCATCCGGCTGAACAGCCGTTATTGCCGATCGAATAATGTAATCGGCATCGTCTCGCAAATTTTGCATTTTCATCTATCCCCTTATAGCTTGTCAGGAGGCCGCAAAATTACGGCCTCCTGAACAGTTCATTCCGCTTTCAGTTCCTCTAACAGCTTAAGATACTCCGCCGACAGTTCCTCTGCCGCGCCCTTGGGCCATCCAGTGGAATATGCTTCGTAGCAGCCGATGCCATCGTTATAGTCGTAGCCCTCGGTGGTGGGGATATAACCCACAGAGCCATTGGCATAACATAGCAGGAAGGTCATATCAAAGGGCGTTTTGTTCTTGATCTCCTGGGCGCTCTTGGAGAACATCTCATAAGGTGCCACGATGAAAGACAAATTACCCAGAGAAATGGTGGACAAGGTCACCTCTTTGGTCGGCCCTAGCTTGGAGCGCTGCACAATGGCACGGGCATGGTAGCAGCTCTCAAAACCCTTCGATCTTGCATACGTATTACCGGCTGCCTGGCCGTTCTTCAGGAAGTAGTCATAAGCGTCCACAGCATCGGCAAGCTTGTCACCGGTATAAATATTGGATTCGGTTACAAATTCCTTGCTGGTGATCTTGATGGTTCCATCCTCGACCTTAGTAGTATTGGGTAGCGCATCTACGATGATCTGGCCCAAGGCTGCGCCATAGGCCCGGTAGTCCAGCTGGTGGTTTTCATAGGGATCCGCAGAATTGGGGACCTGGTTGCCAGCGCCGCCCAGGAAAATACCCACCAGGCAGTCGGAATTGGCCTCAATGTAATCCCGGGTGGGGCTGGGCCAGTCGGCAGACAGGTTCTTCAGCGCGGTAGTGCCGTTAAAGGTGGAGTGGCAAGGCCAGCTCACCATCAGCACATCCTTCTTATCCTCGGCAGGGCGGACAAATTTCAGCAGCTGGGCCTCGGTATCCGCATCATAGGGGTGTGTGCCGGTAAAGCCGGAGGTGCTGGTGCCAAAGTTGGAACCATAAACAGAACCGTCGTTCATGATGTAGTGGCGCACATAAGCCAGCTTTTTGCCGTTTTCCATAGTGCCGTCGGCGGTTCCCACCTGGATCTCCGCATCGGAGCGATCAGCCAAGGCATCGTCGGTAGCCTTGATCAAACCGGCTTCAAAGACTTCATTATACTTCTTGTTGGCTTCGGTATTCGTATTCAAGCCGGGAACGGAGTGAGTATGGGTAGAGCCGAAGATGATATTGGATACTGGCACACCGGTACGCTCAGAAATAAATTCGCGGGCCGGGGTACTCCAGCTAACATCGGCACTTTGGATATCCACGGTATAGATCAGCAGCGTGGTGCCGTCGGTATCGGTGATGGCAAAACAAGTCAGGTACAATTCATCCAGCACACCGGTGGCGATACGGTTGGGGTCGCCGCCGCCGGTCAGCCGGATAGTGATGTCCGGGGGTTGGATCTTGGCTTTGCCGAAGCCAACCTGGAGGGTATCAAAGTTTTCCTTTGTTTCGCCGTCCTCCGTGCCGCCACAGGCGCACAGGGACAGAATCATAAGCATTGCCAGTAAAAGCGTGAAAATGCGTTTCATATATGTATACTCCTTCCGCTGATATCAGGATATTATTATATTAGCATAACGTGTAGCAATTATCAAGCATTATCGGGAGGTATTCGTTTTAGCTTTACTTTATGGCATTATAAAGCAAACTTATTCACAGGATCAAAGACTGCGGTCAAAAAAGCCACCGCTGAATACCCGTCTTTTTTATAAAATTCCCCAGAAGATGATCAAGGTGTTCCCCACAGATTTGTAATTTTGGAAAGGTTATCTGCAACATTCGCAATGTAAGGAAAACGTCCACAGCGCGTTTGCGCTGTGCACGTTGGATCATTTGGATTTAGCTGTTTTTCAGGTCGCCGAGCATGCTGATATAATTATCAGCCAGAATTTCCGCCGTGCCCTTGCAATAGTCGCTGTCGTAAGCCTCATAGCTGCCTCTATTGCCGTTGTACTCATAGTTTTCAGGCACAGGGACGTAGCCATATGTATCTTCACAGTATGCCATGACGAAAGTCATCTCAAACGGGGTATTCTCCCGGATGAAGCGGGCATTGGGTCCAGACATCTCATAGGGCGCGAACACAAAGGACATATCGCCAAGACGCATGGCCCTCAAAGGAATATCCTTTGTTGCCGGCAGACCGGAGCGGGCGACGATGGCGCGGGCCTCATAGGCACTGTAGAATCCCTTCTGAATAGCGTACTGCGTGCCTGCGGTCTGACCGTTCGCCAAGAAGTAATTATAAACCTCGGACGCCAATGCCACTGTTTCTGCATCACTGGGGTTGGTGGTTGCGGTATAGTTCAGCTCCGTCTGCTGGATGGTCCCATCCGCAATGGGCTGCAGGACAGACTCCATATTGTCCAAAACGATCTTGCCCAAGGCCTGACCATAGGCCTGGTACTCCAAGCCGTGATTATCCTCCACCCACAGGGAGTTGGGAGTCTGGTCGCCGGCACCGGCCAGGAAAATGCCGAAAATGCAATCGGAATTATCCTCAATATAGGTGCGCAGAGGTGCGGGATAGTCCGCAGATACGTTGAGCAAGGTGGTGGTGCCGTTAAAGGTGGAGTGGGCAGGCCAGTTCATCATCAGAACGTCCTTGTCCTTGCCCTCACGAACAAACCGGATCAGCTGCGCAACCTGGTCAGCTTCATAGGGGTGACCCACGATCTTGCCATTATTGTAACTGCCGAAGTTGGAGCCAGCTACAGATCCATCGCTGATGGAATAATGACGAACGAAGGCCATATCATGGTCGCTGACCTCGTTGATATCCAAATTTCCACCCTGCATCACAGCAGGTGCCCGATCAGCCAAAGCTTCCTTTGCTGCGTTAACAACTGCAGCGTAGTACTTGTTGTTAAAATCCACATTGCCGCTAGTCGCTGTGTCGGTGGGGAGCAGAGAGGAATGGGTATGTGTGGCTGCCATGTAGATATCCTCTGCCGGCACACCGGTCGCCTCTGTGATCTGGGTCTTACAAATACTCACAAACGCCTTATGGGGATTGTGGAGATCCTGGGAGTACATCAGAACCGTATTGCCCTGGGCATCCGTGATAGCAATGCAGGTGATGGTCAGCTCATCCAAGTAGCCGGTAGAGATACGGTTGGGATCACCGCCACCGGTAATGTGTACGCCGATAGGGCTAGAGGGCATGATGCTCTGACGGGAGACGCCGACCTCCAAAACACCGGAGCCGCCGCTTTCCTTGCCGCCTTCCTCCGTGTCGCCGCCGCAGGCGCACAGACACAGGACCATTATGACTGCCAGAAGCAAAGCAAAAATTCTTTTCATATCGCATATCTCCTTTTCCTTGGTATTAGTATCTCGTGCTATTTTAGTTTAGCATATTGGTCCAGAATAAGCAAGGTCTATCAAGAAAACAACGCGTCTTTGCGCATTATTCGCATGTTCCCTCAATTTTCTTGCGTATTTACGCAAAAACGAGGTGCCGGCAGAGAACAAGAAGCACCGCTCGATTGAGCGGTGCCTCTCATCCCATGTATTCGAAATAAAAGAAAGAAAATGACGCATTTTCCTCTCGCACGTCGAATGTCCACATTATAGCAACATTTGTACGTGTGTGCAAGTCTTTTTTTCGGTTTTATGATTTTTTGTCACTCATGACAATCCAC
>JAZNDJ010000051.1:0-11665 GCA_045588045.1 Faecousia sp.
TACCGCAAAGCAGAAAATATTGGTCATAGGCCAGGACACCACATCCAACGCAGGCAGCGCAGACAGATCCCCTGTCTTCATGCCCAGCATCACGGTGTACAAAGCCGCCCGCAGGAAGAAGGCCGTCATGCCAATGGGCACAGCCGCGCTGTAGTGGTCATAGCCCTTGTGGATGTTGGGCGCGTGGGCAAGACCCGCAGGCAGGAAGAAGCCGATGACCAGGCCGACGAACAGCGCCAGACACAGACCCAGCCAGTTGAAGCCCACATACTCCAAACCGGGATAGCGGAACAGCAGATCCGAGATCAAGGGTGCAATACCGGTGGAGTACATCATGGCGTTGGACATGGCACCCAGCTTTTCCTTCTTCACCAGGCAGAACAGGGCTACGCCCAAAACGGTAGGGACCATGTTCAGCGGGTTAATGCCCCAGGAGCCAAAGCCAATGGTCAGCAGCACGCCCAGCGTCGTTACATTATTGGGCTTGGCACCGGGCAGGAAGCACAGGGCGGTGCACAACAGGCCTACCAGTCCCATATTCAGGAAGGTCGCCGCAAAGCCACCGAGGGCAAAATAGTTGGTAGAGATCTTGCAGGTACCGGTCATGATCTTCCACAGGCCGGTAAACGCATCGGCTCTATCGGGCATAATGAAGGCCGCAACGATAAAGCTAAGAGAAACAAAGGCGAAAAACAGCTTCAGAAAGCTGCTCTCCGGCAAATTCTTGATCTTCTTCATAAGATAACCTCTTTTTTAAAAATGGGCAATTCGACCCCAACGGTTCGAATTGCCCAGGCGATCGGCGTTTGCTCTCCTGCACTCCCCGGTGGTGATCCACCTTTTCGCCAGTTATGCAGGAGGTTTTTCTGTTTTAGACCTTCTCAGCAGCCTCCACCACGTGCTTCATCAGCACGGAAGTGGTCACGGAGCCAACGCCGCCGGGAACAGGAGTGATAGCCTCTACGATGGGCTCCACCTCGTCAAACTTGGCGTCGCCGGCGATGCCGCCCTTGCCGCCCTTGGCGTTGATCTTGTTCTCATCCCAGTTGATGGATACATCGATGACAACCTGGCCGGGACGGACAAAATCCTTGGTCAGACTGTTGAGCACACCGGCAGCAGAGATGATGATGTCCGCCCGCTGGCAGATCTCTGCAGTGTTGACGGTGCGGGTGTGGCAGGTGGTGACGGTGGCATTCTTGCCCATGAGCATCATGCCGGCAGGCTTGCCCACCACCAGGCTGCGGCCGATGACCACAGCGTTCTTGCCCTTGCAGTCGATGCCGTAGAAATCCAGGATCTCCATACAGGCCGCGGGGGTGCAGGGTGCGTAGCCCAGGTCATTGAGGCCCTCAAAGACACCGGCGTTGGACATATGGGTCATGCAGTCCATATCCTTCTTGGGATCCAGGCGGTTACAGATCTCATTCTGGTCTGCCTTCAGATGCTTGGGCAGAGGACGGAACATCAGCACACCGTGGATGGTGTCGTCGGCGTTGATCTCGTCGATCACAGCCAGGACTGCGTCCTTATCTGCATCGGCTGGCAGGATGTAGTTCTTCACAGACACGCCCACCAGCTCAGCGCGCTTGGTTGCGCCACGCTCATAGGACAGGTCGCTGGGATCCTCGCCCACACGGACGATGGCCAGGGTGGGTTCCACACCCTTGGCACGCAGGGCAGCAGTGCGCTCCTGCAGGTTTGCATTCAGGGCATCGGTAACTTCCTTGCCCAACAGCAGCTTTGCCATAAGAAATTCCTCCTATATCCTTGGGTCAAACGCCGAAGCCGGCCTTGACGGTGTTAAAGATCTCATCGGCCATCTCGCCGTACTTTGCCAGCATGCCCAGAGCCTTGGCGTTCATCTCCTCAGCGACCGCACGGTTCTTCAGAGTCTTGGTGTTGATGAACACGTACAGAGAAGCAGCCTGCAGCGCAGCCTTGCAGCACACAGCACCGCAGCCGGCATCGGAAACAGCCAGGCGGCTGCCCTTGGCGGCAAACACAGCGATGTACTCAATGGCCTGGCAGCTCAGCTCCATGATCTTCATGGGGGTAGAGCAGGCGATGATGGTGGCCTCCTCCATGATCTTG
Source organism: Faecousia sp. (assembly GCA_045588045.1). GTDB lineage: Bacteria > Bacillota > Clostridia > Oscillospirales > Oscillospiraceae > Faecousia. Next base: position 2,095 of record JAZNDJ010000051.1, read on the forward strand.
TCCCGGTTCGGGTCATCCTTGGGGATGCCGTAGGCCTTGGCCAAAGGCAGGAAGTTGACCTCGTCAGCCTCTACCTGGTCCAGCAGTTCTTTCTGCAGGGCATCGCACTTGGCCTTCAGCTCGATGATCTCAGCCTCCACATCGGCATACTTCTTCTTGCCAACGGTCAGAGAGCCGACCATGTTGCCCAAAGCCGTGCCGATAGCACCGACCAGCGCAGCGGCACCGCCGCCACCGGGAGCCGGTGCGTCAGAAGCCAGCACTTCCACAAACTTGCGGCAGGTTTCCATTGTCATATCCATAGGTAATTACTCCTTAACTTCATATTGTAGGGCGGGGGCTTGCCTCCGCCGGCGGATTTTCCTTAGGTGCGGCGGGAGCAGACCCCCGCCCTACGATACTTCTTAAAACGCCCCAAAAGCACAGGCGGTTTCCCGCCTGTGCTTTATAAGGGACTATAATTGCTTAGAACAGGCCGCTGACCTTACCGGTCTCGGTGTCAACGTCAACACGGCGGTATGCGGGATCTGCAGCAGTACCGGGCATCATGGAGATGGTACCGGCCATGGGGCACAGGAACTTTGCGCCGCCGTACTCCAGGATGTCGCGGACAGCCAGTCTCCAGCCGGTGGGCACACCCTTCTTGGTGGGATCATCGGACAGGGACAGGTGGGTCTTGACCATCATGGTGCAGTAGTCAGCGTACTTGGGATCGGACTCGAAACGCTCAGCCTTCTGAACAGCCAGAGGAGCCCAGTCAACGCCGTCGGCGCCGTAGACTTCCTTCGCGATCAGCTCAACGCGCTGACGCAGGGGCATCTCCAGATCGTACAGGAACTTGACCTCGTTCTTGGTCTCGCAGGCTTCAACGACGACCTGTGCCAGCTCAGCAGCGCCTTCGCCGCCGTAACGCCAGTGGTTGGACTCGGCGCAGCGGACACCCTTCTCAGCACACAGCTTCTTCAGCAGAGCGATCTCAGCATCGGTATCGGTGTAGAACCGGTTGATGCAGACAACGGGGGTGATGCCGGACTTCTTGATGGTGTTTACATGGTGGAACAGGTTGCAGGTACCCTTCTCCAGCAGCTCCAGGTTCTCTTCCTTGTACTCCTGGGGCAGAGGTGCGCCGGGAGTGACCTTGGGACCGCCGCCGTGCATCTTCAGGCTGCGGACGGTTGCGACCAGAACAGAAACGTTGGGAGTCAGGCCGGACAGACGGGTCTTAACGTTCCAGAACTTCTCGAAGCCGATGTCGGCAGCGAAGCCGGACTCGGTAACATGGTAGTCAAACAGCTTCAGAGCCAGGCGGTCAGCAATAACAGAGGACTGGCCGATGGCAATGTTTGCGAAAGGACCGGCGTGGATCAGCACAGGCTGATGCTCCACGGAGTAGCACATGGTGGGGTTGATGGCGTTACGCATCCAGGCGGTCATAGCGCCGGCAACGTCCAGATCCTCACAGGTGACAGGCTCGCCGGAGCGAGAGTAAGCCACAACGATCTTGCCGATGCGATCACGCAGATCCTTCAGGTCGCGGGCAACAGCCAGAATAGCCATCAGCTCGGAGCCAACGGCGATGCCGAACTTGGACTCCATCATGAAGCCGTCCAGACGGCCGCCGATGCCGATGATGATGTTACGCAGAGACTGTGCGCAGAAGTCGATGACCCAGCCCATCTCCACACGCTTGGGGTCGATGTCCAGACGCTTCAGGCCCTTCTTTGCCAGCCACTCGTCGTTGTTGTTGCGCTCGTGCTGCATACGGGCAGTCAGAGCAACCATAGCCAGGTTGTGGGCGTTCATGATGTCGTTGATGTCGCCGCGCAGACCCAGGGAGAACTCGGTCATGGGCATCAGCAGAGCATTGCCGCCGCCGGCTGCAGTACCCTTAACATTCATGGTGGGGCCGCCGGAGGGCTGACGCAGAGCGCCGCCTGCATTCTTGCCGATGTAGCCCAGGCCCTCGATCAGGCCCAGAGAAACAGTGGACTTACCCTCGCCGAAGGGGGTGGGGGTAACAGCGGTGACCTCGATGAACTTGCCGTCGGGCTTGTCCTTCAGACGGTTCATGACCTTGATGAAGTCGATCTTGGGGGTCTTGCCGTAGGGGATGATCTCATCCTCCAGCAGGCCCAGCTTCTGACGGAAGAAGTCAACAGAGGGCAGATTCTTCTCTGCTTCCTCAGCGATCTGCCAGTCAGCGAACTTGGTGGGATCCAGTTTCACATGGCCCTTCTCATCCACGTACTTGCCATTTTCGTCAAAAACGATTGCCATAGTATGTTTCCTGCTTAAATTTGAGTGCCGCTAGGCAGCACATTGTTGATATGTTTATACCTGCGTAACAATGGCCGCGTCCCGGATCAGACGCATGACCTTGCCGGTGAGTACACTGTTGATGACCGCTTGTTCCAAAGCGGCGTCGTACTGCTCCTTGAGCTCCTCCATGGTAATTTCGTTATGGCGGCAGATCACGGCCAGCGCCTTGGCGATCTCATCCTGGTCCGCCTCAAGACCCTCCTGGAACACGATCTCGTCGATGGCTGCGCGGCTGCGGACCGCCGCCTCTGCAGAGGGTCGGGCATCGGCGCGAAGCTGCTCCGGCGTGGTGCTCATAAACTGGCAGTACATTTCCAGGCTCAAGCCCTGCTGAGCAAGCTGCGCCTGCAGATTCTGCATCTGATTCTCCACTGCCTCGTCAAGCATCTTTTCGGTGACGGTGAATTCCAACGTCTCCGCGGCCTGCCGCAAAAGCTGCTCCTGCAGGTCCATCTCCCCACGGTCGTCGGTATACTTCTGCAGGCTTTCACCCATCCTCTGGCGCATCTGCTCCAGGGATTCGCAGTGTCCGACCTCCTTGGCGAAGGTGTCATCCAGCTCATACTGGGACTTGATCCGGATGCTCAGGATCTTGCATTGAAACTGTGCCTCTTTGCCGGCAAGCTCCTCGGCGTGATACTCCGTAGGGAAGGTTACTGTGACTGTGACCTCCTGGCCGGGGACCTTGTCCAAAAGCTGTTCCTCAAAGCCGGGGATAAACATACCGCTACCCAAAACCAAGGTCTGATTTTCTGCGGTACCACCGGGGAACTGTTCGCCCTCACAGAAGCCGGCATAGTTCAAAACCACCTCGTCCCCATCCTGGGTGGGGCGGTCCGTCACCTCTGTGATTCTGGGATTTTGCTGCAGCAGCCGCTGCATATTCCGGTCGATCTCCTCGTCTGTGACGATGTGCCGGTTGTACTGAGCCTGCAGGCCCTTGTATGTAAAGCTCATGGTCTTTTTCTCCTTGCTGTCATAGCAAACTGTGCTCCGCCTCGCTGACGGTAATTCTCCATCTGTTATAGTAACACATTTCTTTTCCAAACGCAACGCACAGTTGCGCAGCTTTTCATAAAAAAAGCCTGCAACAGGCAGGTAAAACCGCCGTGACAAGCAGATCTTGCAGATTCCTTTGGCATTATATATTTTTTTCTTGCAAAAACCAATATAGTTATGATATTTTATCTATAGTTTATATCTATAGGTTTTGGGGTGTCTTTATGAACTACAACTATCTTCGGTATTTTTCCGTACTGGCGCAGGTGGAGCACTATACCCTGGCCGCTGCCCGGCTGGGTATCTCCCAGCCATCTCTGAGCAGTGCCATCCACCATTTGGAAACAGAGCTTGGTGGGATCAAGCTGTTTGAAAAGGTAGGCAGAAATATCCGGCTGACGGAGGAAGGCCGCTACTACCGGGAAAAAGTCGATACTGCCCTGCGGGAGCTGAACCTGGCCTCCATGACCCTGCGCGACAGCAAGGTCAGCGCCCCGGTGGTGATCCGTATGGGTATGGTGTCCGGGATGCTCTCTGACGCCGTAGCCGGAGAGATCGCTACCTACGCCCAACAAAATGACCGGATCCGTTTCCGGCTGACGGAAAGCTCTGCCGAGGACCTGATGGATTTGGTGCGGCAGGAAAAGCTGGACATGGCCATCGTGGACACCACCAATCGGGACCGTAGTCTCCACTTCCGGAAGCTGGGCCAACGGGATTTCTGCGTTGCTCTGCCTATGTCCCATCCTTTGGCAGCCAGTGACCACATTCGCCCCCATGAGCTTGAGGGAATGTCGCAGATCGCATTCCACACAGACATGGAAAACAGCTTCGGTCAATGGGCCAGCGGCAGCTCCGCCGAGGAGCACATCATCTGCACCGTCAATACCGCACAGGCTGCGCTGGATCTGGTGGCCGCCGGGGTCGGCTTTGCCGTGATCGCCGATGCCTGTATCCGGGACCGGGAGGATGTTGCTTTCCTTCCGTTGGAAAACTGGCATCAGGCCCTGTATATGTGCATTCTCTATGACAAGTGGCTGGAGCCCCCAGTCTGGGGCTTCTGCGAGCAGTTGGTCAAGACCATGCGACGCAGTGCCGGTTAAATCCGGTATAGCCGCTTGGCGTTTTCTGTTGTGACTGCTTCCACTTCCTCGGTGGAGATTCCCCGGAGCTGGGCAAGGCGTTCTGCCATGCGGTACAGATACCCCGGGTCATTGCGCTTGCCCCGGAAGGGCTCCGGCGCCATGAACGGGCAGTCCGTTTCCAGCACGATCCGCTCCAGCGGGATCCGTTCTGCCGTCTCCACAGCCTTGCGGGCATTCTTAAAGGTCAGCACGCCGGTAAAGCCGATGTACCAGCCCATATCCACCAGCTGCCTTGCCATTTCCGCAGAGCCAGAATAGCAGTGGAACACACCGGTAACTCCCTTAAAGTCCTTAACGATACGCATACCGTCGTCATGGGCGTTGCGCTCATGGACGATCACCGGCATATTCAGTTCCTTTGCCAACTCCATCTGCAGCCGGAAGGCTTTTTGCTGGACTTCCCTGGGAATGGTCTCATAATAATAATCCAGGCCGATCTCCCCAACAGCCTTCACTTTGGGGTGTTTCGCCATTTGGCGATACTGCTCCAGCACCGCCTCATCCACCTCATCGGCAGAGTCGGGATGGGAGCCGACAGACGCGTAGACGAAGGGGTACTGCTCTGCCATGGCGATACAGTCCCGGGAAGACTCCAGGCAACAGCCCACATTCATCATGTAGCCTACATTTTTATCCTTTAAGCCCAACAGGATCTGCGCCCGGTCTTCATCGAAGGCCGGGTCATTCATATGGGCGTGGGTATCAAACAGCATGGTCATTTCTCCTTGTTTTTCCGTTTTTTTCAGTATACCCCCAATTGTATTCCGTGTCAAATGTTCTACGGTGTAAAAACGTCACATAGGCTTTACGGAAAGCAAGGAGGGATGGACATGGCCGAACAAACCGGGCATTTGCCCCACAAGCTGACGCTGAGCGAACGCAAGCTGCTGACCATGACCGGCGTAACGGAGGTAGTCAGCTTCGATGAGCACGCCGTAGTGCTCCACACCGCCCAGGGCACACTGTTGGTCCAGGGAGAGGATCTGCATCTGAAGACTCTGACTCCGGAAGGGGGCCAGGTGGCCGTGGAAGGAACGGTCTGCGCCCTGGCTTACGAGGAGCCCAGAGCCACCGGCGGCTGGATGCGGCGGCTGCTGCGATGATCCCCGCCGAATCGATCCGCCACTTTTCCGTTGCCTTTGTTATGGGTGCGGGTCTGGGACTGTACTACGGGTTCCTGCGGCCATTGCGGCGCCGGCATCCGCACCTGTCTGACCTGGTGTTTTTGGCCGGAGTTTTCTGGGCGTGGCTTTATTTGTGCTTTGGGGTGTGTCGGGGGGATATCCGCCTGGGCTGCTGCTCCGGTCTTCTCCTGGGCGGACTGACCTGGGAGCTGACCGTGGGCAAGCTCCTGCGTCCGGTCTTTGCCGGTTTTTGGTCTGTCACCGGAAAGATTTTGACCTTTTTGATCCGTCCCTTTGGAAAAATTTTTAAAAAAATTCGTAAAATTTATAAATTCCCTCTTGTTAACCGTAAAAAAAATGGGTACAATAAACTGTAATATCCGTCATTATTCGCAAAATGCACCCGAAGGAGTGACCCATGAAAAAGCTACGCAATACGCTCAGCCGTGTCCGGCTGGTTTATCGCCGCAGCTCCCCGCTGTTAAAAAGCGTGGTCCTGGGCGCCATCGTGCTGTGCACGGTGGCCGTGGTGGTCCTGTCCGCCGCGACCCTGGGCCAAAAGCAGCAACTGGAGGATCTTCGGCAGCAGGCCGCCGCGCTGGAGCAGGAAAATCAAGATCTGAAGGACCGGATCTCCATTCTGGGCTCCGTAGAAAGCGTAAGACAGATCGCCAATGAGATCCTGGGTCTTGTGGACAAAGACAGCGTGATCTTCGAGACGGAATAATTTTATCCTATCCCGATATAAATGGAGGAAGCAAACCAAGTATGGAGTTAACCGTAGGAGCAATTTTAGAGGGCAAAGTCAAATCCATCACCAATTTCGGTGCGTTTATCGCACTGCCTGAGAACAAGACCGGTTTGGTACATATTTCTGAGGTGTCCAATTCCTATGTCAGTGATATCCGCCAGCATCTGACCGAAGGTCAGGATGTGAAAGTCACGGTCATTGCCATCGAAGGCACAAAGATCAACCTGTCCATCACGCGACTGGAGCCTAAGCCCCAGTCTCAGCAGCGCCCAGCCGGCAACTTCCGCACCGGCGCGCCCCGCCGGGAGAATCCCGCTCCCCGTCCTGCGAACACTCCCGCTCCTCCCCCTGCGCCTAAGACCGCTGACCAGCTATTTGAGGAAAAGCTCAAAGCCTTTATGTCTGAGTCTGACAGCAAGATCTCGTCCCTGCGGCAGTATTCCGACCACCGGACCAAGAGCCGCAGAAGATAAGCACGAAAAGCTGTTGCTTCCGCAACAGCTTTTTTAAGGAGAATGCTATGAAAACAGTTATGATCACCGGCGGCAGCCGGGGTATCGGTGCTGCAACGGTGGCGGCATTTGCCGCTCGGGGCGACCGGGTCTTCTTCCTGTACGAAAAAGACCATGCCGCGGCGCAAGCCGTTTCCGGCAAGACCGGCGCTACCGCCATTTGCTGCGATGTTTCCGACGGAGCTGCCGTCAGGGATGCCTTCTCCCAGGTCCCCGATGTGGATGTGCTTGTATGCAATGCTGGAATCTGCCGGTACGGGCTGATGAGCACCCTGCCGGAAGCAGACTGGGACCGGAGCTTTGATGTCAACGTCAAAGGCATCTACCACTGCGTCAATGCGGCCATGCCTGCCTTCCTGCAAAAGCAGTCCGGCAGTATCGTCACCGTCAGCTCCATGTGGGGACAGGTGGGTGCCTCCTGCGAAGCAGCCTACTCTGCCACCAAGGGTGCCGTCATTGCCCTGACAAAAGCCCTGGCTCAGGAGCTGGGCCCCAGCGGCATCCGGGTCAACTGCGTAGCCCCTGGCGTAATCCTGACAGATATGTGCGCCGATGTTTCCCAGGAAGCATTGGAGGACCTGCGGCAGCAGACCCCATTGGGCCGGAACGGCAAGCCGGAGGACGTTGCTGAAGCCATCGTATATCTGTCTGACGCAGGATTTGTAACAGGACATGTGCTCTCCGTCAACGGTGGGCTTGTAATTTGAACGACCACAATTAGGAGGTATACTTATGAAAATCGCCATCGCTTGTGACCACGGCGCCTTGGATCTGAAGAACGCCCTGGTGGAAAGATTGCATAAACAGGGTCACGAGGTCTGTGACTTCGGCACCCATACCCTTGACAGCTGCGACTACCCGGATTATGCCGCCCCCGCCGCCAAGGCTGTGGCCGCCGGTCAGTGCGAGAAGGGCATCGTCCTGTGCACCACCGGCATTGGCGTATCCATCACTGCCAACAAGGTTGCCGGGATCCGCTGTGCTCTGCTGTCGGATGTGATGTCTGCCCGGATGACCCGGGAGCACAACGACACCAACATGATGGCCCTGGGTGCCGGTGTGGTGGGTCAGATGCTTGCCTTTGAGATCGTGGATACCTGGCTGGGCACGGAATTTTCCCACAACGAGCGTCATCAGCGCCGCATCGACAAGGTCATGGCCCTGGAGAAGTAACCGGTTTTTTGTATGATTTTGACCCTCCCGAAGCAAACTACTTCGGGAGGGTCTTTTATGAAAGAGGATGAAAAGAAAACCGTCAATTGGGACATCACGGACCCAAAGCCGCCGGTGATCCGTTCCGGTCACATGGAGAACCGAAAAAATCACCGCTGACCGAGCAGGGACAGTCACCGACTGTCCCTGTTAAAATTGTAAATTTTCTGTTGTGTGTATTGCTTTTACAGCACAATCCGTATAAAATACATATTTAAGATCATTTCCCCGCAAAGGAGGTTTGCTACATATGCTTTTTCGTCTTGCCCGAAGCGTTCGGGAATATACCTGGGCGACCATACTCAGCCCCCTGTGTATGATCGGCGAGGTATATATGGAGGTCCTTATCCCCGGTATTATCGCCAAGGTCGTGGACTTCGGTATCAAAACCGGAAACATGGCTGCCGTGGTACAGTATGGGTTGCAGCTTGTGCTGTGCGCCCTGAGCAGTCTTGCGTTTGGCGTTGCTTCTGCAGTTTTCGCATCTTATGCCGCCACCGGCTTCTCCCGGAATCTGCGGCATGATATGTACTACCGCGTGCAGGCATTTGACTTTGCCAACATTGATAAGTTTTCCACATCCAGTATCGTGACCCGGTTGACCTCGGATATCGCCAATATCCAGATGTGCTTCCAAATGATGATCCGCATGGCCGTGCGCTGTCCTATGATGGTAGTGCTGGCCAGTATCAATGTCTTCCGGCTCAGCCCCAAACTGTGCCTGGTTTATTTGGTGGCGCTGCCCCTTCTGGCAGTCGGTCTGTTGCTGCTGATCAAGCTGACCCTGCCTATTTTTGACCGGGTCTTTAAGACCTATGACCGTCTGAACAACGTGGTCCAAGAAAACCTCCACGGCATCCGGGTGGTGAAGTCCTTTGTCCGGGAGGAACGGGAGCAGGAGAAATTTACCTCGGTCTCCGGCAGCATCTACAAGGATTTTATCAAAGCCGAGCGGATCATGGCCTTCAACAACCCCATGATGCAGATCGCGGTGTACACCTGTATCCTGCTGATCTCCTACCTTGGTGCTACCATGATCGTCTCCTCCGGTGACACCACCTTTACCACCGGCAACCTGACCTCCATGTTTACTTACACCACACAGATCCTCATGGGTCTGTTGATGCTGTCCATGGTCTTCGTTATGCTGACCATGAGCCGGGCGCCTATGCGCCGGTGCTACGAGATCCTGACAGAGCAGCCCGAGCTGGCCAGCCCTGCCAACGCCGTAACGGAAGTAGCCGACGGCTCCATCGATTTTGAAAATGTGTCCTTCCGCTATTCCAAAACCGCAGACAGAAACGCCCTGGAAAATGTGAACATCCACATTGAACCGGGCATGACTGTGGGCGTTTTGGGCGGTACCGGCTCCAGCAAGTCCACCCTTGTCCAGTTGATCCCCCGGCTGTACGATGTGACAGACGGCTCCGTAAAGGTCGGCGGCGTGGATGTTCGGGACTATGACCTGAAGTGTCTGCGGGACCAGGTCTCCATGGTGCTGCAGAAGAA
>JAZNDJ010000052.1:0-23909 GCA_045588045.1 Faecousia sp.
AGCTGACTGCCATCTCCGACTTTGAGGAGCTGGGCAAGACCGATCCCATGTTTGCTGAGCTGGACCGGCTGTGCAAGGCCCACAACAATCTGTGGAACACCGAAGCAGAGCACTACCTGCTGGCCAATGCAAAGAAGATCTGATCGCAACAAAAAGCAAGGCATCCTGAAGATGCCTTGCTTTTTTGTTCGATTTATTCGGGTTTTTCCTCTGTGGAAGCCTGTTTGACCTCGTTTTTTTCATCGCCGCTGGCCCACGCATCTGCCTTGTCGATGCCGACCTTAACGGTCTTCACCACAGCCTTGCCCAGATCCCGAAAGGCATGACCCAGGCCTTTGCCGGTTTCCTTCCATTCATTTTTCAGCGCCATATTTCATACCTCCTTTACGGCGTATATTCATCACAGATCAAGGATCCGTCTTTTCCACTTATATAAATGCAGTAATACCGCATAGCCCCAGCCTTATCGCGGAAGCGAATACCGTATGTGGTAAGGTCACCGTAGAATACGATGTCAGCAAGAAAAACCGACCCGCTGTCCAACTGCGCTACTGTCTTGTAATCCTGCTCGACTGTGTAGGAATTGCTTTCGCTCCAGGTAAGCATGGAGAAGGTGAGATCCTCCACATCCTCGTTGGCTGTGATCGCAAGGGAGGTCACATATTCCTCCTCACCGCAATCGTAATGGTGTGCAGAGATGACAGTATCATCGGCGTATTCGATACGGATCGGCACAGTGCGTGTAGACGAATCGGTACCGATATCCGGCTCCGGTGCATGATCTTGATTGCAGGCACATAAAAGGAGGAACAGCAGTATGACTATCGGGAGCAATTTCTTCATTCCGGGTACCTCCTGCGAAAAGGCTTTGCAGATACCGTTGCTTTGTGCACTGTTATTATACCATGTGCCGGTGAAAAGTAAAGCAAGTATTTAAGAACATTTTTTCTGCTCTGCCACAAAAAAGAACCGTCCACCGACAATTGTACCGCAGGACAGCTCTTTTTATGTATTGGAATACATGGGCATTGTTTGTTGCAGGCTGCGTAAAAGTGCCTGCCCTTCGGCAATCAGAAGCGCCGTCACCACCGTGGTCAGTGCCATGCCCGTGAAGGGGATCTGATCGTCCTGCCCGGCTTCGTAGATGATTTGGTTGTGTCGTTGATTGATCAGCATAAGCACCCTCGGTTATGATTATTTGCAATATTTTTCGGAGGGAATTGACAGGTTTTGCTCAAATCATTATACTGAACGCAGAGAGAATAGTTAACGGCTTTTTGTGGAAGGATCCTACATTATGCACACAAAAGCAGTCAGATTATGCGGTGCCAACGACATCCGGTCGGAGACCTACCTTCTGGAGCATGCGCTCCGTCTGTAAGAGGAGGACAATATGAAGATCTACACACTGACGCTGAATCCGGCCTACGATGTCCATGCGTTTACGGAAAGCTTTGCCGCCTACCATGAGAATTTGGCCCAGGTCCTGTCCCGGGAGGCTGGCGGCAAGGGTGTCAATATCAGCCGCGCCCTGGCAGGCAACGGTGTCCCCAATACGGCAGTTATCATCCTGGGCACGGAAAACGGCGGCGAGTTTCGCCAGGCACTTGCGGGCATGGATTGCATTTACCTGGAAAAGGAGGGCCGTATCCGGGAGAATCTGACCCTCCACAGTCCCAATGCCCCGGAGACTCGTCTCAGCTTCACCGGCTTCTCCGTGGATGCGCAGACCTTGACGCAGGTGGAGCGGGTCATGGATATCGATGAAGATACTGTGGTGACCTTTACAGGCCGGATCCCGGCGGGTATTTCCGTTGCAGCTGCCAAGGCGTTTTTAAATGGCCTGCGGGAGCGGGGGGCTAAATTGGTGCTGGACTCCAAATCCTTCAGTGTGGAGGATGTGCTGGATCTAAAGCCCTGGCTTATCAAGCCCAATCAGGAGGAGATCTCCCAGTGGTTTTCCTGCCGGATCGATACGGTGAAGCAGGCAGCCAGGGCGGCTAAGACCTTCGCCGATCACGGCGTGGTGAATGTAATGGTTTCCTTGGGTGAGCAGGGCGCTCTGCTGCTGCATGACGGAAAAACCTGGGTCGCAGCACCTCCGGTTATTGAGGTGGTGTCCACCATCGGTGCCGGTGACAGCACCATCGCCGGCTTTATGGCCGCCGCCGGAGCGGGCAATGGCCCGGAAGCCTGCCTGCGTACCGCAGTCGCCTACGGCACAGCGGCCTGTCTGACCCAGGGCTCCCGCCCCCCGGAGCGGGAGGCGATTGCCGGAATTTTGCACCAAATCCGCCTGACAAACTTAAGCTGACAGAGCCGATCGCAAGCCCCTTCTGCAGGAGTGGCGATTCTCTGTATAAAATAAATCAGCCCCCATTTGTCATAAGACAAATGGGGGCTGCGCTTTTTGGTTGCGTTAATCCTTGGCCTGACCCAGCAGCTCTACAAGCTTTTCTGCTGCGAACTCACCTACGCCGGGGGCGAAGGTGGCACCGAAGCTCTCATAGCAGCCGTAGTCATAGGCCTTCTGTGTGGGGAAGTAGCCCCAGGCATGGTTGGTCATGGTGGCGATCACCGTGTTCTCACCGAAGGGGGAGTTTTCCTTGATGTACTTGGCGTTATCGGTGAACATCTCATAGGGGGTATGGACAAAGCCGATACCGCCGATCCGGGTGGTGTATAGCTCAAAGGTCTCGCTTCCGGGGGTGCGCTCGGAGCGGCTGATCAGAGCGCTGGCCTCATAGACGGAATTCAGGCCGTAGGAGTAAGCCAGGGTATTGCCGGTCTCTCGGTCCGTGCTCTCCCAGAGGGCAACCACTTCTCTGGCCTTGGCTAGCATATCCGGGTCCACCGACTCGCAGTTGATGCTGTAGTCATAGGCCTGAGAGGTGATGGCAATGCCACTACCCTCCACTTCCTTCAGGGTGGGCAGTGCGTCCAGCGCATACTGGGCCAGCTTTTGGCCGTAAGCACTGTTGTCGTAGTTGATGTAAGTGTTGTGCTCGTTGATCCGGCTGTAGGCTGCCACATCACCGGCTGCGGATTGGAGGAAGAAGAAGTGCATACCCGCGTTCTCAATATTGCTGCGGGTGGGGGCGACAAAGTCCGCAGAGACGTCGTACTTGTCGCTGCCGCCGGTGAAACAGGGATGGACGGCGAAGTTCATGATCAGAATGTCCTGCTTGTCCTCTGCTTCCCGGGCGATCTGCACCAGCCGCATTTCCGGATCCAGCTCGGTGGCATAATTCTTAATGCCGGAGGCAGGGTTGCCAAAGTTGGAGCCGAGATAGGTGCCGTCGTTCATTTCGTAATGACGGATGAAGTTCATGCTTTCGGTCTGAGTGGAGCCCATCAGCAGCTTGGCGGGACTTAGGTCTGCCATGGCAGCCTCGGCGGCTTCCAGCGCACCCGCCATGTAGACCTCCCAATAGGCGTTGGTGATCGCCGGCAGCGTGCTGGAAAGGTCTGGTGCGGAATGGCTGTGGGTAGAGGTGACAATGATGTTTTCCGCTTTGACACCGGTAGCAGCCGATACGCGGTTGCGGACCTCTGCAGTCCATTTTCCATTGCTGCGGATGGCATCAAAGGTGTACAGCAACAGCACGTCTGTACCGTCCTGGAAAGCGATGCAGCTACAGTAGAGGTTGTCCAAAAGACCGGCACTCAGACGGTTTTCTGTTGCGCCGTAGCCACCCAGGGGCGTGCCCATAGCCGGGGTGATGTCTGCCTTGCCGAAACCGGCATGGAGGCCTTCCACAGCTTGGATGCCGCTTTCTTCTTTCTCGCTGTTGTCGCTGCAGGCGAACAGTCCCAACACCATCACAGAAGCCAGGACCAAGCAAAGAATCTTTTTCATTATAGTTTCCTCCTGCTTAAATGTAGTTAAGAAATTGCCAGATATCATACTATAGCCGCTTAAGCTATTTTGCACAGGGTGAAGCGGTATGTGCCGTCAGCCTCTGCCCGGTCGAGGATCTCCACACCGGAAAAGCGGAACTCTGTTTCCATACCCTCCGGGACCGTGACTTGGTACTGCACGTGATCGCCCTGTCTGTCCCAGCGGACGCGGATACGGCCCAGGTCTGTGTCATAGTAGCCCTCGGCCCAGGTGAGCTTGCCGCTGAAATCGCAGACAGGTGCTATCACGACCTTCCGGAAACCGGGCTTTTCTATGTCGGAGCGGATGCCCAGACAGTACTCGTACATCCATTCGGTGCAGGAACCCAGGGAATAGTGGTTAAAGGAGTTCATGCCGGTGCGGATACCGTTGGCCTCTGTATAGCTGTCCCAATGCTCCCAAATGGTGGTGGCACCGTTGACTACCGAGTAGCCCCAACCGGGATATTCGGTGTTGGTGATCAGGTGGTAGGCGATGTCGTCCATGCCCAGATCGCACAGGGCAGGCAGCAGAAACCGGACACCCAGGAAACCGCAGGTCAGCTTCTTGTCATCTTCCAGCCACTTGCGGGCCATGTTGGCAGCAGCAGACGCAGCATCGATCAGACCGAACTTGTAGGAGATCACGTAGCAGCTCTGCGTGTCAGATACGATTTTACCGTCTGCGTCTACAAAGTGACGGTGGAAAGCTTCCTTGATATTGGTAAACAACGTCCGGTAGTGATCTTCTTCAAAATCCCCGATGGCATGACACAGCTGGGCGGCAATATCGGCGGCATGGGCGTAGTACATGGTGGAGATGGCATCAAAATCCGTGGGGGAGCCCAGGCTCAGCCAATCGCCGTAGATCTTTCCGGTGGTGCGGCGGATGTGCTCGGGGCAGGCGTTTTCGTAATAATCCAGCAGCTTCTTGATGGCGGTCAAATTGTCCCGGATGACCCGCTTGTCGCCGTAGGTCTTGTAGTGGCAGTAGGGGATCTCGGCAATGGCCTCCGCCCATCCGGGGGAAGGACCGAAGCCAACATAGCTGAAGAACCCAATGTGGGGTAGGGGTGCTACTGCTGGCACAACGCCGTTACCCAGTTGTGCATCCCGCACGTCGGCCAAATATTTGTTGTAGAACTCTCTGCAGTCCATGTTGTACATGGCGCTTTGCGTGAAGATCTGGGCATCCGCCGTCCAACCCAGCCGCTCATCCCGCTGGGGACAGTCGGTGGGGACGTTGAGGAAATTGTCCCGCTGGCTCCACAGAGCGTTTTGGTAGATCTTGTTGACAATGGGATCAGAGCAGGCAAATTCGCCGGTCTTTCTCAGGTCGGTGTACATAGCCTCCGCGGTGATTCCCAGGATCTGCGCGTCACCCAGCACCGTCAGCTCCGCATAGCGGAAGCCGTGGAAGGTAAACAGCGGGCGGAATACTTCGTCGCCCTCGCCGGAGAGAATGTAGGTGTCGGTGGCTTCTGCTTTTCTCAGATTTTCTACATATAGCTTGCCGTCCACCATCAGCTCGCCGTGGCGTATCACGATTTTCGTGCCCCGGACACCCCGGAATACGCATCGCAGTACGCCGGCGATGTTTTGGCTAACATCATATAAGTACGTGTTGCCCTCCTGCTTGATCAGGGTAGGCAGGAAGGTGTGCTTTACCACGATGGGAGGAATGGTCATCTCCTCTAGGTAAATGCTTCGGGTGAACCGGAACGTGACCTCCTGGGCCTGATCCCACATGCTGTCATTGTAGTCAAAGCCGGAGAAATTTCCCAGGTCCAGCCGATGGTCGACATATTCGCCCATGTAGATATCGGTCCGGAGGATCTCGCCGGTGGTGGCCTTCCAATGACTGCCGGTATCGATTTGTTCCGTAGTGCCGTCCTCGTAGAGGATCCGGATCTGGGCAGACAGCTCGATCTGATCACTGTAGCTGGTGCGCTTAAAGGTGGTGTTGGAGCCTACATGACCAACTGCCCAGCCATCACCCAGGACGATGCCGATGCCGTTATCCTGCTCCAGAAAATCCGTGATGTCATAGCGGACGAAAGGCATTTTCTTGTTATAATCCACCCAGCCGGGGGATAAGTAATCCTCTGCAATGGCTTTGCCGTTGATGTAAATTTTGTACACACCCATGGCAGAGGCCAAAAGCTCTGCCTTTTTTACCGCTCCCCGGAGGGAGAAGGTGTGTCGGAAATACGGGGCAGGATTGCCGTACTTATCCTCAAGGCCCTTGTATTCACCGGTGGGGTAGGTGATCCATTTGGCGTTAAAAAGCATAGCACCCTCCAAAGTCTCTCAATCTCTGAAAAATCGCGGGTAGCCTTCACAGTCACAGTACTGTGATCATCCGCAGTACTACCCTATCATAATTACTATAACGGCATAGAAGGTATTTGTAAAATACATATTATATTGACAAATATAGCGAAAACCTATAGTATTATCAGAGGGGGTGACAGCATGAACGTAACACAGCTAAAATATTTCCATGCAGTCTGTACATACCATTCCGTTACCGGCGCGGCGGAGTATCTGCACGTGTCCCAGCCATCGCTGTCCAACGGCATTAAGGAGCTGGAGCGGGAGTTTGGCATCGTGCTGTTCCAGCGGCATCACCGGGGGATGACACTGACGGCAGAGGGAGAGGCTCTGTACCGGGTAAGCGGTGAGATACTTAAGAATTTGGAACAGGCAGAGGACCTGATGCGCGGCCTGGGCAAAGAGCGAAAGCGGCTGCGGCTGGGCGTACCTCCTATGATCGGATTTTTGATCCTGCCGAAGATCTATCGTTATTTTGTCCCGGCAGAGGAGCAGATCCTTTTGGAGATCACGGAAGGCGGCCGCCAGGAGCTTTTGCAGGAGCTGCGAGACGAACGTGTGGATATGGTGTTTTTGTCCCACAGCGACCCCTTTGGTCGGGAGTTTACGTCGCTTAAAGTCGCGCGGCTGCCGATTGTTTGCTGTGCGGCAAAAAATGCGCCGCTGACCGAGCTGCAGTTCGTTAGCCCCGCAGATGTGGCACAGACCCCATTGGTCCTTTTTAAGGACAGCTTTTTTCAGACGGAGAAGATCAAACGATGGTTTGCCGACGGCGGCATAGCCCCCAATGTCGTTCTTCAGACGGAGCAGCTTTCCACCATGCTGAGTATGCTGTCCAACGATCTGGCAGCAGGGTTTATGTTCAGACAGTTGGTCGACACCAACCCGAATTTGATCCCGATTCCAACCCATGACCCTCTGTGGGCTGAGGTGAGCCTGGTGTGGCGGAGCGATGCGCCCTTTTCCGACAGCATGAAGCGGTTCGTTCAGTACATAACGGAGCAAAACCCTTTTGAGCGATGAAACAATAAACCCCTTGATCTCCATTCTTGGAAATCAAGGGGTTTAGCTCTCCTTAGACAGGGTTGCTGCTTATTATGGTATTATGCGGTCAACCAAGTTCCTTGCCCACGATGGCGATGGCACTGACGTTCTCCCAGGGATAGCCGCCCAGGTTGTGAGCAAGACCCAACTTGGGATCTGCCAGCTGACGCTCACCGGCTTTGCCGTGGAATTGCAGCCAGCTCTCGTAGATCATACGGATACCGCTGGCGCCGATGGGATGGCCGAAAGCCTTCAAACCGCCGTCAATATTGACCGGCAGCTTACCGTCCTTGGTGAACTTGCCGTCCAGCGCATCCTTCCAGCCTTCGCCCCGCTTGCTCAGCAGCAGGTCTTCGTACAGAACGATCTCCGTGATGGTGAAGCAGTCGTGCAGCTCCACAAGGCTCAGCTGCTCCACAGGATCGGTGATGCCTGCCAGCTCGTAGGCCCGCTTGGCAAGATAGGCGGTCTCCTGGACGGAGGTGTAGTCATAATCGCCCATCAAAGAACCGTAACCGGAGGCGGAAGCCACCTCGGCGCACTTGATGTACATGGGATCAGGGCGGTACTTGGGGGCGTCCTCGGTGGCTACCATGATGGCACAGGCGCAACCGTCGGAAACACCGGAGCAATCCATGACGGTCAGGTAAGGCTCACAGACCATGGGAGAGGACTTGATCTTCTCAATGGGCGTGACCTTCCGGTACATGGCTTTGGGGTTCAGAGAACCGTTGTAGTGGTTCTTGTAGGAAACGGATGCCATAGCTTCCCGAATCTGCTCAAATTCCACGCCGTACTTGTTGCAATAGGCGGGAACCAGCAGAGAGAAACCGGCAGGGCCACCGTAAGCAGGGGCTGTGTTGTCCCGATAGGTGTTGGGGAAGGGATTGCCGCTGCAGCCGTTGTCCTTCAGCTTTTCCATACCGATGGCCATGACCACCTTGTAAGCGCCGGATGCCACACCGTAGGCGGCGTTCCGGAATGCCTCCATGCCGGTGCAGCAGTTGTTTTCCACACGGGTCACGGGCTTGAACTTGGTTTTCAGCACTGTGGACAGGGTGTAGCCGGCTACCTCATAGTAGGAACCAAACCAAAATGCGTCGATATCGTCGATAGTCAGACCTGCATCCTCCAAAGCCTCATTGACGGCCTCCAGGATCAGATCTTCACGGCTGTCGGTCCAACGCTCGTTGAACTTAGTGCAGCCCATGCCGATGACGCTGACTTTATCTTTAATGCCTGCCATATCAGTTGTCCTCCTTTACTTGCGCGGGAATGACCTTCCAGAAATAGGTGTGTACACCGTTGGCAAAGAACACCTGACGGAAGCTCAGCTTGACTTCCATGCCCACATGAACATCCTCGGCCTTGCAGTCTACCAAATAGGTCATCATCTTGCCGCCGCCTTCAAAATCCACCACCACTAAGTAGTTCGGAGGATCCTTGGACAGGGACTGTCCGTCCAGGGTGAAGGTACGGATGGTGGCCTTCTTGCCGATGAAGCGGTAAGGCTCCATCTCATCCACATGGTGGCAGTTGACACAGACCCGCTGGGGCGGGAACTGAGGCGTGCCGCAATGGGTGCAGCGACTGCCGTACATGCTGTTGTTCTTGGCATAGTTGCGGAAGTAATCGGGGAGGGAGGAACGCTCCTGGTCGGGGCGGCGCTGGGGCTCACAGTCCAGGAAATCCTTCCATTTCAGATACTTGCCGTAGGGAAGAGTGTTATTCTTGTTGGCGATTTTCTCTGCCACAGTACCGCTGGGACGCGCTTCGGCAATTTTGTCGGTCACAGTAAAGAGCATGGCGGTGCAGCCGTCGCCGTAGGAAACGTAGAGGATCTTGTCGCCTGCCTTGGCAGTATCCAGCACGGATGCCAGCAGCATGGGAGCGGCGGCGCAACCGGTGTTGCCAATTTCACCGTACAGGCCCATGGGGATCTGCTCCGGGGCAAAGCCCAGCTTGGCGGCCACGGCGGTGCGGTGGCGGTCTTCGTGGGCGTAGTTGACGATTGTGGTGATATCCCCGGCGGTCAGACCGGTTTTTGCCAGAAGCTGCTTCACAGCCGTCTTCACCATAGGCTCGTAGTGGGTGCTGTTGGCATAGCGCACATCCCAGAAACGGACGTAGCGATCCTCATCGCTGCGCCACATATCATGGATATCCATAGAAACGGTGACACTGTCCACCAGTTCCGCCAGCACATCCTCTTTGCCAAAGACGAAAGCGGCGGCACCGTCACCCAGGTCGTTTTCGTACTGGCCGTCGCATGCGCCCAACCGGCAATCACCGGTGGCGATCAGAGTGTCCAGGCCGCTATCGGCGGCCGCCAGCATGGCATCGGCGCAGGCGCGCAGAGAACCGGAAAAATCTGTAGTACGGATACCGGTACCCGCATCCACACAAGCTGCGATCTGGGTAGCGCAGAGCTTTTCCTTGTAGGGGGCGGTAGTGGTTGCGAAGGATACTGCCTCCAATGCTTTGGTGTCCAGTTTATCCGTTGCTTCCATAGCGGCGGCAACGGCCATGGTCAGACTGTCTTCGTCATAATAAGCGACAGCCTTTTCACCCTTCTTGGCAAAACCGCCGTAAGCTGCTGCGACGGCAGCCTTAGTCAGCCGGTGGAAGGGCACATACGTGCCATAGGCTTTAATTCCTGCCATAATTGAATCTCCTTACTTGTTGTAGTCGTACCAGCCCTTGCCGGTTTTTCTGCCCAACTCACCCTTGGCAACATGGTCATCCAGGGCGGGAACGGGACGGAAACGGTCGTCTCCGGTCAGCTGATAAAGTGTAGCCAGGCAATCCTGCATGGTTTTGAGTCCGCCGTAGTCGTTCAGTTCAAAGGGACCCATGGGGTGATTCAGGCCCAGACGAATTGCTTTGTCGATGTCCTCGATACTGGCCACGCCTTCTTCCATGACCCGATAAGCCTCAGCATAGGTGGCAAAGTTGATCCGGTTCACGATGAAGCCGGGGGCATCCTTCAAAATGGTCACGTGTTCCTTACGGATCGCTTCCACAAAATCTCTGGCGGCGTCCATGGTGGTATCGCTGGTAGCATCGCCCTTGATGACCTCCACCAGCTTCATGGCGTATACGGGGTTAAAGAAGTGGATGCCCACAAAACGCTCGGGGTTCTTCAGGTTTTCTGCCAGCTGGGTGATGGGGATAAAGGATGTGTTGGTGCCGATGATGGCATCGTCGGCACAGTGCTCCTCAATCTGGGCGTATAGCTTTTTCTTCAGCTCCACGTTTTCCACGATGGCTTCCAGAATGATCTCTGCATCTGCGCACAAAGATACATCGCAGCAGGGAATCAGATTGGCGAGAATAGCGTCAGCTGCTTCTCGGGTGGTCTTGCCCTTGGCGATCTGCTTTTCCAGACCCCCTGCGATGAAATCATAGCCGCGCTGGGCAAACTCCATGCTGATGTCGCACAGATATGTCTTGTAGCCGTTGGTGGCACAGACCTGTGCAATGCCGTTGCCCATGGCACCGGCGCCGAATACCATTGCTGTTTTCATAATTTCCTCCTTATATGACTCCGCTATTGCGGAGATTTTCGATTTGTTCCGGATCCAGAGCTAAAAACCGGCCATAGATCTCTTGATTGTAAGCGCCCAAAGGCCCTGCCGGGGCAGGGTCGACCAAAGGCGTTCCGAAGAACCGTACCGGCATATTCACGTAAGTAAGCTTGCCGATATCCGGATGCTCCATGGTTTTGATCATTTCCCTTTGGGTGAAATGGGGGTCATTACTGATGTCCTCAAAATCATAAACACCGCTGGAGGGGACACCGGCATCGTTGAGCAGTTTCACCACTTCTTTGACCGTCAGCCGGCCTGCCCACGCATCAATGAAGGCGTGAAGACTTTCTTTGTTTTCCATTCGGTCAGCATGGGTGGCATAGCAGGGGAGTGTGGCCAGTTCCGGCTTTCCCATGACCTGACACAGGATTCGAAAATGCTTGTCTGTGCCCACACCCAGTTGGTAGTAGCCGTCCTTTGCCTTGTAAGTTCCGTAAGGACACCAGATGTTATAATGATTGCCCTTGCGGGTGGGGACTTTACCACTGATGGTGTAGGATGTGTACTCGTGGGCATTCAGGGCGAAGACGGAATCCACCAGCGCCACTTCCAGCTTCTGTCCCACACCGGTGGTTTTTACGCAGTGGAGCGCCGCCAGAATACCGATGGCCAGGTTCATGCCGGCGGTGATATCACCCAAGGTAGTGCCGGTTTTGGTGGGAGGGCCGTCTTCAAAACCGGTCACGGACATAATGCCGCCCATGCCCTGTGCAATCACATCATAGCCCGGCTGCGTGGCGTAAGGTCCGTAGGAGCCGTAACCGGAAACACTGGCTAAGATGATTTTGGGATTGGCTACCTTCAGCACTTCATAACCCAGACCCAGTTTTTCCATAACACCGACCCGGAAATTTTCCGTGACCACATCGGCCTTTTTCACCAGTTCCAGAAAAAGTTCTCTGCCTTTTTCGGATTTTAAATTCAGCGTTATGGTCTTCTTTCCTCTGTTCAGCACGGCATACCAGGCACTGACACCGTTTACCATGGGCGCGGAATCCCGGGAATGGTCGCCACCGTCAAAGGGATTTTCAATTTTAATGACTGTGGCACCCATATCCGCCAGCCAACCGGTGCAGTAAGGGCCGGATACCACCCGGGTCAGGTCCAAAACAGTCAACCCTCGGAGGGGGCCTGGATGTTCAGCCATTGTCATTCCTCCGCCTAAATTGCGCCTGCTTCATGCAGAGCTTGCACCTGCTCCGGGGTGTAGCCCAGATAGGTTCCGTAAACCGCTTCGTTGTACTGACCCAAAGCACCGGCTGCCTCCGGTTCCTTCAGCCCGGATTCCGAGAACCGCACCGGCATATTGATGTAGGCGATGTCACCGATCTCGGGATGATCCATGTGCTTGATCATTTGCCGGTGGACGGTAAAGTTTTCATCAGCCTCAATATCGGAGAAATCATAGACAAGTGCCGAGGGAATGTTTGCCCGGTTCAGCTGGTCCACGACTTCAGTTGCAGGCAATTGACCTGCCCAGCTGTTCACGATCGCATCAGTCTCGGCGCGGTTAGCAACGCGGGCGGAATGGCTGCAGAACCGGGGATCCGAGATCAACTCCGGCCGCTTCAAAACTTCCGTGCAGAACTTTTCCCAGTGTGCCTCAGTGCCAATGCCGATGGAGTAATAGCGGTCCTTGGCTTTGTAACTGCCGTAGGGGCACCAGAGACTGTAGCCGTTGCCTAGCTGCTGAGGCAGATTTTTGGTGTAGCCGTAGTCGATGTAATCCTGAGTGGTCAGAGCCAGAACGGAATCCACAAGAGAAACCTCCACCCGCTCACCCTGGCCCGTGACCTGCGCCCGGTACAGTGCCGCCAGCACACCGATGGCTAGGTTCATGCCAGCGGTAATATCGCCGATGGAAGGGCCGCACTTGGTGGGACCGTTGCCGGCAAAGCCGGTAAAGCTCATAATGCCGCCCATGGATTGTGCAACCACGTCATAGCCGGGGCGGTGGGCATAAGGGCCGGTCTGGCCGTAGCCGGAGATGCTGGCAAAGACCAGCTTGGGGTTGATGCTGCGCAGAACATCCCAGCCTAGTCCCAGCTTATCCATAGTGCCGGGCTTGAAATTCTCCGTGACCACGTCCGTCTGCTTCACAAGCTCCAGGAACATTTCCTTGCCCTTGGGATCTTTCAGATTCAGGGTCACGCATTTTTTGTTTCTGTTGACGGTGGCAAAATAGTTGCTGCTGCCGTTTACAAAGGGGCCGCTTTGCCGGGTGGCATCACCACCCTTGGGGTTTTCGATTTTAATGACCGTTGCGCCCATATCGCTGAGCCAGCTGGTGCCGAAGGGGCCGGACAGGACGCAGGTCAGGTCCAGGACGGTTACGCCTTGCAGCGGTCCTCGCTTTTCGGACATCATAATTTGCCTCCTAGTTTTTTATTTCAGAATACTGAAAAATGACTGTTTACGTCAAGATTATGCGGTGAACCGATATTCATATGCGCTAAGGGATCAAATACGGCGGAAAACATGAATTTCCGTATTGCGGAAGTAGTTGATATTTTAAATTAATGCAGTATAATGGAATCATATCAGAAAACAAATATGAATATCGGTATGGTCTTTGCGCAGAAAGGAAGGAACAATATGATGCGAGCGAAGGTCCTCTGGGCGGCTGCTGGTGATATCCCTGCGGGCTGGCCGCTGTTAAGCCATACGCACCCGTTTTTTCATATGTTTTATATCCGCTCCGGAAAAGCACGGTTCCTTCTCGATGGGCAGCCCAGGTCGGTTAATGTCGGGCAGTGCCTTCTTGTTCGACCGGGCGTGGCCCATGAATTGCCGGAGGGGCATGGTCTGCTGGATTTGTATGAGGTGAAGTTTTCGGTCAGCGATGAAACCATACTCCGATCGTTGGAACATGTGGAGTCTGTCGTTGGTGAGAATACTGCCTATATTGAACAGGCCATGGAATACATCGTGCATAACTGGAACAACAGGACAAATACAGAGCACAGCGATGCGGATCTGTTTCTGCTGTCCATGTTGCTGGTAATTGCCAATACGTCCAATGCTCCACAAAGCCTCAGTTCTGGATACGTGGTGACAGATACCTATACCGACCTGACAAAACGTATCATTTGTTTTTTGGAGGAGACTCACACAGACCCGTTTTCGCTGGATGCGTTGGCCCGGCAGATGGAGTACAATAAGCGCTACCTCTGTGCAGCCTTTAAGCAGGATACAGGTATTACGATTTTGGAATACCTGAATCATGTGCGGATTCGACATGCCGCTGTTTGTTTTTACTATAACGATGTGCCGGCTTCGGATATTGCCCAGTGTGTAGGTTTTATTACGCCGGTGCATTTTACCAGGGTATTCAAAAAAGCGACAGGCGTGACCCCAACCCAGTTTCGCAGCGTTCACAGCTTGCAGAGAATCGATGCTTCGGAAAACCTCCGCCTTACAAGAACCCATATATCTGCCTACGAGCAGATGCTGGATGGAAAGATTTTGCCATTACAAAAAAGTGTTGACGTCCTGCGGGAACTGGGCCGCATGGCAGCAAATTATGTGTAGCTGTCGCCCAGCCGCCGCCCTGGCCGACCAAAACAGGCGTAAACAGTTACAAAAGGGGGAGAGCATTTCCCTAAAACACAAAAACCCCTTGATCTCCATTCTTGGAAATCAAGGGGGGTGTCATATATCCGCGAAGGCGGGACTTGTTTGCATCTTCGCCTTTGGCGAAGATAGAGGTTCGGCTCGGCGTAGCTCGCCGGCAACGCTCGTCCGCGTTGGATTTATATTATTCAAGTCCCATCCTTGACCAAAAAGAAAAGAGCAGATCTTTCGATCTGCTCTTTCTTTTTGGTGCGCGAGGCGGGACTTGAAGGCTTCTCATAAAGTCGGTTTTGCCATCGATCGACTGGCTAAAGCGGCTGTCGTTTCTTGGCCCGTCGCCCAGCCGCCGCCCAGTTTTGGCAGCAACATTTGCAATTCATCGCGCATCCATGGCTCCCTTGGCGAGCGATGAACGCGCGATGAAGTGTTATAGTACGATTTCAATGAAATCGCCATTGCGGATCAGTTTTGTGCCATATTCGGCACTCAGTGCTTGGAGCGTTTCAAAAACATCCTGGGTAACAGCTTCATTTGCGTTGTGGGGAAGACCCTTTACAGACTTGTCCTCGTGGTAGAAGCCCAGCTCCACCGGCTTAATGGTAATCTTTTTTACTTCGCCGTTTTCAACCTCCAAAAGGGGCATCAGTCCCTTATAGTTTTTGAATTCGGTTTCCAATCCGCGGGTTCCTCCGTTGGAGCGGACATATACCGCTTGTTCCACGCTTAGCGCCGGATCCACGCCGTAACGCTCATAGAAATCCAGAGGAAGAACGCTGGGCTTTTCACTCTGGAATATAAAATTCGCAATGGAATAGAAGATAGGTTTTCCTTTATAGACTTCGACCGCCTTGATCTGGTGGGTGCCGCTTCCCACAACAGCGCAGGCGCCCCAGTCGATGCATTTGCGGGCAAATTCTTCGATGAAGTAGTCCGGCTCCTCATCCAGTTCGGCTTTGATCTCGTGGGAGTGGAAGCAGACCACTACATAGTCGGCATCTTTTTTTGCCTGTTCGATCGCCATGTGCATACGCTCCATATCCCCCGGATGGGGTGTGCTTTCTTTGCCTTCGGTGTCGCTGCACTTAAAATCCACCGTACCCAGGCTGAAAACACCGGGTCTTGAAACAATGTAACCGCCCCGCTTGGAGTTATTGATGCGGCCGTTGATGTGGGTGGCATCGGCGATCTGCTCCAGCACTGCCATGTGCTCCGGTGTCACATAAAATGTCTCTGTGTGCCGCAACTTATTTACACCGGGACGGGCTGGGATTACATCACCGGCATCTCCGGCACGGGCAGCGTCATCACAGGTGGAAGTGATGCACAGCACTGCCACCTTCCCCTTATCCGTTTCCACCATGGCAGGCGCCGTTGCCTCTGCAAGGCTCATACCGGCACCGCAAACCGGCATTTCTCTTTGCTTAAAAGCTTTCAGAGTGCTTTCCACACCGCCATAGGAATAATCCATGGTGTGATTGTTGGCAAAGCCAAAGCAGTTAAAGCCGTATTTTAAAACATCATCCAGAATTTCCGGCTTGGCTGTCAGCCAGGGCACACCGCAATAGGTAGAGGCAAACCGGTCATTATTGGAGATCACCATCTCCAAATTGTTGATCCGCACATCAGCCTGGGCAATATAGTCCCGGATAGGTGTCAGACCTTCATAGTTTTCCGGTAGTCTTTCCATCAAAATGGAGTCGCCGGTAATGCAGATTTTCATATATCCATACCTCCCATATTGTCCAGCACAAACTGCACGAAGATTTGGCTGCCCAAAGGCAGAGCATCCTCGTCCAGCATAAAATCGTTGTTGTGGGGTAGGGTCGTACAGCCTTTTGTCGCATTATTAGTACCCAGCCGCAGGAAAGCACCGGGCTTTTGCGAAACATAGAAAGAGAAATCTTCGGAACTGAGTTTCTCCGGCATCGTGACGATATTTTCTTGCCCTACGATCTTTGCGGCGGCGGCCAAAAGCTGTTGCGAAACCAAAGGATCGTTGCACAAAGGCAAAGCCTTGGTGTCCTCATGGAACGCAATCGTTCCGCCTCGACGGGCAGCGGCATTTTCCGCAATGGTGCGGATGTTTTCCACAATAAAGGATTCCACCTTTGTGTCAAAGGTCCGCAGGGAAATCTTCATTTCGGCATAGTCCGGGATCACATTGTCTGTACTGCCTGCTGCCAGCATGCCCACGGTGCAGACATACTTGTCAAAGGGGTTCATTTGGGTGGCTTTCATTGCAGCGATGCCGTTGTAGGTCTCCACTGCCATGGACAGGGCATCCACGCCCGTTTGGGGCAGGGTAGCGTGAGCGGTCTTGCCGAAAAATTCGATCCGCAAAGGATGAGAGGCAGCCATGGAAACACCGGGGCAGATACCCACGGTGCCGGTCTCCAGCCAGTTTTCGATGTGCATACCTACGATCACATCCACCAGATCCATAACGCCGTCGTGTACCATCAGTTTGGCACCGGACAGTTCACCTTCTTCACAGGCCTGGAACAGCAGAACAACCTTACAGGCCAGATCCTTTTCCATAGCTTTCAGCGCCTTGGCAGCACCCAGCAGCATGGCCGTGTGGGCATCGTGACCGCAGGCATGCATAATGCCGGGGTGTTGGGAGGCATAGGGCAGACCTGTCTTTTCTGTTAGAGGCAGCGCATCGGTATCCGCCCGCAGACCGATGGAAAAATCGGTGCAATCGGGATTGATAAAGGCTACGATGCTGCTTTGTCCATATTCTTCTGTGTAGGGAATTCCCATACTGTCCAGCTCCCGGCGGATCAGCGCCAGGGTCTTGGGCAGGTCAAAAGCCAGCTCCGGATACTTGTGTAGCTCCCGGCGTATGGCTAAAATGTAAGAACCGTCGATATGCATACTTATACCTCAAAGGTAAAGCCTACCAGAGGCCCATGCTGCTGTGCGCCGTACACATCCCGCTCGCCCAAAGCACCGGAGGGCAGCGGGCGAACGATGGTGGCCTTGATGGCCTTGGCGTTGGGGAAATACACGATGCTCAGCACATCCTCCACGGGGATCTGATAGAGCTGGGCGATGGTCTGCTTGTTGATAATATCCGCAGCGCGCATCTTCTCAAACATCTCCTGCTCCTTCAGAAGAATATCCAGCGTCAGCTCAAAAGGACCTGCGTTTTTGGAGCGAATCACATTGGCAACATCTTTTAAAGCAATCATCACGGTTTTACCTCCTCATAAACAGGCTGAAACAGCGTCAGCGGATCCTCGGTACGCAGCAGAGCATATACGCTGAACACATAGGTCTCACCAACCTTGATATCGGAAGGGGAGAAGGGGAAAGCCAAATTGCCGGCGGTGGCAATCCGTCCGGGATAGCCGTAGTGCAGCAAGGTGGAGCGGGCTACGGAGCAGGCGGCGGCAGAATGCTCCTGGGTATCTGCCACCACATCGATCACAATGCCGATCTCGTGGGATGTGATCTGGGTGTTGGGCTCCAGCTGACCCATGACGCCGTTTTTGCCGTAGACGATGAAATCCAGCTGATAATCAAAGTCGGCAGACAGATTATCGGCGGTGCGCTTTCTCAGATTCTCCAGAATATCGTCGATCTGGGAGATGAAAATGGGATCCCGGTTGCCGCAGATAGAGATGGTACGGAAACCGGCAACCTTTGCACCTTCCAGTTTCACCGAGGGGACAGCCTCCGGCACAAACTTGGAACCGGTGACCCGCACTCTGCGGTCGCTGTCCGCGGTGAATACGCACTCGGACAGGTCCAGATGACCGCCGGGACCGGGCAGAATGTAGGGATTGCTCTTTTCGTAGAGCGTGTGGGCAGAAACGGAGGTGGGGGTACACTGCCGTTCGGGATTTAGCGGCTCCACGCAGAAGTAGTCTTCGCCCAAATAGCCCATAATACAGTCGGATGCGCTGCCGGGGGTGGCGCAGATGGCGGCGCACTCCAAAATCTTGCCCAGATGCAGCGCCAGTGCCTTGTCGTAGCCAAGACGAATGGCAGGGGCAGCGAAGGCAGCAGGATCATAGCAACGACCGCAGATCACCACCTGCGCACCGTTGTCCAGCGCCTGGATAATGGGCTCAATGCCCATCTGGGCTACAATGTGGGTGCTGGCGTTAATATCTTCCTCCGTAACCACCGGCGCAGGACCCAGCTTTTCGATTTTACCATCATGAAGCTGCTCGATCAGCATATCCTTTTGAAATTCCGAGGAGATCACCGCCATCTTAAAGGACAGCTTCTGCTCTTTGGCGATTTCCCGGATAATGCCCAATTCCCGATTCACATGTACATCGGCGCCGCAGCCACCGGCTGTGCCGATGACCAGAGGAATATTTAATTCACAAGCCGCCTTGAGCATCAGCGTCAAGTCCCGCTTGACGGCGGTGGCGTTGGTAAAGGGGATACCGCTGCCCAGATAGTAAGGGCCGGGATCGGTGGAGCCGCCGTCGCAGGCGATCAGGTCAGGCTTCAGTGCCACACCAGCCAGAAAAGAGGCTTCGGGGAAGCCGTAGCCCACAATACCGCTGGGGGATAAAATTTTCAATTCTTTCATCATAAAACACCCTTAGTAAAGTTTTGTGTATTCAAAATCCGGTTCGATGCCCAAAGCGATCAGGGCCTTGTCCCGATTGTCGTTGACTTCCTGCTCATGATTCTTGTAGAGGTTGTTGCCGTAGCAATCAATATCCACCACGAAGGGGCCAAGCTCATTGACGGTCATGTGCCAGGTGGCTTCGATAGTACCCAGCTCGTCAAACAGCTCCACATCGGTAATGTTGATGTTCTGCACCCAGAAATTGGGGCTGACGCACTGGGGAGAAACGTGGACGCACTTTTTCTTCTGCATCATCGCCATGGTTTCTTCGCCCATAGTGGTCTTGCCGATGATCATCCGCAGCCCCCACTCGTCCACCGCCCGTGCGCCCCACTTCTCAAAGCGGATACTGGAGGTGGGCATAAAGGAAACCAGCTTGAAGCCGTCTTCCCGCAGCACAATGGGTCCCACATGGATCAGAAGATCCCGCTGCTGCCCGGCTTTGGGTAGGGGATGATTTTCGTCCAGTACCCAGCGGTGCAGCCGGGAACGGCAGGTAAAGGCATCGCCGGAAACATAGACCACATCACCGATTTTCAGCTGGGTCACGTCCTCTTCGGAGAGGGGTGTTTTCAAATGATAGGTTGCCATATCCGTTACCTCCCTTCAAACCAGTTGGGGCTGTCCATTTCTTCTATAGTACCGTCGGCCAGTACCCGGAAGCTGCCCCGTCGCGCCACCATGCAGTTGCTGCTGATGGCAACGCAAATACCGGCAATGTGCGTGTGGGCGTACTCCACATTCACACCCAGCACGGAGGTGTCGCCGCCGATACCCATAATGCCCACTCCAAGAGAGTTAAGAGCGGTGTAAAGATCTTCTTCGATCTGCCGGAACTGAGCATCCGGATGATGAGATCCAATGGTTCGCAGACAGGCAGCCTCCTTGGCCAGGTTTGCCGCAATATTGGCAGTGCCGCCGATGCCGATTCCCAGCACGTTGGGCGGGCAGATGCCGCCGGAGCGGGTAGCCTCCACAAAGGAATCAATGACGAATTTCTCAATACCCTTGATGCCGTCGGCAAAGGCAACAACACGGTGGCGGGTACCGCCGAAGCATTCGCTGCCGCCGCCCTTTGCCACATAGGTGACCTCAAAGCTGTCGCCGGGCACGAACTGGTAAGTAAAGTTCGGCACATTGCTGCCAATGTTGTCGCCGGGGTCTGCACCGGTCAGCGGGTGCTTCATGGTGGCCCGCAGGAAACCTTCCTTGGTAGCACGGCGTACGGCGTTGCGGGTGGCTTCTTCCAAAGCCATCATACCGCCTTCCAGCTGACATTCGTTACCGATCTTAAAGTAGAAGATCGGCCAGCCGGTGTCGGGGCAGGCAGGGTTGCGCAGCTGGGCAGAGAGTTTGATGCTGGCCAAGGTTTTTTCCAGACCTTCCCTGGCAGCCGGACGGCTTTCCTTTTGGATAGCCTTTTCAAAGGCTGCCTTTACATC
Organism: Faecousia sp.; assembly: GCA_045588045.1. GTDB lineage: Bacteria > Bacillota > Clostridia > Oscillospirales > Oscillospiraceae > Faecousia. The sequence continues at coordinate 20,457 of JAZNDJ010000052.1, forward strand.
GGGTGCGATGGTGGTGGAGCCTTTGCAAATGGCTTGGAAGATCGCGTTTTCATAGATTTCTTTTTGTATCAAGAGAATCCCTCCTTTTCTGCTGTCATTGTACAAAAACAGAGAGAAAAAATGCTTGCATCTGGTTCCTTTTTTCTTGCAATTCGTCCGATGTAGTGCAATAATAGGGGAGGAGGTGATCATATGCCGGAATTGGTGACATTAGAGAAATTTGGTGCGGCTCACCGTCATTATCATATCTACCGGATCCGCAAGTCAGAAATGGACCATTTGGCCCATTATCACGATTATTATCAGGTTTGCTATGTGGTCAGCGGAGAGATCCTCCACCGGCAGGGGAGGGACGCAGTAGCGCTGCAGGCCGGCGATGCTTTTATCGTGCCGCCGGGCTTTGTCCACAGTCTGCATTTTAATAATGTGTACGCGGAAATTTATTCCCTGTCCTTTTCCCAGGGGCTGTTTGCACCGGGCTTTCCCCAGTCCAATGCGTACCAATTTCTGACAGGTTTGCAGACCGACACGCAGACCACGGAATCCGAGACTGTCCGTTTGCGGGTGCCTCTGGAAAAAAACGATCGTCAAAGCATGGAGGAACTGATGAAATGCCTGATCCGGCAGCAGGAATCGGACTGCCCGCAAGGCTTATCGGCTTCTCCCAGTTTAGTGGCATCGATCCTCTATCTGCTTTCCCAGAACTATTACCGGCAGCCCCAAAATGCCCAGGCATATTATGCTTTGGCAGATTACAGCGGCACGTTGCTCCAATGCGTCCGCTATGTGGATGCCCACTTCAAAGAGCCGCTTTCCCCGGCAGATCTGGCAAAGCGGTACGGGCTGTCCCGGTCGGTGTTTTTTTCGGTATTTCCCCAATTTGCGGGAATGCCATTTCGGCAGTACATCGCCCATAAGCGCATCACCGAGGCACAGATGCTGTTGCGCGCCCACCCGGAACAAACTATTTCCCAGATCGCAGCGGCGGTGGGCTATGGGGACGACTCCACATTCTACCGCAATTTCCTGCAGATCACCGGTGTGACTCCGTCGAAGTATCGCACCGGCTGTCGATAATGTGAGCAGTTGACGGGTTGCCATCGATCGACTGGCTAAAGCGGCTGTCGTTTCTTGGCTTGTCGCCCAGCCGCCGCCCTGGCCGACCAAAACAGGCGTAAACAGTTACAAAAGGGGAGAGTGTTCCCCAAAAGGACAAAAAATACCCCTGTGCTTCCGTTTTCATTGGAAACACAGGGGTATTTGTATCTGCGCGGGCGGGACTTGTTTGCATTTTTGCCAAAGGCAAAAATAATTGTAGCCACCAGTTTTTGAACTGGTGGCAGCAATATGCCACCGGCATATTGCATTTAGATCATTCAAGTCCGCGCCAGCGGACAAAAAATAACGGATACCCGTTTGGGTATCCGTTATTTTTTTGGTGCGCGGGGCGGGACTTGAACCCGCACGTCCGCAGTGAACACTAGAACCTGAATCTAGCGAGTCTACCAATTCCACCACTCGCGCATATATCCGTCAGCTTTCGCTCAACGCTAGAGTATCTTAACACGGTGCTACGGATTTGTCAACCACTTTTTTTCGCTTTTTCCAAAAGAAATCCCTTAGTCTTTGTAATACAGCAGGCAGTGACAGTAACCTTTAAAATCGGGGTCTGCGATCTGCTCCCGGAACTCCTTGCACATGCATTTGTTTTCCTCAGTCCGTTGCAGACGGCAGGGGCAGTAACCACCGGTCCGCTTCAATCCTTCCCGGATCGCGGCAACAACTTCTTTGTCTTCGTTCAGTCGTACAGCCATATTGTCACTCCTTTCCGTGCTATTATAAAAGGAATGCCGGCCAGTGTCAAGGCGGCAAAACATGGCGCGGGTGATTGACAGAAAAACCAACCCTTTGTATAATTGACATATTAAGGTGTAGGAGGATGACTATGAAGATCATCACCATTATCGGCGCGGGCATGATGGGCTCGGCCCTGGCATTTCCTGCAAGAGAAAACGGAAACGACGTCCGTATTGTTGGCACACATCTGGACCGGGAGATCATCGATACCAGCCGCAAGACCGGTCGCCATCCCAAGTTTGTCCGGGATTTCCCGGAGGGGATTTCCTTCTATCAGATCGAGGAATTGGACGAAGCCCTCAGGGGTGCGGAGCTGATCATCTGCGGCGTGTCCAGCTTTGGCGTGGAGTGGTTTGCGGAGAATATCCTGCCCCGACTGGATGAGAAGGTTCCAATGATCTCTGTGACCAAGGGTCTTATGTGCTTGGAGGATGGCACCTTGATCTGCTATCCGGACTACTGGCAGAAAAAGCTGGACGAGATCGGCAGCAAGCTGTCCCTCAATGCCATCGGCGGTCCTTGCACCAGCTATGAGCTGGTTGCCCACGATCAGACAGAGGTTGCCTTCTGTGGCAAGGACATGAACATCCTGCGGCAGTTTAAGGAGGCCATGGCCACCGATTATTACCACATCAGCCTGTCCACCGATGTGATCGGTGTGGAAAGTGCGGTGGCGCTGAAAAACGGCTATGCCCTGGGCATTGCCTTGACCATCGGCCTGAATCAGAAGGAATTTGGCCTGGACAGCGAGCTGCACTATAATTCTCAGGCGGCTGTGTTTGGTCAGGCTGTCCGGGAGATGGATATGCTGCTGGACATTCAGAATGCCCCCAGCTTCCACAACCGGGTCATCGGCTACGGCGACCTGTATGTGACGGTCTACGGCGGACGCACACGGTTGGTGGGCATCCTGCTGGGACGTGGCCTGACCATCGACCAGGCCAAGGAGGAGCTCAACGGCGTCACCCTGGAGTCCCTGGTGGTTGCCGAGCGTGTGGCCAAGGCCATCCGTATCAAGGCACAGCAGGGACAGGTGGACCTGGCGAAATTCCCCCTGCTGATGCACATTGACGAGATCATTACCCAAGGAACGCCTGTCAACATCCCATGGGAGAGCTTTACCTTTGAGCAGTAAGGATGTCAGCTGTGGAACGGAATGATATTTACGACAAGGACCGAAATTTGACCGGTCGCACCCATGTTCGGGGCACGCCCTGGAAAAAAGGGGAGTACGGCCTGGTGGTGTGTGTCTGGGTCTACGACGGAAAGGGGAAGCTGCTGCTGACCCGGCGGGCTCCGGAAAAATCCTATCCCGGGACCTGGGAAAATTCCGGCGGTGCCGCCAAGGCAGGGGAGACCAGCCTGGAGGCCATCGTCCGGGAGCTGCGTGAGGAAACGGGTATCGCGGCCGCACCGGAGGAATTTGAGCTGCTGGCTTCCGGCCGTGACCGGTATAACCACTACGACTACTACTGCATCCACAGGGACATACCCATTGAGGACATCCGTCTGCTGCCCGGTGAGACCGACGATGCGGCCTGGCTGACCTTTGAAGAAGTCCACCGGCTGGTGGAGCAGAAGAAGATCTGCAAGGTG
>JAZNDJ010000053.1:0-4390 GCA_045588045.1 Faecousia sp.
TATCTGCGCGGCGAGGTGGATGAGATCACCACGCTGGTGAAGAAGCTCATCGCCGCCGTGACGGACAAGGCGGAAACCTATGCCGCCGCCATCATGCCCGGCTACACCCACCTGCAGAGAGCCCAGCCCATCACTTTCGGCCACCACCTGATGGCCTACGCCATGATGCTGCTGCGAGATCTGGATCGGCTGGCCGACTGCGCCGGGCGGATGAACCAGTCCCCCATCGGCTGCTGCGCCCTGGCCGGCACCACCTACGACACGGACCGCTACTTTGAAGCGGAAAGGCTGGGCTTTGACGGCATTTGTCTGAACAGCCTGGACGGCGTTTCCGACCGGGATTTCTGTGCGGAGCTTATGAGTGACCTGTCCATCCTCATGGTCCATCTTTCCCGGTTCTCCGAGGAGATCATCCTGTGGTCCAGCTGGGAGTTCCGGTTTGTGGAGCTGAGCGATGCCTACACCACCGGCTCGTCCATCATGCCCCAGAAGAAAAATCCCGACATGGCAGAGCTTGTCCGCGGCAAGACAGGCCGGGTCCTTGGAGACCTGATGGGTCTGCTGACCACCCTCAAGGGCCTGCCCCTTGCTTACAACAAGGACATGCAGGAGCATAAGGAAAGCGTATTTGACGCTGTGGACACCGTAAAAATGTGCCTGCAGGTCTTTGCCCCCATGGTGGCCACCATGACCGCCCGGACCGACAATATGAAACGGGCTGCCCAGACCGGCTTCATCAACGCCACAGATCTGGCGGACTATCTTGTGAAAAAGGGTCTGCCCTTCCGCAGTGCCTACAAGATCTCCGGCCAGCTTGTGGCCCTGTGCATTCAGCAGGGTACTGTGCTGGAGGAGCTGCCCCTGGAGACCTACCGGCAGTACAGCGATCTGTTTGAACAAGACCTGTATCAGGATATTGACCTGGTGACCTGTGTAGAAAAGCGGATCAGCCAGGGCGGCACCTCCACCGCCTCTGTCCGGGAGCAAATCGCCTATGTACGGGAGGTGCTGAAATGAACAAAGTATTTATCGACGGCAGCGCCGGCACCACCGGTCTGCGGATCGTGGAGCGGCTGGAGCAGCGCAAGGATCTGGAGCTTTTGATCCTGCCGGACGACCTTCGGAAAGACTCCGCTGCCCGGGCCGATGCCCTGGCCACCGCGGATATTGCCTTCCTGTGTCTGCCCGACGATGCCGCACGGGAATCCGCCGCCCTGGCCGCCGACAGCCGGGTAAAGATCATCGACACCTCCACCGCCCACCGCACCGACCCTGCCTGGGTCTACGGTATGCCGGAGCTGACGGACCAGGCCCAGCGGATCGTGGAAAGCAGCCGCATCGCCAACCCCGGCTGTCATGCCAGCGGTTTTGTGGCGCTGGTCGCCCCCTTGGTGGAGCATGGCCTTTTGAAACGGGATGTCCCCCTGACCTGCTTCTCCCTCACCGGCTATTCCGGCGGCGGCAAGAAAATGATCGCCCAGTACGAGGATCCCGGTCGGGATCCCCTGCTGAGTGCCCCCCGGCAGTATGCCCTGACTCAGAGTCACAAGCATCTGAAGGAGATGGTCGCCCTATGCGGACTGGACTGCGCCCCTGTATTTTGCCCCATCGTGGGAGATTTTTACAGCGGCATGGAGGTGACCGTACCCCTGTTCACCGGTCAGCTTTCCGGAACAGCCGCAGACATTGCGGACCTGTACCGCAGCTACTATCAGGGGGGGCTGATCCACTTTGACGAAGCTGCCGACCCAGACGGTCTGCTGTCCGCCTCCGCCTATGCCGGGCGGGACGACATGGGCGTATCCGTTTTCGGCAATGGGGATCGGATCCTGCTGACTGCCCGGTTCGACAATTTGGGCAAGGGCGCTTCCGGTGCAGCCATCCAAAATATGAATCTGCTCCTGGGCCTTGACCAGGCCACAGGCTTGACTGTATAAAAATTTTACATAGGGGATAGAAAAATGAAACTGATTTCGGGCGGCGTCTGCGCCGCAAAAGGTTTTAAGGCAAACGGCATCCACTGTGGCACCCGCCACAACCGCACCAAGCGGGACCTGGGCATGATCGTCAGCGACGTGCCTGCCACCGCCGCAGCGGTGTACACCCAGAACTTAGTCAAGGGTGCGCCTCTGAAGGTGACAAAGAAGCATCTTGAAAACGGCATTGCCCAGGCTGTGATCTGCAACAGCGGCAACGCCAACACCTGCAACGCCAACGGCATCGAGATCGCTGAGAGCATGTGCGCTCTGGTGGAGCAGGCCACCGGTGTGAAGGCCTGCGATGTGGTGGTGGCCTCCACCGGTGTGATCGGCCAGCCTCTGAGCCTGGACCCCATCGCCGGGGGCATGGAGGCCCTGACCGCCGGCCTGTCCTACCAGGGCGGTGCGGCTGCGGCAGAGGCTATTATGACCACGGACACAGTCAAAAAGGAGATCGCCGTGGAGTTTACCCTGGGCGGCAAGACCTGCCACTTAGGCGGCATCGCCAAGGGCAGCGGCATGATCCACCCCAACATGGCCACCATGCTGGTGTTCATCACCACCGATACCGCCATCTCCGCCCAAATGCTGCAAAAAGCCCTGTCCACCGATGTGACCGCCTCCTTCAACATGCTCTCCATTGACGGCGATACCTCCACCAACGATATGGTCACCGTCCTTGCCAACGGCATGGCCGGCAACCCGGAGATCGTCAGCGACGGCGAGGATTTTGACACCTTTATGAAGGCGCTGAACACCGTCACCGTTCAGCTTTGCCGTACCATCGTCGGTGACGGCGAAGGCGCTACCAAGCTGCTGGAATGCACCGCCACCGGTGCCGACACCCTGGATGCTGCCCGGATCAGCGCCAAGAGCGTCATCTGCTCCAGCCTGCTGAAGGCCGCCATGTTCGGCGCCGATGCCAACTGGGGCCGGGTGCTGTGCGCCGTGGGCTACAGCGGCGCGGATGTGGACGTGAACAAGATCGGAGTTTCCTTCCGCTCCAAGGCAGGCACTGTAGAGGTGTGCCGGAACGGTTCCGGTGTCCCCTTCAGCGAGGAGCTGGCCAAGGCCGTCCTGCTGGAAAAGGAGATCGAAATTCTTCTGACCTTGGGTGACGGTCCTTACAGCGCCACAGCCTGGGGCTGCGACCTGACCTATGACTATGTGAAGATCAACGGCGATTATCGCACATAAGGAGATCATTATGGAACTGGATTTTACCAACGCCCAGCGGGCAGAGGTGCTGACTGCTGCCCTTCCCTACATCAAAAAATACAGTGGCAAGATCGTCGTGATCAAATACGGCGGCAATGCCATGGTCAATGAGCAGCTCAAGCAGCAGGTCATGGAGGACGTGGCACTGCTGTGGCTCATCGGCGTGAAGGTGGTGCTGATCCACGGCGGTGGCCCGGAGATCAGTCAGACCATGAAGAAAATGGGCAAGGAATCCGTCTTTGTCAACGGCCTGCGTGTCACGGACGCGGAGACTGTGGACATCGTGAAGATGGTCCTGGCCGGCAAGGTCAACAAGGATCTTGTAAATCTGATCCAGATGAAGGGCGGCCATGCTGTAGGCCTGTCCGGTTTGGACGGCGGCATTCTGGAGGCCGTCATGAAGGACGAATCCCTGGGCTATGTGGGTCAGATTACCAAGGTCCGCACCCAGCCCATCACAGACCTTTTGGAAAAGAACTACATCCCCATCATCTCCACCATCGCCAGTGACCGCCAGGGCAATGTGTATAACATCAACGGCGACACCGCCGCGGCCTATATTGCCGGCGCATTGGAGGCTGAGCGGCTGATCATGATGACTGACATTGCCGGTATCCTCCGGGATAAGGACGATCCGGCCACCCTGATCCCCCACGTGACCGTGGAGGAGGCCAAAAAGCTCTACGACGACGGCATCGTCTCCGGCGGCATGATCCCCAAGGTGGACTGCTGCATCGAGGCCATTGAGCACGGCGTGAAGCATGTGGTCATTATGGACGGACGGATCCCCCACTCCATTCTGATGGAGCTGCTGACCGACGAAGGTGCCGGTACTATGGTTATGAAAGGTTGATCGTATGGAAAGCGTTGTTTCTTTGGACAAAGAATATGTCGCCCCTACCTACGGACGGTTTCCCGTGGAACTGGTGTCCGGCAAGGGCTGTCTGCTTCAGGCTGCCGACGGCAAGACCTACACCGACCTAACCTCCGGTATCGGTGTCACCGCCTTCGGCATTGCCGATGATGCATGGGTGGCGGCGGTCACCGAACAGGCCCAGAAGCTCCAGCATGTATCCAATCTGTTTTACACCCAGCCCTGCGCCAAGCTTGCCCAGCTTCTGTGCCAAAAAACCGGCATGGCCAAGGTATTCTTCTCCAACTCCGGTGCTGAGGCCAACGAGTGTGCCATCAAG
>JAZNDJ010000054.1:0-11027 GCA_045588045.1 Faecousia sp.
TTCTCTTAATAGTTGCGTACTCTACATTGCTGATCCAAATATATTCATCCGTTTTAATTACCCCATCAAAGTGTCGGAAGAAAGCCTTTACCCGCGCGGATTCTCTGCTTGCTTTACCCTCCACAGGAGGGGCACGAGCAGCATCTTCCTGGTACTCATCGGACTGCATTAAGGAAACAGCGGTCTCCAAGATCTCCGTCGCCTTTTCGCTACCAGCAAAGATATTCATCCCGGCTTCATAATCGCAAAGGATTTCTTCCAGAATATAGTCATTGCTGTATTATGGAAAACCCAAACATTGCGACCAAGGCAAAAAAGCACGAAAAATGGCGGTCCTGCGACCGCCCTAACGTATTCAATATAACAAACCGCGCCTATGGTTGTCAACACTTTTTCTTGTGCGCCATAGGTTTTCTGCGTTTTGCACCATTTGCGTTCGTGCATTTTATACAATATTACATATTGATTTCCCCTCTATTTTGTGCTATTTTATAGACACAAGAGGTGATACCAATGTACACGTAAATCGGTGACAAGCAAATCAAATCGCAATAAAAACGTTCCGCGGTTAGTAAGCATGTAATAATGTAAGTCGTAACCATCGTAAACAAGAACAAGCAATCGTAACGTATCAAAAAACTTTTATTCACGAGTTCAGTCATATGTAAGACGGTAATTGGATTTGAGGAGCGGACGTTACAGTGCTGCAGCTGATTGCGAAGAGATTTGTGTCACACAGAAAGACGGTCCTGCCTAAGAAGAAATCTCCCACACAGAAGATGCTTCTCGCTGATGAGAAATGATGTATGTAAGAGTTAGTGCTGAGGAAGTTGTTTCAAACGTTAGGTGTGGTGATCGTCCAAACTGCAGAAAGAGAGGTTAACCAAAGATGTTAGATATCAAGACAGAACAGAAATGACCCTTGGTTGGAAGTATGCGTCAGACGCGCCAACCAAGGGTCATTTCTTTTTTGTCTTTGCTCCTTTTTTTTGTTGCCCGGAAGGAATTTTTGTATTATGATAAGGGCAGCTCAAAAAAGAGAGGTTTTGTTATGAAGTACAAAACGATCGCCGTACTGGGAGCCGGTACCATGGGGCCCGGTATCGCCGTGAACTACATATTGGCAGGTTGCCAGACAGCCCTCTACACCCGCTCCCAAAAAACCCTGCTGCGGGCACAGGAGGTGGTAAAGGCCAATATCGACCTATTTGTCCGGGAGGCTCTGATATCCCCGGAGGAAGGCCAGGCTGCCCTGGATCGCATCCGCTACACCGATGTGCTGGCTGACGCCGTGGCCGATGCCGACTATGTGGCTGAGACCATCGTGGAACAGCCCGAGGCAAAGCAGACCCTTTACCGGCAACTGGACACATTGCTGCAGCCGGAAACCGTTATCGCCAGCAACACCTCTTATTTGGATATTTTCCCCCTTGTTCCCGAGACGCGGCGACCCTATACCATCATCGCACACTTCTATGCTCCCGCCCATATTCTGCCTCTTGTGGAGATCGTTCGGGGGCCGGACACTTTGGAATCGGTGATGGACGAAGCTGTCACATTCCACAGGCACTGTGGCAAAACACCGGTGCGGATGGAAAAATACATCCCTGGCTTCATCGTCAACCGAATGCAAAGTGCCATGACCCGGGAGGTCATTTACCTGTTGGAAAATGGGTACTGCACCGCCGAAGACCTGGACCTTGCAGTGAAAACCAGTTTAATGCCCCGAGGCCTGCTGCTGGGATTGGTACAACGAATGGATTTCACCGGTCTGGACATGCTGGCCAACAGCTTAAAAAACAAGAAGTACATCCCTGCCCCGGATCTTACGGAGCCCAGAACGGTCTTTGATCCTGTGAATCGGGGCGAATACGGTGTTAAGACCGGCATCGGTCTATATGACTATTCCCATGCGCCCTACGAATCGGTACTGGACCAACGGGACCGACTGCTGCTAGAAAGTGTGCGGCTGGCTGAAAAGTTTATTGCCACGCCCCTCCACAACAAAACCGGCACAGGCTAAGCCTGTGCCGGTTCACTATTTACAGATCAGTCCTCGTCCTTGCGGGCTTCGTCAATGATCTTCTGCTGGTTGGCCTTGGGCACTTCCTCATAGCGGACAAACTCCAGCGTGAAGGAGCCACGGGCCTGGGTCATAGCGCGCAGATCGATGGCGTAGGAGCTCATTTCAGCCATGGGGACTTCTGCCTCCACCACGGTGTTACCGTCAGCATCGGGGTTCATGCCCATGGGACGGCCACGGCGCTTGCTCAGATCACCCATCACATCGCCTACATAGGATTCGGGGACGGTGACAGCCAGTGCGCCGATGGGCTCCAGCAGAGTGGGTGCCGCATTGGGCATAGCTTCCTTGAAGGCCAGGATCGCAGCCAGCTTAAAGGCCATTTCGTTGGAGTCAACGGGATGGTAGGAGCCATCGTACAGGACAGCCTTCAGACCGACCATGGGATAGCCAGCCAGGGGGCCCTTCAGGATCGCTTCCTGGATACCCTTTTCAACAGCGGGGTAGAAGTTCTTAGGCACGGAGCCGCCGAAAACTTCCTCGTCAAAGATCAGCTCATCCTGCTCATCCTGGGGCTCGAAGCGGACCCAAACATCACCGAACTGGCCGGAACCGCCGGTCTGCTTCTTATGACGGCCGTGGGCCTGGACGGTCTTCTTGATCTTTTCGCGGTAAGCCACCTTTGCGGGGGACAGGACAGCGTCCACACCGAAGCGGCTCTTCAGCTTGGAGACCAGCACATCCAGCTGCTGATCGCCGGTGCCGGACAGGACCATCTGCTTGGTCTCGGCATTGTTGACCAGAGTGAAGGAGGGATCTTCCTCGTTCAGACGGTTCAAGCCGGCAGCGACCTTTTCTTCCTGGCCCTTAGTCTTGGGAGAAATCGCCACGGAATAGCAGGCGGGGGCATAGGGCAGGCCCTTCAGGGAAACCACCTTACGGGAATCGCACAGGGTGTCTCCGGTCTTGACCTTATCCATCTTGCCGATAGCGCCGATGTCACCGCAGCTCAGTTGCTTAACTTCCGTTGCCTTCTTGCCGCACATGGAATACAGGCGGCCCATCTTCTCGGTCTCGCCGGTGCGGGCATTGACCAAGGTTGTTTCAGAGGTGATGGTACCGGACAGGACCTTCACATAGGAATACTTGCCGTACTGATCGGAAACGGTCTTCCAGACAAAGGCAGAGGGAACGCCGCCGGGAGAAACAACAAATTCCTCGGTAGTGCCGTCAGCCAGGGTAGCTCTGTGGTAGTTGCCCTCAACAGGGTTGGGCAGCAGGTCAATGAAGTGATCCATGAGCATCAGGCTGCCCAGGCAGTTGACGCCGGAGCCGCACAGGACCGGATACAGAGTGTGATCCAGAACGCCCTTGTGCATACCCTTGATCATCTCCGCATAGGTGAAGTCCTCACCGCCGAAGAACTTATCCATGAACTCCTCGCTGGTCTCAGCAACGGATTCCTTCAGTGCGTCGTTGAACTCGGTAATGACTTCTTCCTTGCCTTCGGGCACTTCGATCTCCACCCGCTTCAGGTTCTGCATCTCGTAGGCGCGCTTGTTGAGCACGTCGATGATGCCGGTGACCTTGCGGTTGGCATCCCAAATAGGAACGACCACAGGTGCGATCTTGTTGCCGTACTTCTCACGCAGGGCATTGAAGGTGGAATTGTAGTCGGAGTTTTCCTCGTCGACCTTGGAAATGTAAATAAAGCGGGGCATATTACGGTCTTCGCAATACTTCCATGCCTTCTCGAAGCCGACGGTAATGCCGTCCTTGGCAGAGATGACCAAAACAGCAGCATCCGCTGCACGCAAAGCCTCAACCACAGCACCGGAGAAATCAAAGCCACCGGGGGTGTCCAGCAGGTTGATCTTGGCACCGTTATACTCCAGAGGAACGACGGCGGTGGAGATGGAGATGTTGCGGCGGATCTCTTCCGGATCGTAGTCGCAGACAGTGTTGCCGTCGGCGTTTTTGCCAATACGGTCAATCGCACCGGTCATATAAAGCAAGCTCTCCGCCAGGGCAGTCTTGCCGCTGCCACTATGGCCCAGGAGGCAGATGTTGCGAATGGAATTAGCTGTGTACATATGTATTGAATCTCCTTTCGGGAAGGCTGCTGCCCTCCACTGGTCGTAGGCGGCGCAAAGCACCGCAATAAGGACATTATACACGAAAGCGGCACTAATTTCAATGCCTATTTTGTCAATTTCGCAAATTCCTGTGAATAATTCCGGAAAAATTTCATTTTTCTGTGTCTTTGCTACACAAACACTTGTTTTTCGCACAGAAAAATACGGAGCTGCCCAAAGCAGCTCCGTATTGAAAATTACAGTCTGCGGGTCCATTCGGTGATGAGCAGGCCAGGCACCAGCCACACAAGCTCATACAGGAACATGTTCACCGGGGTCATAAGCTGACCTGCCCCCAGCAGACCCAGCACCAGCATCATGGCGATACCCAGCGCACCGCCGATCATGTGGATCAATACGCCGGTGGTACAGGCACTCTTGAGCGCTCTTGCGCCGGTGACGCAGAAAGCCATGGGCGCAAGCCCCTCGGAGGTAGAAATGGCATACACACGGCTGCCTTCCTCCAAAGTCTTCTGACGCAGTGCCGCCCGCTGACCGGGCTCCGGCATCACCACCCGCTTGGGATTCACGCCAAACTTGCTACGAATAAAGTCCTCGGTAAGCATAAAGTCCTGGGAGATGAGAAGGGGGCGCAGGCGGCTGTAGCCGCACAGGGTAGCTATACCGGCATTGGCAGAGCGGACCTTATCATAGGCAATGGCAAACAAGCCCGCCAGTTCGCCGTCAACACTCAAGCCGATGGCATGGCTGACACGGATGCCCTCAGGCACGTCCACGCCCATGCTCCGCAGGAAGGGCAATGTGCCCACCAGCACCGGTTCGGCATTGACCTCTCCGCCCAGGCCGCCATCCTCGTAAGTACGGAAGCCGGCCACCTCGTAATGGATGCCGCTGTGGGTATCCAGCAAATGGTTGAACAGAGGCTTGAGGGCACCGCCGCCCAGGTTGATCAGTGCCGTGGCATAGGCAATGATCTCATCGGCATCCCGGTCACCGTAGTATTTTACGCCATTGAGTTTCACGGTACCTATGGGACACAGATCCTCATGGTCTACGGGAAATACAGCTCTTGCGTTCAAGGCATCTACACTCTCCCAGCCGCACAGAACGGCACCCAGGCTGTGGAGCCGCCGCTCCAAAACGGCCATAGGCCGGGAGAGGGTTACAAACATGGTCGCAGGCATTGCAGCCAATGTAGCCACAGCCGCCACCTGGATGCCCAGACTCACACCGTGGAGCACGCCGGTAACGATGCCTACCACCACGCTCAAAGCCAACGCAGCAATGGCATAGACCGACAGCACCTTCTCCAGCTTGGCCGGCTGCTGATAGCTGTCCATGAAATCCTCCACCTGGGCTTCGCCCCGGAGGAACGCATCCGTGCCTTCGTGATAATCGGGCTGGATACCCAAGCCCTGGAGATGGGTAGCTTTACGCATGGTGTCCATTTGGCCCATGACGGTGTTACGCTTTTGGTAGGTGCTCCAAAGGGACATGGTCACCTGCAGGCCAAAGGCAGCACAGCAGGGCACTCGGAGCTGCTGCAAGCACAACACACCGTCCACACAACACAAAAGGAAAGTAAACACCAGTAGTGTATTCAGTGAGAATTTTCTCTTAAACAGGTCCAGTACACCCTCCAAAAGCTGGAAGCTGCCCAAAAGGGCGCACATCAGCATAGCAAGGAACTGGCCGAATACCATCATCCGGATCCGGTCATCCTGGACAAGGCCAAAGGCATGCATTGCAGTGGCGGCAACGGAGATCAGCACCACCAGTGCGCTGAAGAAGATGGCAGTCTGGAGTTTACCAAGGCCCTTCTCCATCATGGCGTAGTAGATCTTCTCAGGGCCGGCCACCAGCTTGCGCTTCAGCTCCCGCAGTTGGGAACGGGGGTGGATCAGGATCGGTCTGGGAGGCACATACTCAGCAATGGGGTCATCGTACTCCGGCTCCCAGCCGTCGGCAAAGGCCTCTGGTGCTTCCTCCTGCACCGGCTCGGGCACAGGCTCTGCGACCCGGACCTCGCCCTTGGAAAACTGGACCGTGTCCATACGGATGGTATCCCCGGTCACAGGCTGATGCTCCACCGGTGCAGGTGCTTCCTCCACAGGCTGTACAGTCTCGGTCTGGACTTGCACAGGCTCCGGAACCGCCTCCGTTGCTTCCTCAGCAGTATCCTCCGCGACAGGTGCAGTCTCCTCCTCCGGGGCAGGCTCCGGTTCCAGGATGATTCCCTCTTGAGCAAGTGCCTGAAGTTCCTCCGCATCCGGGGCATCGGAGAATTCCTTCATAATGTCTTCCAGGGTAAATTCTTCCAATTCGTTTTCATCCATAGGGGTGATCCCTCCTTACTTGCCAAGCCGCTGCCGAAGGGCTTCGTAAAGCAAAATCGTAGCGGCACAGGATGCGTTCAAGGATGTGATCTGACCTTTCATGGGGATGTGGACAATCACATCGCAATTCTTACGGACAAGGCGATTCATACCGTCGCCCTCAGAGCCGATCACGATGGCTGCCGGGATCGTCAGGTCCGCCCGGTACATGGGGATAGACCCCTCTGCCGCCGTGCCGAAAACCCAAACGCCCTTCTCCTTCAGCTCCTCAATAGCCGCATTGATGTTGGTGACCCGGGCCACCTTCATGTACTCTACCGCGCCAGCAGAAGCTTTGGCCACCGTTGCGGTGAGTCCTACGCTGCGGCGTTTGGGAATGATGACACCGTGAGCACCGGCACATTCGGCAGACCGGAGAATCGCGCCCAAATTATGGGGATCGGACAGCTCGTCACAGATCACGATCAGCGGCGCTTCTCCCCTGTCGGCTGCCTCCTGCAGAATGTTGTCAATGGAGTAGTAGTCTCTGGCGGCAGCCAAAGCGATGACACCCTGGTGGGCACGGGTGGTGCTCATGGCATCCAGCTTTCGGCGGTCCACCGGCACCACCACAGCGCCGGCCTCCTTAGCCTGGGCAGCCAAGCGCTGCAGGGCATTATCCGTTTCACCGGAGGCGATAAAGACCTTGTCGATGGTCCTGCCGCTGCGAAGGGCTTCGGTCAGGGCATTGCGGCCTTCCAGCTGGCCTTCGATTTCCTCCCGGGGTTCCGGTTTTTCCCGGCGGTGATAATTGTCTTTCATGGTTTTTGTCTCCTCAAATTGGACATGCTTTTATTTATTATAGCAGATTTTTCTTCCTTCTACAACTGCTATTTTTTGCCCCGACCCACAGAGTCGGAATTTAACAGAAAATTTACCGCAAAGTTATAGTTCATTCATTGCATAGCGGGCAAAAATATGCTATGATGGGCAGGAATCCGCAAAGGAGGCGATTATGATGGAGCAAAA
This sequence comes from Faecousia sp., assembly GCA_045588045.1. Classification (GTDB taxonomy): domain Bacteria; phylum Bacillota; class Clostridia; order Oscillospirales; family Oscillospiraceae; genus Faecousia. The sequence goes on from JAZNDJ010000054.1 coordinate 7,464, forward strand.
TCGCAACGACAAAAACCCCGGCGAAAACAAAAAGCCGAAATTTAATATATGGCTGACCCTACTGATGACGGTAGGCATCATCCTGATCATCAGCTCTGCCTATAATCTGATCACTGCTGGCCAATATACCGAGACCTCGTACTCGGATTTCCTGGCGGAGATGGAAAAGGATAACCTCCACGAGGTAGAGCTGCGCTACGACCGGATCATCTATATGACCAAGGACGAGCAGGCCAAGGACAAGAGCCTGCAGAAGGCCTGCTATACCGGCCTTCCCAACGGCGACGTTCTTGCTCTGGCCAATGCCCTGGACGAAAAAGGTGTGACCGTCAGCCAGCAGATCGTAGAAGACAATTCCATGCTGATCACCATTTTGTTCTATGTGGTCATGTTCGGTCTGATCTTTGGCGCTATGAGCATGCTCAGCAAAAAGCTCAGCGGCGACGGCATTATGGGCGGCATCGGTGCCAGCAAGGCCAAGATGTATATGGAAAAGCAGACAGGCATCACCTTCAAGGATGTGGCCGGTCAGGATGAAGCCAAGGAATCTCTGCAGGAGATCATCGACTTCCTCCACAACCCCCAGAAATACGCCGACATCGGTGCCAAACTGCCTAAGGGCGCGCTGCTGGTAGGCTCCCCCGGCACCGGCAAGACCCTTCTTGCCAAGGCTGTGGCCGGCGAGGCCAACGTGCCCTTCTTCTCCATCTCCGGCTCTGATTTTGTGGAGATGTTTGTAGGCGTAGGTGCCAGCCGTGTCCGTGACCTGTTCCAGCAGGCCGCCAAGGTAGCGCCCTGTATTATCTTTATTGATGAGATCGATGCCGTTGGCCGCTCCAGAGATGCCCGCTACGGCGGCAACACCGAGCAGGAGCAGACCCTCAACCAGCTTTTAGGCGAGATCGACGGCTTTGATTCCTCCAAGGGTATCGTGTGTCTTGCCGCCACCAACCGGCCGGAGATCCTGGACAAGGCGCTGCTGCGGCCCGGCCGCTTTGACCGGCGGATCGTGGTGGACAAGCCTAATCTCCAGGGCCGTCTGGACACATTGAAGGTCCACACTAAAAAGATCAAGCTGGCCGAGGATGTAGATCTGAAAAAGCTGGCCCAGGCCACCGCGGGTGCAGTGGGTGCAGACCTGGCAAACTTAGTCAACGAGGCCGCCCTGCGGGCCGTTCGCCAGGGCCGCAAGACCGTCAATCAGGAGGACCTGCTGGTCTCCTTTGAGGTGGTCATTGCCGGCACAGAAAAGAAAAACACCATCCTCACCGACACCGAAAAGCGGCTGGTGGCTTACCACGAGGTGGGTCATGCCCTGATCGCCGCTTTGGAAAAGCACTCCCAGCCTGTTTCCAAGATCACCATTGTTCCCCACACCTCCGGCGCACTGGGCTATACCATGCAGATGCCCGAGGAGGAGAAATACCTCCACACAGTCCAGGAGCTGATGACGGAGCTGCGGACCCTGGTGGGCGGCAGAGCCGCCGAGGAAGTGGTGTTCAACGTCAAGACCACCGGCGCAGCCAATGACATCCAGCGCGCCACCTCCCTGGCCCGGAACATGATCACCCAATACGGCATGAGCCAGGAGCTGGGACTGATGGCACCGGCCACAGTGCAGCACCAGTACCTGGAAGGCAACGCCTATCTGGACTGTTCCCAAGAGACCGCCGCCCAGGTGGACCGGGAGATCCAAAAGCTGCTGGACCAGTGCTATACCCAGGCCAAGCAGATGCTCACCGACAATCGGGCTCTGCTGGACGAGATCGCCCTGTACCTGCTCAACAAGGAGACCATCACCGGCGACGAGCTGATGACCATTGTAAACGACTCCCAAGCGCCGGCGGAAGAATCATTCTGATCTGGCCCGTAAAAACACAACATTATTATGTTAAGAATGCCCTGTCATTCTGAACAGGCTTTGATCGCGAAGAATCCCCTTCTTTTGACAATTCGGGAATCCTTCACGAGCAAGGCTCGTGAAGGATGACAGGGTTAATTTCATGAGATTGCAAAAAATCGGTGTCGATTTTTTACGCAGCAGTTGACATTGCAGAAAAATGGTGTATTATATACCATAGAAATAAATATACCCCCTATGATGCTTCCGGGTATGGCAACAGAACCGGTAAGCTGAGGACTCTCTGGAGAACACATTCAGTTGTGTGCCGAAGGTGCAAGGCGTATGCCGAATCTCTCAGGCGAACGGACAGAGAACGGTTTCTTTGATCGTGCTATTTCCGTATTCAGCAGTCCTTTGGGGTTGCTGATTTTTATTTTGTAACACATAAAAAGGAGATACAGAACATGTTGGGAAAACCTATTGATGCAATCGGCTTTGTGGCCGGATTCGATCCGGAAGTCGCCGCTATGATGGAGCGGGAGTTTGTCCGGCAGAAGGACGGTCTGGAGCTGATCGCTTCGGAGAATAACGCCTCCCCTGCCGTCATCGCCGCTATGGGCTCTGTGCTGACCAATAAATACGCCGAAGGACTGCCCGGTAAGCGTTACTACGGCGGCTGTGAGTGTGTGGACGAGCTGGAGACCCTGTGCATCCAGCGGGCCAAGGAGCTGTTTGGCGCAGAGGCCGCCAACGTGCAGCCCCACTCCGGTGCCCAGGCTAACATGGCCGTAGAGCTGGCCATTCTGCAGCCCGGCGATACCATGATGGGTATGAGCCTGGCCAACGGCGGTCATCTGACCCACGGCAGCCCTGCCAACCTGTCCGGCAAGTACTACAACGCCATCTCCTACGACGTAGACCACGAGACCGGCTGGATCGACTACGACCAGATTCGGGATCTGGCAAAGAAGCATCAGCCCAAGCTGATCATCGCCGGTGCCTCTGCCTACCCCAGAGCCATCGACTTCAAGATCTTTGCTGACATCGCTCACGAGGTGGGTGCTGTGTTTATGGTGGACATGGCCCACATTGCCGGTCTGGTCGCCGGCGGTCAGCACATGAACCCGGTGCCCTATGCCGACATCGTCACCACCACCACCCACAAGACTCTCCGTGGCCCCAGAGGCGGTCTGATCCTGTGCAGGGAGGAGTTTGCCAAGAAGATCAACTCCGCCGTGTTCCCCGGCACCCAGGGCGGTCCTTTGGAGCACATCATCGCCGCCAAGGCCGTATGTCTGAAGGAGGCCATGAGCGACAACTTCAAGACCTACGCCAAGAACGTGGTCAACAATGCCCAGGTCCTGTCCCATGCGCTGCTGGAGGAAGGCTTTGATCTGGTCACCGGCGGCACGGACAATCACCTGATGCTGGCTGACTTGCGACCCATGAACATCACCGGTATCGAGCTGCAGCAGCGCTGCGACGCCAACCACATCACTCTGAACAAGAACGCCATCCCCGGCGATCCCCAGAAGCCCTCCATCACCAGTGGTGTGCGGATCGGCACCCCTGCCGTCACCACCCGCGGTCTGGGCGCAGAGGAGATGAAGCAGATCGCCCATTGCATCGGCATGACTGCCCGGGATTTCGAAGGTACCGCCGACGAAGTCAAGGCCACCGTCGCCGCCATCTGCAAGAAGTTCCCCCTGTACGAATAAAAT
>JAZNDJ010000055.1:0-40387 GCA_045588045.1 Faecousia sp.
CGTAGCAGTTAACGGCAGCGCGCTCGCCGGTGGAGTAGGGGATACGCTCGACGATCTTCAGTTCGCCGGTGTAGTAGTCAAACTGGGTCCTTACATAGGTAAAGCCGTTGATCCGGGAGATGATCTGTGCAGCATCCTTGCCCAGACCGTTCAGGATGACCCGCAGGGGCTCCTTACGGGCCTTGTTAGCGCTCCGGGCAATACCGATCGCACCTTCAGCGGCGGCGAAGGACTCGTGGCCGGCCAGGAATGCAAAGCACTTGGTCTCGTCACGCAGCAGCATAGCGCCCAGGTTGCCGTGGCCGATACCGACCTTGCGGTCCTCAGCGACGGAGCCGGGGATGCAGAAGGCCTGCAGGCCGATGCCGATGGCCTCGGCAGCCTCAGCGGCATTCTTGACGCCCTTCTTCATAGCGATGGCAGCGCCAACGCAGTAAGCCCAGGCAACGTCCTCGAAAGCGATGGGCTGGATGCCCTTGACGATCTCGTAGGGATCAAAGCCCTTAGCCTGGCAGAGCTCACGGCACTCCTCAACGGAGTTCAGGCCATACTGAGCGAGGACACCGTTGATCTTGTCGATTTTTCTTTCGTAACCTTCAAACAAAGCCATTGTGTAATCCTCCTGCAATTATTCGTGGCGGGGATCGATGTACTTGGCAGCGTCAGCAAAGCGGCCGTAGCAGCCCTTAGCCTTCTTCAATGCCTCGTTAGCATCGTCGCCCTTCTTGATGAAGTCCATCATCTTGCCCAGGTTGATGAATTCGTAACCGGTGATCAGGTCGTCCTTGTCCAGAGCGATACGGGTAACATAGCCCTCAGCCATCTCCAGGTAGCGGGGACCCTTGACCTTAGTTGCGAACATGGTGCCCACCTGGCTGCGCAGACCCTTACCCAGGTCCTCCAGGGATGCACCGACGGCCAGACCGTCCTCGGAGAATGCAGACTGGCTGCGGCCGTACACGATCTGCAGGAACAGCTCACGCATAGCGGTGTTGATGGCGTCGCACACCAGGTCGGTGTTCAGAGCCTCCAGCAGAGTCTTACCGATCAGGATCTCGGAAGCCATAGCGGCGGAGTGGGTCATGCCGGAGCAGCCCAGGGTCTCCACCAGTGCTTCTTCAATGATGCCCTCCTTAACGTTCAGGGTCAGCTTGCAGCAGCCCTGCTGGGGAGCACACCAGCCGATGCCGTGGGTGAAACCGCTGACATCCTTGATCTCCTTGACCTGGACCCACTTGCCCTCTTCGGGGATGGGAGCGGGGCCGTGGTAAGCACCCTTGGCCACAGAGCACATGTGCTGTACTTCAGTACTGTAAATCATGGCAAATTTCCTTTCTTTTCTTAAAATGGCGGTCCTCTGCCGTGATAGCTGACAGAGATCGCAAATTTTCCGAAAACATTATACTGGTTTTCCTTGCAATTGTCAATTGATTCCGCGGAAAATCACGGATTGTTTTCGGCATCCCGGATATACTACCACCATTACTGAAGAAGGAGGAATGCGCCATGAACAGCAACGCCAATAAGTGCATCGAATGCACCGTGACTCAGTGCGCCCATCACTGCGATGAGGCAAACTACTGCTCTTTGGAGCGGATCCTGGTGGGCACCCACGAATCCAACCCCACCGTCGATCAGTGCACCGATTGTATGTCCTTCCGTAAGAAGTAAGAAACCTGGGTTGCGGCGAATAACGCCGCAACCTTTTTCTTGACGAAAAACACCGTATGGTATTATAATCTTAATATGTTTTTTTTACGGACATAGTTTTGTCACAACTTGCTGATAGAATCATGGTAAAAAGCTCCCAAAGGAGGAATAGTATGGAAAATTTTGATCAGCAGTACGGTTGCTCGGATCCGTCTGTGCAGGAAGCTCAGACACCGTGCCCGGAATCGCCTTTTGCAGATTCGCCTTATACAGCACAGCAGCCGAACCCTGACTACATGCCACCTGTCATACCGAGAAAGAAAAAGTCCAATGCCTGGAAATATCTGCTTGCAGCGGCGGTGGTTGTCACACTGGTCCTATCCTGCTGTGCCATCACAGCCCTGTGCATGAACTTCTATTGGAACGAAAAGCTGGATCATGCACAGGCAGAGTTGGAACAAACCATTGAGCAAATGCAGAGTCAGTTTGGCGGCACGGTATCACGCCCCTCTGCGGAGATCGATGCGGACGGTCTGCTTACACCTGCCGAAGTCTATTCTCAGAATGTCAACACAGTCGTGGCCATCTCCAATCAGGGCCTGACTACCAATATTTTCGGGCAGGTCTCCAGAACGGCCTCCTCCGGCAGCGGCTTTATTATCTCCGCGGACGGCTATATCGTGTCCAATTATCATGTTGTGTCCGGCGCGTCTAAGCTCAGCGTGATCCTTGCAGACGGCACTGAGTATGATGCGGCCATTGTGGGCTACGACCAGTCCAATGATATCGCGGTGCTGAAGATCGATGCCAAAAATCTGCCCTGTGTTACTATCGGCAGCAGTGAGAGCCTTGTTGAAGGCGACCGGGTGGCTGCCATCGGCAACCCCCTTGGTGAGCTGACATCCTCTCTGACTGTTGGATACGTCAGCGCCAAAGACAGAACGGTCAATACAGACGGCACCTATATCAATATGTTGCAGACAGATGCTGCCATCAATCCTGGCAATTCCGGCGGCCCACTGTTTAACATGTACGGTGAGGTCATCGGCATCACCACGGCAAAGTACGGCGGCATGAGCTCCAACGGCGCCACCATTGAGGGCATCGGCTTTGCGATCCCTATTGACGATGTTCGCAATATGATCGACGATCTGCGCCAACACGGACAGATCAGAAGCGGCTATTTGGGCATTGTGGCCCAGGATGTAGTTGCTGAGGATGCCCAGCAGTACGGCTTACCAATGGGAGCATTGGTGGTGGAAGTAACGGCTGACAGCTGTGCGGAACGGGCCGGTATTCAGGCAAAGGATATCATCACCGCCCTTGAGGACCATACGGTTGAATCCCTATCCGACCTAACCCGCGCCCTTGGAAACTACGAAGGCGGCGAAAAATTGACAGTGACTGTTTATCGTAGCGGTACTCGTCATGAGCTGGATGTTACACTGGACTCAAAGCCTGTTGATGCCGACTGACATAATCACACTTGCCTGGGTGCTCCCCTAATGTCATTAAGCCGTGAAAGCCCTGTCATTCTGAGCAATCTCCGATTGCGAAGGATGGCAGGGTTTGCTTAATGGTATCAGGGTGTGCCCCGGGCATTTTGCATGTCGAAAAATGTCGAAAACATATCCGTACAGCATTGTTGAAAATACATGAAAATTGTGGTATTCTGTAGGAGAAAATTATTGCGGAGGCGGTTAGATGACGAAGGTTTTGATTGCAGACAGGTCGGATGTGTTTTGCAAGGCATTGAATGCACAGCTGGCTAAGCGGTTTGAGACCTGTGTATGCGATAACGGTATGCAGGTCCTGGAGCTTTGCCGTACCTTTGAACCGGATATTCTGATTCTGGATCTGGAATTGCCTCAGAAGGACGGGATCAGCATATTGCGCGCCCTTTCGTCGTCGGGACGCAGTGTGGCTGTGCTTGCAACAACAGCCTGCTTTTATAGCGATTATGTGATGCAGACACTGGTGCAGTTGGGCGTGCACTATGTTCTTCCGAAGCCCTGCACCGTGGCGGCGGTGGTAGCTAGGATCCAGGAGATCGTTGCAGCAAAGGAAAAGAAACTTTGGAATTTGGAGGAGGAGGTTAACAGCCTTCTGCTGACAATGGGTCTGCGTACAAATCTCAGAGGATATAGCTGCCTGTGCGAAGCAATGCTGGCCACTGCTGCGGACAGAGAGCAGCAGATCACAAAAGTCATATACCCTCAGGTCGCGCAGATCTGTGGCGGCACACCCAAACGTGTGGAGCGTGCGATCCGGCTCGTGATCCTGGATGCATGGAAAAACAGGGAGGAATCTGTGTGGCGACTGTTCTTCACGCCCGGTCGTGACGGTGAACTGCCATGTCCGTCCAACGGAGATTTTATTGCCCGTATGCTTATGTGTCTTGACGACAGAAAAACCGCATAAAACACAAATCTGCCCTTGTATTTTTCTATCACAGCTAGTATAATAGACCGGTAAAGAAAAGGAATGGTTTCCACACCCGGGAAGGACGTACTGGAATGAATAACAGACAGAGAAAAAAGCGTCGCACAAACAAGGCTTTGGTCGCCTTATGTGTTGTGCTGGCAGTTGTGTTGGCCCTGCTGATTGGCGTGACAGCAGTGTTGGAAGGTGTTTTTGGCCTGATGAATGATCCGGACGAAGACCGTGAATATATGTCACAGGAAGAGTACATGGAAGAAGTGCTCAAGGAAGAATCGGTGGATCCGGATTATACCGGTCCTGTGGAGGATCCGGATGACATCATGTGGAGTGCCGCCGAGAGCATTGGCCAGGGGAAGAACATCGTGAATATTCTCCTGATTGGCCAGGATAAGCGGGAAGGCCAGGGTCGCAGTCGCTCGGACGCCATGATTCTGTGCACGATCAATAAGACAAAGAAGACTATAACCATGACCTCCTTCATGCGCGACATGTATCTGCAGATCCCCGGCTACAAGGATAACCGGATCAATGCCAGTTATGCCTTAGGCGGAATGGAACTGCTGGATAAGTGTTTGAACGTGAACTTCGGTGTTACAGTCGACGGAAATGTGGAGATCGATTTCAGCGGATTCCAAAAGGCGATCGACATTTTGGGTGGCGTGGATATTGAGCTGACCGCTGCGGAAGCAGACTACCTGAATAAACGTGGAAACTGGGATCTGGAGAAGAATGCCGGCCAGTGGTCGTTGACAGAGGGCGTGAACTGTCTCAATGGCTCCCAGGCGTTGGCGTATTCCCGTATCCGGAAGGTTGGCAACGGTGATTTTGGCCGGACAAACAGACAGCGTGTGGTTCTGTCGACCTTGATCGAAAAGGCAAAGGGCATGACCTTGTCCCAAGCCTATGAACTCTTGACGGAGATCCTGCCGCTGTTGACAACGGATATGTCCGATGCACAAATTTTGGGCCTTGCTGTTGAACTGTTCCCGCTGCTTCCGGAGTTGACGATCAATACGCAACAGATGCCGGCAGACGGCGCTTATTACATGACAATGATCCGGGGTATGTCGGTCCTTCGTCCCAATATGGAAAAGAACCGGGCGATCCTCAAAGAGATCATGGCAGAAGAATAAAACAATACCCCGGAGCATTTCTAAAATGCTCCGGGGTTCTTTATGCTGATTATTCCTGATCCCAGTTGTGCCAGATGTTCTGCACATCGTCATCGTCTTCCATGATGTCGATAAGCTTTTCCATAAGCTTGATCTGATCGTCGTTGTCCAGCTTCTGGTAGTTTTGGGGGACCATCTCGATCTGGGCAGAGGCAAAGCTGTAGTTCTTGGCGGCCATAGCATCGGCTACGGCGTTGAAATCATCGGGGGCTGTGTAGATGGTGAAGCAGTCTTCTTCTGCCTCAAAATCATCGGCACCGCAGTCCATGGCATCCATCATGACCGTATCCTCATCATAATCGCCATCCTCGTTGTCAATGACAAGCACACCCTTCTTATCAAAGCTCCAGCTCACGCAGCCGGAGGCACCCAGATTGCCGCCGAATTTATCGAAGTGGTGACGCATAGAACCGGCGGTGCGGTTGCGGTTGTCGGTCATGGTCTCAACAATGACAGCAACGCCGCCGGGACCGTAGCCTTCGTAGGTGATGGATTCATAGCTGTCACCGCCGCCGGCACCGGCGGCCTTTTCCAGACAACGCTTGATGTTGTCATTGGGCATGTTAGCAGCCTTGGCTTTGGTGATGACGGTGGCCAGCCGAGAGTTGTTGGCAGGGTCAGTAATACCGCCGCCCTCCTTTACAGCCACGATCAGCTCCTTTGCGATCTTTGTAAAGGCGGCTGCACGTTTGGCATCTTGTGCGCCCTTGGTTTTTTGAATGTTATGCCATTTGGAATGTCCGGACATAATGATCGATCCCTTCTGTAAAATCTAAAAAGTTCAATATATTTTAGCATGAAGTGATGGCAAAATCAACATGTTACAGGAAGAATTTTGCACAGTCCCAATGACGCTCGGACAGCTTTACCTCTATATCCGGGAAGGCCTCCTGTAGTTTTTCTGCCAGATATGGGCAGACGGGATTCTCGGTGTGGAAATGTCCGGCATCGATCAAATTCAGCCCCATAGCCTTTGCATCCCAAAACTGGTTGTAACGAACGTCTGCCGTTACGAAAGTGTCACAGCCGGCATCTGCGGCCTGTGCCATCTCTCCGGCACAGGCACCGCCTCCGACAGCTACCCGGCAGACCGGCTTGCCACAGTTGACATAGCGAAGCCCATCACAGCCCAATGCCGCCTTTACGGTGGCGAGGAATTGCTCCAGGGGCTGGGGCATAACGATGCCCTGACGCAGAAGTCCCCACGGATCACCGGTTTCGGTCATGCCCTTGGGTGCGATGACCTTAATACTCTCAAGCCCCAGTTTTTCGGCCAATATGTCGTTCACGCCGCCGGGAGCGCAGTCGAGATTTGTGTGGGCATTGATATGGGCGATGCCATTCTCGATCAAAAACAGGGTGTTGCGCCCCTGCTCGGTTTGATCGGTAATAAAGCCAGGTTCCCAGATCAGTGCATGGTGTGTCACCAAAAGCTCCGCACCAAAATCCCTGGCCTCTTGACAGGTATCCCAGAAGGGATCAAGTGCCACCAGAATCTTTGTGACCTGCCGATCAGACCGCCCGCAGTTCAGACCGATCCGATCCCAATCCTCCTTCATTTGCAACGGTGCAAGGGTTTCCATAAATGTAAGAATGTCAGCAACGGTTGCCATAGATCGTTTCCTCCATTGATAGTAGTTCCTGTAACACAGTCAGATAATAGCCGTGTTTTTCGCTTCCGGACCGGGCAAGGCCTGCGACGGTCGTTTGCATTCCCGCAACGACCCGCTCATAAAACCTGGGCAGCAGGGGACTGCGGGATGCCAGGAGGGCGGGGGATACATGGTATTCGGCCGGTGACAGGGGCGCAGACGGCTCGTAAACCGCCTCCATCACAGGGTAAATGAATTTGCCGTCCTCGGCTAAGGTCTCCCGCAGGATTCGGTAGCCACTCTCATACAGATATCTCCGCAGCTCCGGTCGCCGGGATTGGCACTGGAGGACCAGCCGATATCTGTCACTTTTCAGCCATGGCCCTTCCTGTAAAATGGAGATCATGGTATCGGCTCCCATACCGGCGCATACCAGCGTATCGAAGTCTTTTGGAATGTTTTGCACGCCATCGGATAAATAAAACGCCATTTTATCGGTCACACCGTACTTTTCTGCGTTTTGCCGTGCGCTATCCAAGGGCATCCGGTTGATATCTGCCGCGATCACAAAACTGGCTGTGCCGTCTTTGAGAAGATGGATTCCCAGATAGCCGTGGTCGCAGCCGATATCCGCCACAGTACTGCCGGGGCGGATAAAGCCGTGACAGGCAGTCAGCCGGTTAGAGAGTTGGGGAAGATTCATAGTTCACCTCAAAAAAGCTGCCATCCCGGCGAACGGGATGGCAGAGCCGGTTTATGTTACTGAGCGGCCTTGGCCTTCTCCGCCTGGTCAGCCTCGTAAGCTTCCAGGAACTGGTTGAGCTGAGCCAGGAAAGGCTCACACTCGATGCCGTGAACGGCACAGGCTTCTTCAACAGTTTCACCGCGGGCAGACGGACAGCCCAAGCAATGCATGCCGATAGCGAAGAACAGGGGCGCAGCCTGGGGTGCAATATCCAGAACGTCACCGATAATGGTATTCTTTTCAATTTTTACAGCCATGATAATGACCTCCTATTAGCTATTCTGCGCCTATTATAACCTTGCGTTCTTCAAAAAACAAGAGGGAATTATGAGAAAACGATTGGGAAATTGTTAGAATCCCACTCTAGGCGAAGAAATCCCTGTTTGGTCCAGATTTCAGCGGAACAATTTAACCGTATGAAATTTTTGCGCCGGAAGGGACTCGTTTACATTTTTGCCCTGTAGGGCAGAAATTAAGGTTCGGCTCGGGCTAGTCCTCGTCGGCGGCACTCTTAATTCTACATATACCGATCGGCGCAACTGCGTTGCGGGTACGCCGGAAGGGATTCGTTTGCATCTGCTCCCAATGGGAGCAGATAGAGGTTCGCCTCCGTCGAGCCGTCGGCGGCGGCGCTCGTCCGCGCCGCATTTGATTGTTCGAGTCCCTTCCTTGCATAAAAATTAAAAAGGATATCCCGGATGGGATATCCTGTTTAATGGTACGCCGGAAGGGACTCGAACCCCCGACCTACTGATTCGTAGTCAGTCACTCTATCCAACTGAGCTACCGGCGCATACACGCGTCGCTTAACGCGCTTGCATATAATAGCACAATGAAAGCTAAAATGCAAGCCCCTTTTTCAAAAAAGTGTGAAAATAATTGCACTTTTCATGAATTGGTTTTTATTGCCGTTCCTTGACAGACAGTTGTAGCCTGTTGTAAAATAATGCAAACAAGGTGGGGAGGTGCGAAGATGAACAGCGAGGATATTTTCTGCCGCCTTGCGGAGGTGCTACCATCTTGGTATGCTGCCCACAGGCGTGATCTCCCGTGGCGTGCTGACCGGGATCCGTACCATATTTGGCTGTCAGAGATCATGCTGCAGCAGACCCGCGTGGAAGCTGTCAAGGGCTATTATACCCGCTTTCTGGATTGCATCCCTACGATCGAGGCCCTTGCCGGCGCAGATGATGACGTGCTCCATAAGCTGTGGGAGGGCCTTGGATACTACAGCCGTGTCCGCAATCTGAAAAAAGCAGCCGGCGTGATCTGCCGGGAACACGGGGGGCAATTTCCCAGGGAATACCCCCGTGTGCGCGCACTTCCCGGAATTGGTGACTACACTGCCGGAGCGATCTGTTCCATCGCTTTTGACGAAAAGACGCCTGCTGTTGACGGGAATGTACTGCGAGTTGTCTCCCGACTCACGGACGATGCTACGCCGATCGATCTGCCTGTCTTCAAAAAACATGTCACAGCATCCCTTGCTGCCGTATACCCGGAGGATGCGGGCACCTTTACTCAGGCGCTGATGGAGCTTGGTGCAACAGTTTGTGGCCCAAATCGAGCACCGGATTGTAATGCATGCCCGTGCCGCAAATTCTGCCTTGGGGCGGTACGCGGCACTGCGGCATCTCTGCCGGTTAAGCGGCCCAAGCCACTGCGCCGGGTGGAGGAAAAAACAGTCTTTATTCTTTCCTGCGGTGATTACTATGCGTTGGAGAAACGCCCCAACACCGGTTTGCTGGCATCCCTTTGGCAGTTTCCCAACGTCGAAGGAAAACATGAGATTACGGAAGCAATTGCTCTTGTGGAGAAAAAAGGAATATATCCGACTGAAATTAAACGCCAAGTGGAGAGAAAACACATATTTACCCATGTCCTGTGGGATATGCGTGGAGTATATATGGAAGTGTCGGGGAAAGTTGGCGCGTATACCTGGCTGTCCAGAGATCAGATCTTGAGGGACGCTGCATTACCCACGGCATTTCGCTTGTTTTGGGAGGAAATAGAAGATGTATGATTTTCACCTGCATTCGTCCGTATCCTTCGACAGCGAGGGAGATGCCAGGCAGATGGCACAAAAAGCCGCGGCGCTTGGTCTTCGGGAGATCTGCTTTACCGATCATTTGGACTACGACCCGGCGCCCAATGCACCCATACAGACCTTTACCACCGAGGAATATAATGCGGCCTATGACGGCCTTGAGATCCCAGGTTTGAAGATCTATAAAGGCTTTGAATTCGGTATGCTGCCGGATAATCAGAATGTCCTGCAGTTAGACCTACAGCGCAGACACTTTGATTTTGTGATCGGCTCAGTCCATTTTGTGGATGGCTTGGATATTTTCCTGGATGATTACTGGCAGGGGCGCACATGGCAAACCTGTGAATATCGGTATTTGGAATTTCTGCTAGACTGTGTTCAAGGTCATGATGGGTATGATGTTGTGGGGCATATCAACGGAATATGCAAGGCTCGGGCAAATCCAAATCGGCGGGCCGTCAAACACAGCGAATATGCCGAGGTGTTTGATGAGATCCTGCGCAGCATCGCGGACAAGGGGAAGGGCATTGAGGTCAATACCAGCGGATTTGACCGTTGCGGTGCGTTTTTGCCGTCGCCTGACTATTTGCGCCGCTTTAAGGAGCTGGGAGGCACGATCGTCACCGTTGGCTCGGATGCCCATACACCTGACCGAGTGGGACAGTATTGCGCCGAAGCCTGCGCGCAGATAGTGGACATATTTGGCTATATTTGCACCTTTGCGGATAGAAAACCTATTTTCCACAAACCATAATCTAACCGCCGTCATAAGACGGCGGTTTCCTATATATTGTGGTATGCCTTGACTTTAAGCCACAAAATGCGTATAATATACTGGTTAAATTATGTAAGTTTGGCAGGTTGAGATTATGGCAAAGAAAGTACAGGAACAGTACGGTAACTCCAGTATTTCCATGCTTAAGGGCGAGGAGCGCGTTCGCAAACGCCCTGCGGTCATTTTTGGCTCGGACGATCTGGAGGGCTGTAAGCACGCGGTATTCGAGATTTTGTCCAATGCCATCGATGAGGCCAGAGAGGGTCACGGCGATACCATCATCGTCACTCGCTACGAGGACCTCAGCGTGGAGGTGGAGGACTTCGGTCGCGGCTGCCCCGTGGACTATAATGAAAAGGAAAAGCGCTATAACTGGGAATTGGTGTTCTGTGAGATGTATGCCGGTGGCAAGTACGGTGAAAACGGCGAAAACTACGAGTACTCCCTGGGCCTCAATGGTCTTGGCTCCTGCGCCACCCAGTATGCTTCGGAGTTTTTTGATGCCACTATTCGCAGAGACGGCTTCCGCTATGACCTGCACTTTGAGAAGGGCAGAAACAAGGGTGGCTTGAAGAAGGAACCTGCCGACCGCAAGAAGACCGGTTCTGTGTTCCACTGGCGCCCGGACCGGCAGGTGTTTACGGATATCAATATTCCCGCCGAGTATTATAGGGATGTTTTAAAGCGTCAGGCGGTGGTCAATAAGGGTGTGACCTTCCGGTTCCGCAACCAGATCGGCAACAAATTCGAAACAGAAGAGTTCTGTTACCGGGACGGTATCAAGCAATACATCGAGGAGATGGTGGGGGATAACGCCTTTACCATGCCTGTGTTTTGGGAGGCGGAACGCCGGGGCCGGGATGCAGAGAACCGCCCGGAAATGAAGCTGCGGATCACCGCATCCTTCTGCTTCAGCAAGCAGCTGAGCCACACAGAATACTATCATAACTCCTCTTGGCTGGAATACGGCGGCAGCCCGGATCGGGCAGTCCGCTCCGGTTTTGTGGCAGCCTTCGATAAATACTTGAAGGACACCAATAAGTACACCAAAAACGAGAGCAAGATCATATACCAGGATGTCCAGGACAGCCTGGTGCTGGTGACAAACTGCTTCTCTACTATTGGCTGCTTTGAGAATCAGACCAAAAAGTCTGTTAACTCCAAATTCACCCAGGAGGCCATGACTGCCTTCTTTAAGGAAAAACTCCAGGTTTGGTTCCTGGAAAACAAGCAGGAGGCAGACCGGGCAGCCGAGCAGATCCTTATCAACAAGCGGGCCAGAGAAAGTGCGGAGAAGACCCGCAGCAATGTTAAGAAGAACCTGGTCGCCAAGGTGGATATCGCCAACCGCGTCCAAAAATTTGTGGATTGCCGCAGCAAGGACACAGCGGTACGGGAGCTGTATATCGTTGAGGGTGATTCCGCATTGGGCAGCGTCAAGCAGTCCAGAAACGCGGAGTTCCAGGGCATTATGCCCGTTCGCGGCAAGATCTTAAACTGTCTGAAGGCGGACTACAACAAGATCTTCGCTTCGCCTATTATCACGGATCTGATGAAGGTCCTGGGTTGCGGCGTGGAGATCCAGGGAAAAAAGGCCAAGGAACTGTCCTCCTTTGATATCGACAATCTCCGCTGGAGCAAGATCATTATTTGTACCGATGCGGACGTGGACGGTTTCCAGATCCGCACATTGATCCTGACCATGCTCTACCGGCTTTGTCCCACACTGATCCGTGACGGCTATGTGTATATTGCGGAATCTCCGCTGTTTGAGATCACCTACAAGGATAAGACCTGGTTTGCCTATAATGAGGCAGAGAAGGTCCGGATCCTCCGGGATGATCTGGAGGGCAATAAGCCCAGCAACATCCAGCGGTCCAAGGGCTTGGGTGAGAATGACCCAGAAATGATGGCCATGACCACTATGAATCCGGAAACACGGCGACTGATCAAGGTCATGCCAGAGGATGCGGAGCGGACGGCGATGTACTTTGATATCCTCTTAGGAGACAGTCTGAACGAAAGAAAGAATTTTATTGCGGAAAACGGCGCCAGATATCTGGAAATGGCCGATATTTCTTAAGAGAGGTCTACTATGGCACGGAAGAAAAAGGAAACCCAGGTGAATGTCCAAAAGCTGGATACCAGCCATGTGGTGGGGCTTGTGGGTTCCACCACGGAGCAGGCGATCTCAGAGACCCTGGAAGTTAATTATATGCCTTATGCCATGTCGGTCATCGTTTCCCGGGCCATTCCGGAGATCGACGGCTTCAAGCCTTCTCACCGGAAGCTGCTGTACACCATGTACAAGATGGGCCTGCTTAAGGGAAAGCTGACAAAATCTGCCAACATTGTTGGCCAGACCATGCAGCTAAACCCCCACGGTGACGCAGCGATCTACGAGACGATGGTCCGCCTGGCGCGGGGTAATGAAACACTGCTGCATCCCTTTGTGGCATCAAAGGGTAACTTCGGTAAGGTCTACTCCCGGGATATGGCCTACGCCGCATCCCGTTATACCGAGGCGAAACTGGAGCCCTTGTGCGAAGAACTGTTCCGGGATATTGATTCCGACACCGTAGATATGGTGGACAACTACGATGCCTCCCGCAAGGAGCCGACCTTGCTGCCTACCACATATCCCAATGTGTTGGTATCTGCAAACCAAGGCATTGCTGTCGGTATGGCCAGCAACATCTGCTCGTTTAACCTGCAGGAGGTCTGCAATACCGCCATTGCCCTGATGAACGATCCGGAGCACGATATTTTGCAGACATTGCCCGGCCCGGATTTTTCCACCGGTGCGGAGCTTTTGTTTGACGAGGCGGCCACCCGTGAGATCTATTCCACAGGTCGGGGCAGCTTTAAGCTCAGAGCCAAATGGCGTTACGAGAAAAAGGATAATGTGATCGAGATCTACGAGATCCCGTATTCCACCACCAGCGAAGTGATCATCGACAAGGTCGCTGACCTTATCAAAGCCGGAAAGATCAAAGAGATCAATGATATGCGCGACGAAACCGACCTGAGCGGCTTGAAACTAGCGATCGATCTCAAACGCGGTGTGGACCCGGAGAAGCTGATGCAGAAGCTATTCCGGCTGACACCCTTACAGGACAGCTTTGCCTGTAACTTTAACATTCTGATCGCCGGTATGCCCCGGGTGATGGGTGTAGGAGAGATCCTGGAGGAATGGACCGCATGGCGGACAGAATGTGTCATGCGCCGTATCCACTTCCAGATCACCAAGAAGGAAGAACGGCTCCATCTGCTCAAGGGCCTGGAGCGGATCCTTCTGGATATCGACAAGGCTATCAAGATCATCCGGGAGACAGAGCTGGAGAGCGAGGTCGTTCCCAATCTGATGATCGGCTTTGGCATCGATGAGATCCAGGCAAACTACGTTGCGGAGATCAAGCTGCGCAACATCAATAAGGAGTATATTCTGCGGCAGACCAAGGCCATCGATGAACTGGAGGGCGCCATTGCAGACCTCCGGGATACCCTGGGCAGCAAGCGTCGGCTGAAGAACGTGATCATCTCCGAGCTGAAGGAGGTTGCCGAAAAGCACGGCCAGCCCCGAAAAACACAAATCGTCTATGAATCCGCCCAGTTGGATGTGGAGGAGGAAGTGGAGGAGATTCCGGACTATCCCGTCACCCTGTTTGTTTCCAAGGAGGGCTATCTTAAGAAGATCACCGCCCAAAGCCTGCGGATGTCCGGCGAACAGAAATTTAAAGAAGGGGATAGTCTGGCGTTTTCGAGAGAAACTACCAATAGAGCAGAGATCCTGGTCTTTACCGACCGGTTCCAGTGTTATAAATCCAGACTTTCAGATTTTGAGGATGGTAAGGCCTCGCTCTTGGGTGATTATCTGCCCCAGAAGCTGGGCATGGACCCTGGCGAAGCCGTCTTGCAGGTCGTTCTTCCCGGTGATTACAAGGGCTTCATGCTGTTCTTTTTTGAAAACGGCAAGGCCGCCAAGGTGCCTCTGAGTGCATATGAGACCAAGACAAATCGCCGCAGGCTGACCGGTGCTTTCTCGGATAAGAGTCCGCTTAGAACGGCGATGGCTTTGTCTGAGGATGCGCAGATCGCTCTGTACACCACCGATGGCCGCGCTGCGATCATCTCCACGGCCCTGCTTTTGCCCAAGACCACCCGGAATACCATCGGCGTAACCGTCATGAGCCTGAAGAAAAAAGCGGCGTTTGACCGCGCTGTGCCGGTAGAGGAAAGTGGGATCGTCAATACCAGCCGCTATCGCTGCCGGTCTGTCCCAACTGCCGGTTCTCTACTGAAAGAGGAGGATTCTCTGGAAAAGCAGATCAGTTTTGATATGTAATGGAGGATTCCATGAGAAAAGCGTGGAAAAGCATTTTTTCCATTGTGAAGATCGTCTTGGGCTGCGGTATTTTTGCGCTGGGCTTCAATCTGTTTTTGGAACCTAATGGTTTGAATGCCGGCGGACTGTCCGGCCTTGCAATGGTGTTTACACATTTAACGAAAATCGGTACAATAGGCAGTCTGACGATCCTGATGAATCTGCCTTTATTTGCCATCAGCGGATTGAAGATCGGTAAGAAGTTTGTGATCGGTTCCTTGATCGGCATGCTATTCAGCGCTGTGTTTCTGGATGTGTTTGCTTGGATCCCAGCCCCGCAGACAGAGCCCCTTGTGGGTGCACTCTACGGCGGTGTTTTGTGCGGATTGGGTTTGGGTGTTGTTTTTGCGACCGGCGCATCTACCGGCGGCTCGGACATCATTGTCCGGCTGCTGAAAATGAAATGGCAGAATGTTCCCATCGGCAGTATCGCCATTGGCTTTGACCTAATGGTGGTTGCGCTGACCGGATTGATCTTTCAAGACATTTCCCGAGCACTGTATTGCGGCGTGGCGATCTATATTTCCGGCCTGGTGGTCGACGCGGTGGTGTACCGTTTCGATTATTCCAAGGTTGTAATGATCATCAGTACCCGAAGTGCTGAGATCGCGCAGGCCATTACCGGCAAGCTGGAACGGGGCGTCACCTATCTCAACGGCCAGGGCTATTACAGCGGCCACGATACCAAGGTGATCCTGTCTGCCATCAAGCGGCAGCAGTTGGCCGAATTGAAGCAAATGGTGGTGGACATCGATCCGGATGCCTTTATCATAGTGCAGGAGGCCCACCAGGTTTTGGGCGACGGCTTCTCCCGCTACTCAAAAGATTCCTTATGACAGGAGGGGTATGTATGAAACGCATAGCGGCATTTCTGCTGATGCTTGCGATTTCTGTAAGCCTGTGCGGCTGCGACCTGTGGATGGACGGCAGCTATGTATCCGTTGAGCCACATCCTGAGCAGTATGTCCATTTGATCGCCACGGAGCTGGAGGCTTCGTCCTACGAACAGATCGAGGAAGCCTTGGAGCAGCTTGTGGCAGAAGGTGTGGAAAAGGGGATCATTTTCCTGGTTGACATGAAGACGGATGTTGCCCGGTCTTACATGGATGTTGCTGTCCGATATATACGGGATTTGAATCCTGTCGGTGTATATGCTGTGGACGACATTTCTTTTGATGTGGGCATGAATTCCGGCAGAGAGGCCATTGCGGTCAATATTTCCTACAACCGTAGCAGGACGGATGTGTTGAAGATCCAATATGTTTCAGATATGTCACAGGCACAGGCTGTGATCGGTGAGGCCCTCGAACAGTGCGAATCATCGGTTGTGTTCCTGGTTGACAGCTATGAGGACATGGACTTTTCCCAGATTGTAAAACGCCATGCGGATAATAACCCTCATCTTGTAATGGAGACACCCACCGTGTTTTCTGCCATTTACCCGGAAACAGGTGAGGCACGATTGGTTGAGCTGGCTTTTACATATCAAAATGATCATGAGACTTTGGTGCAGATGCAGGAAATGATCTACCCGGTATTTTTCTCTGCGGAGCTTTATGTTCAGGGCAGCAAATCGGTATCGCAAAAATGCGCGCTTCTGTATGCATTCCTGATGGAGCGGTATGATTATACCTTCACGCCCTCAGTCACGCCGGCCTATTCCTTGCTGCAGGATGGGATTGGCGACAGCAATGCCTTTTCCTGCGTCTATGCCCAGATGTGCCGGCAGGCAGATATGGACTGTGCGGTGGTCCACGGTACGCGAAACGGAGAGCCGTGGAGCTGGAATGTGATCCGCGAGGATGACACCTACTACTATATTGATTTGCTCCGTTCGGAGCAGAACGGCAGATTCCGAATGTACCGGGAAAGCGAGCTGTTTGGCTATGACTGGGACCCGGATTCGGTATACTTCCTACCTGCAGAAGAAGCATAAAAAAAGAAGACTGCATAAGCAGTCTTCTTTTTTGGAGCGGGTGACGAGGCTCGAACTCGCTACCTCCACCTTGGCAAGGTGGCGCTCTACCGGATGAGCTACACCCGCGGAACAAGAGGTATTATAGCAGATTTATTTCATAAGTCAATACCTTTTTTGAAAAAAGTACAAATAATCTCAAGGCAGATCAAGCCCCCTGTTTGCGTACAAACAGGGGGCTTGGGTTTACAGGACCTTTGACAGGAAATCCTGCAGGCGCGGGTGCTTTGGATTACCGAAAAGCTCGGCGGGAGGACCTTGCTCCACGATCTGACCCTCATCCATAAACAGGATCCGGTTGCCCACCTCCCGGGCAAAGCCCATTTCGTGGGTCACGACCACCATGGTCATGCCTTCGTTTGCCAGTTCTTTCATAACAGCCAAAACTTCGCCAACCATTTCCGGGTCCAGAGCGGACGTAGGCTCGTCGAAAAGCATCAGCTTCGGATTCATAGCCAATGCCCGAACAATGGCGATCCGCTGTTTCTGACCGCCGGAAAGCTGACCGGGATATGCGTCGGCTTTTTCCTCCAGTCCGACCCGGCGCAAAAGCTGGGTCGCCACGTCGTTAGCCTGCTCCTTGCTCATGAGTTTGGTGCGCACAGGTGCAAGGGTAATATTCTTTCGAATGGTCATATTGGGAAATAGGTTGAAATGCTGGAACACCATGCCCATCTGGCGGCGAACAAGATCAATGTTCGTTTTCGGATCTGTGATCACAGTGCCGTCGAATGTGATCTGACCGGCGGAGGGATACTCCATCAGATTCAGACACCTTAGGAAAGTGGATTTGCCGGAGCCGGACGGCCCGATGACGACGACCTTTTCGCCGGGAAGAATATGCTCGGTAATATCGTTGAGCACCAGGTGGTCGCCAAAGGATTTGGATAGATTTTTAACGTCGATCACTTTGACGGAGCCTCCTTTCCAAAATGCCCTGGAGCCATGTGAAGATCATCACAAGTCCCAAATACATGATCGCGATACCGAACAGGGGGAACATCTGCTCGTAGGTACGTCCGTAAATACCTTGGGCTGCATAGAGCATCTCCTTGCCGCCGATGACGGTGATCAGGGAAGTATCCTTCAGCAGAATGATGAACTCATTGCCCAAAGAGGGGAGAATGGCCTTGAAGGCCTGGGGAATCACAATAAAGCGCATGGTGTCCACGTAGTTCAGACCAAGGCTTCTGCCGGCTTCGGCCTGACCGGGATCCAGCGACATGAGGCCGCCACGGATGATCTCTGCCACATACGCACCGGAGTTGATGCCTAAAGTCAGCGCACCTACGCTTGTAAAGTCACGGCTGGACTTAAAGATAATAAAGCCCATGATCAGAAGTTGCACCATCATAGGCGTACCCCGGATCACCGTCACATAGAGCTTACAGACCCAGTTGATAATGCCCAAAAGGACATTCCGCTTGCCCGGGCGCTGCTGATCGTGCGCCGTGCGGATCACAGCGACAATAATGCCCAGAATGATACCGATGCACAGAGCCATGGCCGTAACGAACAGGGTCGTGCCCATGCCCTCTAAATATTGCAGCCAGCGGTCTTTTTCGATAAAGGCCTGATAGAACTTCACGAAAAACTCCTGCCAGAAGGAGAGGTCCGCGCCGCCTACCATTTGGCTTTTCCATAAAACATATAAATCTGCCACGTGTAAACCTCACTTTATATCACAGCAAAAGGGCGGCCAAGGCCGCCCGGATTGCTTGTACGATCACTTATTCAGCAGTGATATACTTGTCAACGATGGTCTGAATGGTGCCATCCTCGGTCAGCTCAGCCAGTGCCTTGTTGATGGCAGTGACCAGCTCAGTGTTGCCCTTGTCGCAACCGATGGCGTAGTTCTCAGTGACCCACTCGCCGTCAAGAATGGTCAGACCGGGGTTGGCCTTGACGTACTCCTTAGCGGGGGCGTTGTCAATGATCACGCAGTCCACCTGACCGTTCATCAGAGCCTGCACAGCGCTTGCGCCGTTGTCGTAAGCGGTGACATGATCCTCTCCGTAGCCGCCGTTCTCGGGGGTGTCGGAGGCGTAGATGTAACCGGTAGTGCCGCGCTGTGCACCGATCATCTTCTCACCAAGATTGTCCATGGTGACATCGGAGCCTTCCTTAACGATAACGACCTGTACGCCGGTAGCATAGCTGTCGGAGAAGTCCATAACCAGCTTGCGGTCCTCGTTGACGGTAACGCCGGCCATAACGATGTCGGACTTGCCTTCGTTCACAGCCAGCAGAGCGGCATCAAAGTCCATGTCCAGGATCTCCAGCTCCAGACCCAGCTTTTCGGCAATGGCCTGCGCGATCTCCACGTCGATACCGGCAAAGCCGCCGTCATCGGTGGTCATCTCGTAGGGAGGGAAGGCAGCGTTGGTAGACATGATCAGCTTGCCATCTTCCAGGGTCATCTGTGCATTACCTGCGTTTTCGCCGGATGCGCCGCCGTTCTGTGTGCCGGCATTATCGGCCTCGCCACAGCCTGCCAGCAGGCCAATGGCCATCAGCAGCACCAATGTCAGTGCAATGATCTTCTTCATAATTCCTAAACTCCTTTTCGGTTTGTTATTTTGGATGTACGTATTATACATCGTATAATATTCATCGTCAATCGTATGTCTATACAATCATTGTAAAATCCGAGGGGAAATGTTATGTGTACAATGCACAATAAAATTAAATAATACAGTCCTGCTATACATCTTCCTAAAAAATCGGGGCAGAGTAACTGCATATCATACGACAGGAATATACAAAACATCAACTGTCCATTTGTTGCGCAATCCTCTTGGGGTGGGGAAAATCTTTGGCGAAAATACTAGTTGTAAATATGCTTTGAATACGATATAATATCATAGATTTCCTATGTAAACATTCTTACTTCTGAGGAGTAGTTATCTATGATGAACCGAAGCGAAGAATTAAAGCAATTTCTTGTTCCGGGCAAGCGTGTGCACCTGATCGGTATTGGCGGTGTATCTATGCGTCCGTTGGGACTGGTGCTTAAGGATATGGGAATGATCGTCAGTGGCTCGGATATGAATTCCTCTGTATCTACTGAGGAACTGATCTCAAAGGGGATCTGCGTTGCCATCGGTCATGAGGAAGCCAATGTCAGTGGTGTGGATTGTGTGATCCGCACAGCTGCAGTCCATAACGATAATCCCGAGGTTGCCGCTGCACGCAGAAGGGGCATTCCTGTTTTTGAACGGGCCCAGGCTTGGGGCGTTATTATGCAGGCGTACAAAAATGCTGTCTGTATTTCCGGAACCCACGGAAAAACCACAACCACCGCCATGGTCACCCACATTTTCATGGAAGCGGAGCTGGACCCTACAGTCATGATCGGCGGCTACCTGCCGCTGCTGCGGGCGGGACACAGAGTTGGCGGCGGCGACACCATTGTTTTGGAAAGCTGCGAATACTGTGATTCCTTCCTTAATTTCTTCCCGACCCTTGCGGTGATCCTAAATGTCGATGCGGATCACCTGGATTACTTTAAGGATCTTGCTGATGTGCAGAAATCCTTCCGGAAGTTTGCCCAGCTTGCAACCGATCATGTCTTGGCCAACGGCGACGATCCCCATGTGCTGCAGGCTCTGGATGGCTTGGACTATGTCAGCTTTGGCCTTAAGAGCACCAATCGGGTTACAGCGGCGAATGTCTGCCCCGACTGGCGGCATTTGGATGTGTTCTGCGACGGTCAGTTCTACTGCCATATCGATCTGAACGTTCTTGGCAGACACAGTGCTATGAATGCCCTGGCTGCTGCCGGTACCGCATGGCTTATGGGGATCCCCGGTGAGTGTGTTACCAAGGGCCTTGCCACCTTCAGCGGTGCGGAGCGCCGTATGCAGTTCAAGGGAACCTACAATGGCGCGGATATCTACGATGATTACGCCCACCACCCGGATGAACTGGCTGCGACCATTAGTGCCATACGCACAATGGACTACAAGCGGGTGATCGTGGCATTTCAGCCCCATACCTACACCCGTACCAAGGCGCTGTTCCAGGACTTTGTCCGGGAACTGAGAAATGTAGACCATGTGATCCTTGCAGAGATATATGCAGCTCGCGAGCGCAATACGGTTGGTATCTCCTCTAAGGATCTGGCCGAACAGGTGGACGGATCCGTATACTGTGCCACCTTGCCGGAGGTCACAGCATATATCCGGCAGATCGCCCAGGAGGGCGATGTTGTCCTTACAGTTGGTGCTGGCGATATTTTCCGTGCCGGCGAAGCTTTGTTTTGATTTGACAGGTGATGAGTATGAAAAAGTTAAATGTTTGCATTCTCTTTGGCGGTATCAGCCCTGAGCATGCCGTGTCTTTGCGCTCCGCGGAATCTGTGTTGACTAATTTGGATAAGGAAAAGTATAACATTTTCCCTGTTGGTATTACGCAGGCCGGTGACTGGATCCTCTATGGCGGAACGGATTATAGCCAGCTTCCCTCCGGAAATTGGCTTGAGCACCCCAAGAACCGCCGCGCTACCATCTCTCCCATTCGTGGCCAGGGCCTCCTGACCTTCGAGGGTGACTGTGTCGTGCGGGAAATGGTCGATGTGGTGTTCCCGGTGCTTCATGGTGAAAACGGTGAGGACGGTGCAATGCAGGGCCTTCTGCAGATGGCCGGTATTCCTTATGTGGGATCCCGCGTGGCAGCGTCTGCTGTTGCGATGGACAAGACCTTGACCAAGCTTGTAGCAGACGATGCAAATATCACACAGGCTAAGTGGATGCTGGTCCGCAATTCGGAGCTGCAGAACCGTATTGATGAGATCCTTGCAGACCTGGAGGGACGTTTTTCCTATCCCGTGTTTGTCAAGCCGGCCGGAACCGGCTCCTCTGTGGGCGTCTCCAAGGCATCTGACCGAGAGCAGGCGCGTGCTGCACTTCTGAATGCAGGTAAGTACGATGAAAAGATCCTCGTGGAGGAGTTCATTGACGGACGGGAGGTAGAGGTAGCCGTTATGGGTAACGGCAATCCGGTTGCCTCTGTATGCGGTGAGATCGATTCCGGCGCAGAGTTCTATGATTACGATGCCAAATATGTCACTGACACTTCGGTGGCCTATATCCCGGCGAGAATCTCGGATGCCGTAGCGGAGCTTGTCCGTGAGAATGCGGTCGAGATATATAAGGCTATGGGCTGCCGGGGCCTCAGCCGCGTAGACTTCTTTGTTACTGGTGATGACCGAGTGGTGTTTAATGAGATCAATACTCTGCCGGGATTCACCTCGATTTCCATGTACCCCAAGCTTTTTGCGGCCAGCGGCATTCCTTATCCGGAACTCCTTGACGAGCTACTGAAGCTTGCGTTGGAGGCAAGAGGATGAAAATACCGGTGATCCTGTCGATTTGCGGCAGGCAGTCCTATATGGACCAGGAGCCGGACGTGATCGAGCTTACCACAGAGGGCACATTGGAAGCGATTGACGGGGGTTGGAATCTTGCGTATGAGGAGTCAGCCCTTACCGGTCTGGAGGGCGTGACAACAGTGTTCCAGATCGGCAGCAAAGCAATAACCCTTACCCGTACCGGAAAGCTCCATTCTCAAATGGTTTTTCAGGAAGGCGTTCGTCACGATTCTCTCTACCAAATGGAGTTCGGCGCCCTGATGATCACAGTCTGTGCCAAGAAGATCGCCTTTGATCTGGACGAGAACGGCGGAACGGTCGATCTGGTCTACAGTATTGAGATCGAGCAAAGCACTGCCGGACAGATCAGCTACCACCTGGAAGTGAAACCTGCATAAAAAAAGAGCGTGTTGCCTTGTAGCAACACGCTCTTTGCAGCTTTTCGTTAATATACCCGTGCGACATTGAGCATAACATCATTTACAGGAATCGAGACATTGAGGAATACAGCCAGAATGATGAACACCAGAATAGTGACGACTGCAATGATCAGCACGATCAGCAGTGCACACCAATAGGAACGGGCGAAGTTGCGCAGATTGCGGTTTCTGGCAGCGCCGGTAGAGAATACGATCAGCAGAATGAAGCCGACCAGAGGAATGGAGAACAGGATTTGATAGCCTAGGTAAGCCCAGGGAGACAGGGGCTTGCAGTTTTCGGGAATCACTTCCTTGGTAATTACCTGGGGAGCAGCGGGCTGAGTCTGTACCGGAGCTGCTGCAGGTGCCTCAGGCGCAGCATCGGATACCTTCTCGCCGCAGTTGGGGCAGAAGATCATATCATCAGAACTTTCGTGGCCGCACTTGGAACATGTCATCTTTGTTTACCTCCCGGAACAAATGAAATTGGGGCGGACGATGGATCCACTAAAAATATTTTAAACTTTCTGTGAACAAAAGTCAATGCTATATTTATAAATGAAGCGGGCCCGCTAATGGCGGGCCCGCAGTTGTATACGGGTATTAGGTGCCTGTGCTGTCGCCGCCGCCCTCAGGTGTAGGTGTAGGGGTTGGCGTGGGTGTTGGTGTTGGTGTTGGTGTTGGCGTAGGTGTCGGTGTGGTGGGCGTATCCGGCGTTGTGGGAGTTGTCGGCTTATTCGGCTTCTCAATTTTGATAATGACCGCATCCCGCTTGTGGTAGTTGGAGTTGGCCTCAAAATCTCTGCTGATCAGCTTGTTGGTGGCTTTGTCGTATTTGCACCGCCAGGTCTTTACATCATATCCGGTATAGGCGGAGGTGATGCACTGTCCATCCTTGTAACCGCTGTCAGCGCTGACAGTTTTGTAGGTAGTGGAGCTGGGATGGACGCCCAGGACCTTATACTCCATTTTCACATAATAGTCCTTGTAATCTGTGCCGATAATGGAGATGGTGGTACTGCCACCGGAGGAGGAAGCTTCGATCCGAATGGGGTAATCGCTATTGTTTTTGAAGCAGAAGTCAGGACCGCCCCAGCTAACGGTGGCATCCATGCCGTAGGGCATATAAGAACTGACATAGCCGTGGCATCTGCGGTCAAGAATCTCCAGGTCAGCTTGCAGAGCACAGTAGTACAGACAGGAAGAAACCTGGCAAATACCGCCGCCGATAGAGGTGACTGTCTCACCACCGGAATAGGCGGGTGCACCCTTGTACCCTCTTGCAGCGGTGCGAGGACCCAAGGTGTCGTTGTAGGAGAAGGATTCGCCGGGATTCAGGACCAGGCCGTTCACAGCTGCGCAGGCTAGCTTCAGGTTGGTGTCTCTGCCCCAGCTGCTGCTGCTCTTTGCTGTGTAGGAGGAGAGCTTATCCCGGAAAAGCATGGCTTTCAGATCCGCAGTAGTCCGCTCCGGTGGGATCTGCTCAAAAAGGACGGTCACTTCGGTGCCATAGTCAGCTTCCGAAAGTGCGGTCTGCGCCTTCTCCAGGTCAAAACCGTAGCCGTATTGGCTCTGGGTTACGCTGGCGGTGGCTTTGTCATAGATCGCATCCACCGGTGCAACATAATGCTCCTGGTGAATTGCACGCAAGTCGATTTCGTCGGGCAGTACAACTTCGCATTTGCCGCTGACTTCAAAGGTATTTGCGCTGTAGCCCTCCATAACGGTGTCATAGAGCGTATCTGCGTCCAGGGCATATGCAGGAGAGCCTACTGTGATATTCAGCACTTGCAGATCGGAACCGGCCTCGATTTGTTCTGCAGACGGTTTGCTGCCTGTGATTTCATAAGCACTTTGTGCAAGTTTGGCATTGTATTTGTTACTAAGGGGGTCCAAACATGCCCGAATCCCGTTTTTGTCCACCTTGAGATACGGTGACAGATCCACAGTATAGCCGGAGACGGATGCGTTCTGGCGTTGACCTTCCACGGTTTCCGGCAAGCCGATGTTTCCGTAAAAGAATGCTGCCCAAACAGCACCGCGCACATTCAGAGATTCTACATATTCAGCAGGAATCAGAGCAGTATCATCCTGGACTGTTACGGTCATGGCTTTTTTGCCGTAGGAATCCTTCACAGCAGACTCTACTGCGGTCATGGCGTCTGCCATGGTCATCCCGCCGACATCCACACCGGCGATGCTGACATTTTCAATGATTACGCCGCTGTCGTAGAACATATAGATACCGCCCAGGGCGGCAACCAGAATGAGCACAACGGCGCTCATGCAAATACCCACGATCAATGCCTGCTTACCTGCAGACATTTTTTTTCCTTTTCCGGCTTTCGGAGCGGGGGAGAGATCGCGGTAAGCCTGCTCCAACTCATCAGTCTCGTTGACAACGATTTTTTTCTTGGCCACGGAGCATCACTCCTTTATAAGTTATTTACTCATAATTGTACCACATAATCGACAAAATGCAAGTTAAATACAGTTGGTAAAATGTTCAATAAAAACCTTGGATTGTTTTAAACTATCGACACCATTCACAAGGCGAAGGCGAAGTGTGGGTTCTTTTGCCGAGGCGACAAACTGAACTCTGTTTTTGTAATCCGGCTGTGCACACAGCAAACTGATGGCTTCCAAATTCAGATTATGCAGGGTAAAGTAAACCTCGCCGGCCTTTTGCCGAATATCTACGATGCCGACCTTTCGGGCATTGGCACGCAGAAGCGCGATCCCCACAAGATTCAAAACACCCTTTGGCGGCTCGCCGTAGCGGTCAACGATCTCGTCCAGCAGATCGTCGGCATCCTCCTGCTGCCGGATCGCTGCCATCCGCCGGTAAAGATCCATCCGCTCCTCACCTCTGGAAACATAATCCTTGTCCACATTGGCGGTAACGTTCAGATCGGCAGTGCAGTCCGGTTCCTTGGGCGCGTCGCCCCGCTCCTCCAAAACAGCTTCATCCAACAGCTTCAGGTACATGTCATAGCCCACAGACATCATGTGACCGGATTGCTCCGCGCCCAATAAATTACCGGCACCGCGGATCTCCAGGTCCCGCATGGCAATCTTAAATCCAGAGCCGAATTCCGCAAAATCCCGGACGGCTGAAAGCCGCTTTTCGGCGATTTCAGACAGGGATTTATCCGGCCGGTAAGTGAAATAGGCATAGGCGTGACGAATGGAGCGACCCACGCGACCGCGGAGCTGGTGAAGCTGGCTCAGACCGAACCGGTCTGCGTTTTCGATAATGAGGGTGTTGGCATTGGGAATATCCAATCCCGTCTCGATAATGGTGGTGCAGACCAAGACCTGGACATCTCCGTCGGCCATGGAGTGCATCACATCGCTGAGTGCATCCTCGCCCATTTTTCCATGTGCGACCGCAATGCTGATATTGGGGATCCGCTTCTTAATGGCAGCGGCACACTGGTCAATGGTCTCAACCCGATTGTGCAGATAGTAGACCTGTCCCCCTCGCTCGATCTCTCGGCGAATTGCGTCGTCGATGATGGGCGTGCTGTGCTCCATCACAAAGGTCTGCACAGGATAGCGGTCTGCAGGCGGCTCCTCGATGGTGGACATATCCCGGATGCCGGACAGAGCCATATTCAGTGTTCTGGGGATCGGTGTTGCGGACAAAGTCAAAACGTCGATCCCTTTACTGAGTTCTTTCAGTCGCTCCTTATGGCTGACACCGAAACGCTGCTCCTCGTCAACGATCAGAAGACCCAGATCCTTAAACTCCACACTTTTTTGCAAAAGCTTGTGGGTGCCGATCACTATATCTACAAGGCCTGCCTTTATATTCTGCAGGGTCTTTTTTTGCTGAGTGGGTGTGCGGAATCTGCTGAGCACATCGATGTTGACCGGGAATCCACGGAAGCGGGAAACTGTGGTTTGATAGTGCTGTTGCGCCAAAACAGTCGTCGGCACGAGAATAGCCACCTGCTTGCCATCCATGACGGCTTTCATAACTGCTCGCAGGGCCACCTCAGTCTTGCCGAAGCCTACATCGCCGCAAAGGAGACGGTCCATGGGGACAGGGGACTCCATATCGGACTTGATCTCGCTGATGCAACGCAGCTGATCATCAGTTTCGGGGTATGGGAAATTGTCCTCGAATTCCTGCTGCCACGGAGAATCAGCAGCAAAAGCAAAACCGGATTGCCGTTTTCTGGCAGCATATAACTGGATCAGCTCGGCGGCCATATCCTTGGCAGCACTGCGGGCCTTGGCCTTTGTTTTATGCCAGGCGTCTGTGCCGATCTTGTTCAGACGCACATTGGCGTCCTCACCGCCGCCACCGATGTACTTGCTGACCATGTCGAGTTGGGTCGCAGGGACAAACAGTGTGTCGCTTCCCTGATAGGCGATCTTCACATAGTCCTTGATCGCACCGTCTACTCTGATCTGTTCCATGGCAACAAAGCGGCCGATGCCGTAGTTTTCATGGACGACCAGATCACCGGGGCTGAGATCCGTAAAGGAGTTTAGCTTCTGCCGGTTGGTAGCGGCTTTCTTCTTGACCTTTCTCGATGCAGATTTTGCCACAAGCTGTCCTTCAGACAGCACGACTAGCTTGGCACTGGGGTATTCCATACCAAAAGGAAGCGTGCCTTCAGCTAAAAGAATCTGACCGGGCTTGGGCATGCTCCCAAGGGGAATGCTGATAAATCCGCTAATACCCTTTTCGGAGAGCATCTCCTGCAACAGCTCTGCCCGGCGGCGACTTCCGCATAACACCAGGCAGGAGAAATCCATTTTCTGGTAGTGGGCAAGATCGCTTGCGGCTGTGTCCAAATTGCCGCCGTACCCAGGCAACTGCTTGGCGATCATCGGTAGTAAATGCTTAGGCGGACAGTCCTCGGGATAGGCGTTGCCGGCAAAGGTATCCAAATAGATCACACATTGCGTTCTTAAACTGCTGCAGAAGTCCTCCCAAAGACAGACATAGTCGCACAGCTCACCTGCCACAAGACCGCCCTGTAGCAGACTGTCCAGTTGCAGACCAATTTCCTCTGTGCGGGTGCGACTGGCACGATGGAGATTGCTCTGATCGCACAGGACTGTGATGGCACCGTCTGGAATGTAGTCAATGGCAGTGGCCATTTTTGGATAGATCAAGGCCATATACCGGTCGGACGCAGGATTTTGCATGCCGTTTTCGTATTTTTCCAGGTCCCGCTCCAAGGTGGCGATAAGCATTTCGCTGGGCGCTTTTCTGCGCTTTTGTCGGGCGATCATGCTGCGTAGGTCGTCGCATAATCCGCCAATGCCTTCCGGATGTAAATGGGGCTGTGTCTCACCCACGGGCAGGATCATGACCTCGTCCACGTTTTCCGTGCGTCGCTGGGTATCCGGGTCAAAATACCCCATTGTGTCCAGCTCGTCGCCGAAAAATTCTGCGCGGAAGGGCATGTCGGCGGCAGGGGAGAAGATGTCGACAATACCACCTCTGACTGCAAACTGACCGGGACCCTCCACCATGGCGCATCGGCTGTAGCCTGCACCGGTAAGCCGTTGCAGTAGAGCCTCGCTTTCGTAGCAGCAGCCAACCGTTAGCTTAAAGGATGCGTGCTGCAAAATCTCCGGCGGGATCGTCCGTTGGCTTAGTGCGTCCCAGGTCAGGATCTGCAGATCGGTTAAACCGGCCTTCAGATCGTATAGCTGCCGAAGCCGCTTCTGCTCCCATCCTCTGGATACAACAGCGGTGTCGTATAATGTCAGCTCTCTGCTGGGGAGGATCGGTGCTGTGATGTGCAGAAAAGCTTTCAGTTCCTCCTGCAGCCGCTTAGCGGACAGATCATCCTGGCAGATCAGTACGATAGGCCGCGCTGTATCCTGTCGTAGTGCAGCGATCAAATGGCTGCGGTTGATCTGTCCGATGCCAGTTACGGCAACCGGTTCGTTCCGGTCAACAGACGTGAGCATCGCCGTATATTCCGGTATTGTCTTTAGTGCAGATAGAAGCTTTTCCATAAAGACACCTCAAAAAATCGTTCCACGCAACAACGCGGAAAGGGGAGTTTCCCCTTTCCGTGTATGTGCCAATATCTTATTTTATGCAGGGCGGCTTCCATTATAACGGTTTGCTGTTTCCTGAATACCCCAGTCAATGATCGACAAAGCCGCATCGCCCGCCCGGGACAGGGCTTCGTCCAGCAACTTTTCCTCGGAAGCAGAGAATGTGGACAACACCCAGTCTGCAAGATCCTGCTGTTCATGGGGCTTTGCACCGACGCCGATCTTCACTCTGGGGAAATCCTGAGATCCCAACTCCTGAA
Source organism: Faecousia sp. (assembly GCA_045588045.1). Taxonomy (GTDB): domain Bacteria; phylum Bacillota; class Clostridia; order Oscillospirales; family Oscillospiraceae; genus Faecousia. The sequence continues at coordinate 28,866 of JAZNDJ010000055.1, forward strand.
TAATGGACTTGATACCGTTGTGCCCACCGGCAGAGCCGTTTAGCCGGACTCGCAGAACACCGGGGGCAAGGGAAATATCATCGAACATTACGATGATCCGTTGGGGCGGAATGTTAAAGTATGCGGAAAGCTGTACCACAGACCGTCCAGACAGATTCATATAGGTTTGGGGCTTAAGTAGATACAGCTTAATGCCGTTATAATTTGTTTGCCCGTATAAGCCTTGGAATTTCAGCTTATCCACTTTGCAGCCAAGCTTCGCAGCAAGCAGATCCATCGCACGGAAACCGCAGTTGTGGCGCGTCCGTTCATACTGCTGCCCGGGATTGCCCAGACCGACAATAAGCCAGTTGTCCTTCTTCTTGCCAAACACGGCTTAGAAGAGGTCTGCAATGGATGTGCCGCCGTGAATGTGGGCGATCGCACGGGCGAAGATGGGAGCCACATCCAGATGCTTGATCTTAGAGCAGGGGCAGTCAGTGGGAACAGGGATCGTGTTGTGGAACACCAATTCCTTAATGGCACTGGCCTCAATGCGCTCAAATGCGGGACCGGACAAAACGCCGTGGGTAGCGCAGGCGTAAACCTCCTTGGCACCGCCCACTTCCACCAGAGCATTGGCAGCATTGCACAGGGAACCGGCAGTGTCCACCATGTCGTCAAAGAGGATACAGGTCTTGTCCTTGACATCGCCGATAACGTTCATGACCTCGCAGACGTTGGCTTTCTGACGCCGCTTATCTACGATGGCCAGGCCCATATGCACCTTTGCGGCAAAGGCGCGGGCACGGGCAACGGAACCCACATCGGGGGACACAACAACAAAGTTGTCGTGATCAAACTGATCCTCAGGGAACTTATCGAGGTAATAATTTACGAAGGTAGGATTGCCCAGCAGATGGTCCACAGGGATATCAAAGAAGCCTTGAATCTGGGCTGCGTGCAGGTCCATGGTAAGGATCCGGTCAGCACCGGCTGCGGTCAGCATATTGGCTACCAGCTTTGCGGTGATGGGGTCGCGGCTCTTCGCCTTGCGGTCCTGACGGGCGTAGCCGAAGTAGGGGATCACGGCGGTGATGCGGCCAGCGGATGCACGGCGGCAGGCGTCGATCATGACCAGTAGCTCCATCAGATTGTTATTGACGGGCTTGCAGGTGGACTGGATCAGGAACACATCGGCCTGACGGACAGTTTCGTTCAGGGAAACAGATACTTCGCCGTCGGCAAAGGTCTGTACCACACTCTGTCCCAGAGGCACACCCAACTCCTTACAGACAGTTTTCGCAAATTCGGGATTGGAATTGCCGCAGAAAATCTTGATGTTCTCTCCGAATGCAATCATCTTCAGAATACCTCGCTTTATTCTTCTATTTCTGCGCTCGGCTGCGTACTGAGCGCACAGCAGTATTATATCATTAAAGCTACAGAAAAAGCAACAGTCAACTGGTGAAAATAACCACGAAATACCAGATAATTTTTTGAAATGATTTTGTTATAATGCCAATATGCTGTCAGCTTTATGAAAAATACATGAACTGCGAAATTATGTTTGAAATTCTACTTGTACATAGGTCGGTTTCGTGGTACAATAAAATGAAATAATTATTGCGGCAGGAGTAGAGTATGAACGACAGAATCTGCATAAAGGGCGCAAGAGAGAACAATCTGAAAAATGTGGATCTAACGATTCCACGGGATAAGCTAACGGTCTTTACCGGCCTGTCCGGCTCCGGCAAGTCCAGCCTTGCGTTTGATACCATATATGCGGAGGGACAGCGGCGGTATGTGGAGAGCCTCAGCTCTTACGCCAGACAGTTTCTCGGACAAATGGATAAGCCCGATGTGGATGCGATCGAGGGTCTTTCCCCGGCTATCTCCATAGACCAAAAGACTACCTCCAAAAACCCAAGGTCGACTGTGGGTACAGTCACGGAGATCTATGACTATTTGCGCCTTTTGTGGGCCAGAGTAGGCGTGCCCCATTGCCCAAAATGTGGAAAAGAGATTCGAAGGCAAACCATCGACCAGATCGTGGACCGTATCGAAGCCTTAGGGGAGGGCACCCGCTTTATCGTCCTGTCACCGATTGTTCGGGGCAAAAAGGGCGAGCACGTCAAGGTTTTTGAGGACGCCAGAAGATCCGGTTTTGCCCGGGTTCGGGTAGATGGGATTCTGTATGATCTTAACGAGCAGATCGGCTGCGAGAAAAATAAGAAGCACACCATAGAGCTTGTTGTGGATCGCCTTGTGATCCGGCAGGGACAGCGACGGCGGTTGACGGACTCCGTGGAGACAGCATGTCACCATGCCGGCGGCATCGTGACCGTCTTTTTGCCGGATACCGCTCAGGAGATCAGTTTTTCTCAAAACTACGCCTGCGAGGATTGCGGCATCAGTCTGACAGAGCTGGAGCCGCGGATGTTTTCCTTTAACAATCCGTCCGGTGCATGCCCTGTGTGTACAGGCCTGGGCTTTCAACTGATTGCCGACGAGGATCTTGTGATCCCGGATAAGACCAAATCTATTTTTGAGGGTGCGATCCAAGCTTCCGGATGGAGTAATGCCCGGACGGATTCAATCTTCCGAATGTACTTCGAAGCACTTGCTCAAAAGTATCATTTTTCCTTGACCGATCCTGTGAGCACCTTGTCTGATGAGGCTATGGATGTGATCCTTTACGGTACTAAGGGCGAAAAACTGCGCATGACCTACAATCGCGGAAGCGGCATGGGCGTACTGGAACAGCCCTTTGAGGGTATTCTGAACAACATCAGTCGTCGCTTCCGGGAAACACAGTCCGATGCTGCCCGCAAAGAGCTGGAGGAATGTATGACCACCGCGCCGTGTCCCAGCTGCCATGGCGACCGGCTTTCGGAGATCGCCCGGGCAGTCACTGTGGGTGGGATCGGCATTATGGATTTCTGCCGCATGAGCATTCGCCAGGAACTACAGTTCATGGAAAATCTGCGGCTTGAAGGCAATATGGCCATGGTCGCAGAGCAGATCGTCAGGGAGATCAAGTCGCGTCTGAAGTTCTTGGTGGATGTTGGACTGCAATATCTGACCCTGTCCCGGGCGGCATCGACTCTGTCCGGCGGTGAGAGCCAGCGGATCCGTCTGGCTACACAGATCGGTTCCTCGTTGATGGGTGTTCTGTATATTTTGGACGAGCCGTCCATTGGTCTGCATCAGCGCGATAACGATAAGCTGTTGATGACGCTGAAGCATTTGCGGGATCTGGGCAATACGCTGATCGTGGTGGAACATGACGAGGACACCATGCGCGCAGCGGATTATATCGTAGATGTGGGTCCTGGCGCAGGCAGCCATGGCGGCCAGATCGTTGCTGCGGGAACGATCGATGAAATTATCGGCACACCGGAATCCGTTACCGGGCAGTATTTGTCCGGCGTGAAGAAAATCCCCGTACCGGCAAAGCGCAGAAGCGGAAACGGCCAACTGCTGACAGTTCGCGGAGCCACAGAAAACAATCTAAAGGATGTAGATGTACAGATCCCTTTGGGAACCCTGACCTGCGTGACCGGCGTTTCCGGCTCGGGAAAATCCAGCCTGGTGGGAGAAGTGCTGAATAAGACCCTCCTCGGCAAGCTGAACCATGCCCGCACACGTCCCGGTGCCTGCCGCTGTATTGAGGGAATGGAGCACTTGGACAAAGTGATCGACATCGACCAAAGCCCCATTGGCAGAACGCCCCGGTCCAATCCTGCCACCTATACAGGCCTGTTCAATGACATTCGGGATCTGTTTGCTTCCACTGCAGATGCGAAAATGCGCGGCTACGGTCCCGGCCGATTCTCCTTTAATGTAAAGGGTGGCCGGTGTGAAGCCTGTAACGGTGACGGCCTTGTGAAGATCGAAATGCATTTTTTGGCCGATGTATATGTGCCTTGTGAGGTCTGTCACGGTCAACGGTATAACCGTGAAACCCTGGAAGTTCAGTATAAGGGAAAGAATATTTCCCAGGTCCTGGACATGACAGCAGAGGAGGCTGTGGATTTCTTTGAGAATCTTCCTAAGATTCGCAGAAAAGCTCAGACACTGGTGGAGGTTGGCCTTGGCTACGTGAAGTTGGGTCAGTCCAGTACGACCCTGTCTGGCGGTGAGGCACAGCGGGTCAAGCTGGCGACGGAGCTGGCCAGAATTTCTACCGGCAGGACGATCTATGTCCTGGACGAACCGACTACCGGCCTGCATGCGGCGGATGTTCATAAGCTTATTGACGTTCTCCAAAAGCTGGTGGATACGGGTAACACCGTTCTTGTTATTGAGCACAACCTGGATGTGATCAAAACGGCTGATCACATTATTGACCTTGGTCCTGAGGGCGGCGACGAGGGCGGCTATATTGTCGCCGCCGGCACCCCGGAGGAAATTGCGGAAAACGAGAAAAGCTACACGGGCCAGTACTTGAAAAGATATCTGTAAAAAATCCCGGTCTGTAATTGCAGACCGGGGAAGCGTCAATTAATATCCTCGAACAGGGAAGCGGGCAGCACATCAGAAAGCTCTACAAGGGCATGATCCCGTCCCCCTAAATAATCGATATACATGACCGGTGAGCGCAAGGTTTGGTAGGCGCTCTGTCGGATGGGGAAGGTCAGGGTGAAGCGGATCTGACTCTCTTCCGGCTGATCCATCAGCAGTGTTCCGCGATGGACCGATGCGGCATGCTGGATCAGCGGGATGCCGATGCCGAGACCGTGGCGTCCGTCTTCAATACCGGGGCTTCGCAGAAACCGCAGGAACAGGTTGCCTTGATCCTGTCCCAAGCCGTTGTCTGTATTCTGGACAGACAGCTGCAGCCGCTTTCCGTTCCGGGTCAGCTTCACGGTAATTTCGCTGCCCTTTGGCGAGAACTTAATAGCATTGGCAATGAGATTGTAAATTCCTCTCTCCAGGACCTGCTCGCTGACAAGACTGCTGATTTTCTCCCGTATAACGGAGCAGGAGAGCTTGCGGCCAGCCTGCTCTGCCAGGGGCACACAGCCGGCAAGCAGTTCGTCGATCAGGGCGACCACATCTCTTGTCTGCATAATGGGCACTGCATTTTCTCCGATACTGCCAAAGGCAGACAGATTTCCTACCTGCCGCAATAGCTGGAACAATCCGCGATTGATTTGGGCGGCCTGCTCTTTTTTTGTAGGGTCGGTCTGAATCAAGGCATCGGGAAACAGAGCATCTGCAGCGGTCAGCGCATTTGACAGAGGCTGGCGAAGCTGTTGTGCAACCAGTGCCATCGCGCGATGCTGCTCGCGGCTGTAGTCTGCTTGCATATGGAAAACGTCGCTATCCCCGGAACGCATGACTGTGACTGGGAAATTCTTTCCCGAGATACTTAGATCAAGGCTCAGACAGCCGCCGGAAAATTCGGAATAATCCTGTTCGTGGTCTTGCAAATAGTCTGCGATCTTCCGCCCAACGGTGAGCTGATAGGCCAGCGCGTACTGGTTTGCTTCCACGATGATACCGTTTTGCACCTGAAAAACAGGATACTGGAACATATTTACCATTGAGATCGAAGCGTTTGGTTTATCCATGCCAATCCTCCCTGCACCATAGTGTGTGCAGATTTTCCCAAAAGTTACGTCGACATATTTCGACAATACTATAACCCTATTGTAGCCAGTTTTGGGGGAAATAGCAAGAGAAAACATAATGAGGTGAAAAAATGTCAATTCATGACGGACACAGGCAGCGTGTCAGAGATCGGTTTCTTGCGGAAGGTCTCGACGGCTTTAATGAGCATCAGGCTTTGGAGATGCTGTTGTTTTACTGCTTTTCTCGGAAGGATACCAACGAGCTGGCCCATAATCTGATTGCGGAATTTGGCTCCCTTGCCCGGGTGCTGGAGGCTCCTGTCAAGCAGTTGCAGAAGGTCCCCGGCATGGGCAAGCAGGCTGCCACGTTTCTATCATTTACAGCTTCCTTCAGCCGGTACTATATGGTGTGCAGAGCGAAGGAGACCGGTGACTGTCTGAAGACCATCGATGCATGCGGTGATTATTTGCTTCCGTTTTTTCTGGGTCGTGCAAATGAAACAGTCTGCCTTCTGTGCCTGGATGCAAAATGCAAGGTGCTTTGCTGTAAGCTTGTGGGGGAGGGTAGCATAAATTCTGCCGGCGTTCCGGTCCGCAAACTTGTGGAGATCGCACTTGGTGCCAATGCTACGTCTGTAGTGCTGGCGCACAATCACCCCAGCGGTTTCGCGGTGCCCTCAAAGGAGGACGCGGAAACGACGCGGCATGTTGCTGCAGCACTCCGCACGGTGGATGTGATCTTATCGGACCATATCGTTTTTTCCGACGACGACTACGTTTCCATGGTGCAGTCCGGACTTTACGATCCGAAGGTTTCCTATACCATTATTGAGTAGGTGAATATATGACCCTTGTTGCTTGTGTGGAAGATCGTCTTGGTATGCTGTTTCATAATCGGCGTCTAAGTTCAGACCGTTGTGTTTGTGAGCGAATAGAAACTTTATCTGCAAATACACGGCTGTGTGTAGATGCGTACTCAGCGAAACTGTTTACCGGTGATCGAGTACATGTTTCCCATGACCCTGGGCAGGATGCCCGGCCGGGGGATATTCTCTTTGCTGAGCGAAGCGATTTTTTGCAGTTTGCTGAGAAGATCGAGCGGGTCGTGTTGTACAAATGGAACCGCAGGTACCCATACGACAAGCAGTTTCCTGCTGATCTGCTGCAGAACTTCCACCTGCTGAGCATTGAAGACTTTTCGGGAAGCTCCCATGAGACTGTCACACAGGAGGTGTATATCCGATGAAAAGACTGCTGACGCTACTGACTGCCGTTTTGCTGGTATTTTCCCTAGCGGCTTGCGTTTACGTCGCCACAGAGCCGGCGCAGACCTATACAGTTTCCGTCAAGGAAATACCGGCCTTCTCGGGTGAGCCCTATGTGGTGCTTTATGACAATGAGCCGGGATTCACGGCGGATGACCTGGACACCGATGCGTATGAATTCTATTCGGATCTTGATCGGCTGAACCGCTGCGGCTATGTCATGGCCTGCGTGGGACCGGAAACCATGCCCACGGAGGAACGGGGTAGTATCGGCCAGGTGAAACCAACCGGCTGGCAAACTGTTAAGTATGACTTTGTGGACGGGAAATACCTGTATAATCGCTGCCATCTGATCGGATACCAATTGACCGGAGAAAATGCGAATGAACGCAATTTGATCACGGGAACACGCTATTTGAACATTGAGGGCATGCTGCCCTTTGAGAATATGATCGCCGACTATATCAAAGAAACCGGCAATCATGTGCTTTATCGTGTAACGCCTGTTTTTGAAGGGGAATACCTGGTGGCGAAGGGCGTGCAGATGGAGGCAAAATCGGTGGAGGATGACGGTGAGGGGATCTGCTTTCACGTATTTGCCTATAATAACCAGCCAGGTGTGATCATTGATTATTCCACAGGCGAGAGTGTTTTGGATGAAGCATATCTTAATTCCGGTGAATCCGGGCAATATATTCTCAATACGAATTCAAAGAAATATCATTCCTTCGATTGCGGCCAGGCGCAAACCATTAAGGACAGCAACCGTCAGGAATATACAGGAAGCAGAGAGCTTCTGATCGCCCAGGGTTACACACCCAGTGGCTGCTGCAAACCATAATAAAGGAGGTGTCGGTGATGGATAAATTTGAATTGGTTTCGGATTTCAAACCCTCCGGTGATCAGCCGGAAGCGATCAAGGGCTTGGTAGATGGCGTGAATTGGGGACTCCGGGAGCAGACACTTTTGGGCGTCACCGGCTCCGGTAAGACCTTTACCATGGCCTCTGTTATCGCGGAGCTGAACAGGCCCACCTTAGTATTGGCCCATAATAAGACACTGGCCGCTCAGCTTTGCAGTGAATTCCGTGAGTTTTTCCCCAATAACGCCGTAGAGTACTTTATATCCTACTACGATTATTATCAACCGGAGGCGTATATCGCCCACACCGACACCTATATCGAAAAGGATTCCTCTATTAATGAGGAAATCGACCGGCTGCGCCACAGCGCAACAGCGGCGCTGTTTGAACGGCGGGATGTGATCGTGGTATCTTCGGTCAGTTGCCTGTACGGCCTGGGTGACCCCATCGACTACCGCAGCATGGTGATCTCCTTGCGGGTCGGGCAGGAGCGACCTCTGGATGATATTCTGCGTAAGCTGACAGAGATCCGCTACGAACGAAATGACATCGATTTTTCCCGTAACAAATTCCGTGTCCGGGGCGATACACTGGAGGTCTACCCGGCTTATTGGTCCGGTCGGGCCATACGGGTAGAGTTTTTCGGTGATGAGATAGACCGGATCTCCGAGATCAATGCGGTATCCGGTATGGTGGAGCGATACATCGATCATGTGGCCATCTACCCGGCGAGCCACTATGTTGCATCCAGAGAGAAGCTGGACCGTGCCATGCAGGAGATCCGCCGGGAATGCGATGAACAAGTTGCCTGGTTCCGTGCCCGCGATAAGCTGATCGAAGCCCAGCGCATCGCCCAGCGCACAAACTATGACCTGGAAATGCTGACGGAGATCGGTTTTTGCAGCGGTATCGAGAATTACTCCCGAGTGATCCAGGGCAGAGCACCGGGCACACCGCCCACAACACTTTTGGACTATTTCCCCGAGGACTTTCTGCTGTTTGTAGACGAGAGCCATGTGACATTGCCTCAGTGCAGGGCTATGTATGCAGGTGATCGCAGCCGCAAGGATGCCCTTGTAAATTACGGCTTCCGCCTCCCATCGGCCTATGATAACCGGCCTCTGAACTTTGACGAGTTCGATTCCAAACTGAATCAGGTGATCTATGTATCCGCCACACCGGCGGATTATGAAAAAAGCCGCTCCGGTCAGACAGTGGAGCAGGTGATCCGGCCCACCGGCCTTCTGGATCCGGTGGTTCAGGTGCGTCCCATTGAAGGTCAGATCGACGATCTGATTGGGGAGATCAACGCTAGATGTACCAGAGAAGAGCGAGTTCTGGTCACGACCCTCACGAAAAAAATGGCAGAGGATCTGACGGCCTATCTGTTGAAAGCCGGGATCCGCGTCCGTTACATGCACTCCGACATCGGCGCCATGGAGCGGATGGAGATCATCCGTGACCTGCGCATGGCAAAATTTGATGTGCTTGTAGGCATCAACCTACTTCGGGAAGGATTGGATCTTCCGGAGGTCAGCCTTGTTGCCATATTGGATGCTGACAAGGAGGGCTTCCTCCGTTCGGAGACCAGCCTTATCCAAACCATAGGACGAGCTGCCAGAAATGCCGATGGCCTTGTAATTATGTACGCAGACAAGGTAACGCCATCTATGCGCGCGGCCATCGATGAAACAGAACGTCGCCGCGGGATCCAGGATGCTTACAATAACGCCCATGGGATCGTTCCGAAGACCGTTATCAAATCCATTCGGGATCTGATCGAGATATCCTCTCCCACAGCCGAGCGGAAGGGTCGCGCCGGTATCAAGATGACGAAGATGGAGAAGGAAAAGGAGATCGCCCGCCTGGAAAAGCAGATGAAGGAAGCTGCAAGGATGATGGAGTACGAGTATGCCGCCGTGCTTCGTGATCAGATCATTGAGCTACGCGGAGCGGATAAATAATAGAAGCTGCTGCAATGACTTGCAGCAGCTTTTTATATAACCCTACCGGCCTAGTCGTCCTTTGTGGTGGTGTAGCTGTTGCCTGGATCGGCAGAAAGGTTAACCTTATTGTCACATCCCGTTGGGGAGAAACGGGAAGCAGGGAAGGGGATCTTTGAGAACATCTCGCAGGGATCCTCGGCGCAGCCGGGTGCATCGCAGCATTCCTTGCACGGAATCTCGTAGTCCAGTACAGGAACGACCAATTGGGCGTCCCGCTCCAAACGGATGATGGAGAATTGCCCAAGTGTTACAAACAGTCGCCGCTGTTCACCGGACAGCACAAGCCCCTCATCAAACATTTGACGGACAGCCGTGGGGATTTGGATGGCGGTGTGGTCGCAGCATTTACAATCGCATACATCGTGAACTTTGGAGTTCAGGATCATCGGATCCAAAACCTCCACCATTGACACCAATTCGCTAAGTGTCATTAGGCGGCTGACATTTCTTCGAATTTCTTTAACACCACACGGACATTGCCGTTTTTATTTACCGAGATGTGGTCAATAATCCGGCGCATATCCATATTGGTAACGGTTTCTAATTCCAAAAAACGAAGGATCTCCTGACGGTAGTGCTGAATGATTTGCTCCGCGTTGCTGATGATCTGCGCTGACTGGGCGATTTGTTCTAAGTTCAAATCCACAGCCTTTAGTTCTTCCGCAATATCAGCAAGCTTGTCTTTTAGCTCTGCCATGCTGATCAGATCATTGGCATACATCTCTTGATACCGGTCTTTTTTGCTCAGTAGCTTCTTCCGCTTGGCTTCAATTTCCTGCTTGGCTTGTTCCGGATTCTGTGTTTCCGGAAGCTGTTTGTCCAGGCTTTCCAAAATGCTTGCCACAAAAACATCCTTATCCTCTATTAACGAGGCAAAGTATTTACGAAGCTCCTCTATTACTTCCGGCTCATCCAGAATCACACGATTATCACACTTTTCTGCGGTATACTGATCGTTGGTAACACATCGCCAGTAAACCCGGGTGTTTACATATGTGTAGGTCTTCCGAGTGAATGACCTACCACAATGTTCACACTTGATGAGCGTGGAGAACACATGCTTGGAACTGTATCTGGCGTCTCTGAACGGCTCTCCGGAGTCATATTTGGTCCGCCGGGAATCCATGATCTCCTGCGCTTTTTGGAAGACCTCCGGGGTCACAATGGCCCAGGACGGGCGCTCATGATAAAAGTGATCCTCTTTGGGAATATTCACTTGCTTTCCGGTCAAGAAATCTTCGATTTCATATTTGTGGTTGACTAAAATGCCGCAGTACAAAGGGTTTACAAGTACCCTTCGCACACCCCGCGCATTCCAGTCATTTCCGTATTTGGTTTTATCATTGTCTCGGTTTAAGGTCATGCTGATGGTTCGGCAGCCTAAGCCTTGTTCGTTGTAAAGGAAGAAAATCTTTCGGACGATCCGGGCTTCCTCGGGGTTGATCTCTAAGGTGAACTTGTCGATCCGGTCATAGCCGAAGACCCGCTGAGGAACTCGGCCTTTTTCCGCATTGATCTTCTTGCCCCACTTGACACGCTTGGAAAGATTGTTGCTTTCCTCCTGCGCCATTGCAGAAAACAGGGTCAGTACAAACTCACTGTCTCCCATAGAATCCATATTGGCTGTAAGAAACAAGGTGTTGATGCCCATAGATTTCAGCTTGCGGATACTCTGCAGAGCGTCCACTGTATTTCTGGCAAAGCGGCTGATATCCTTAACCACCACCATATCGAACAGGCCCAGCTCCGCATCCCGCAAAAGCCGTTTAAATTCCTCACGCTTTTTGAGGGATGTTCCGGTTATGCCTTCATCCGCATATAAGCGGAATAG
>JAZNDJ010000056.1:0-13496 GCA_045588045.1 Faecousia sp.
CGGGTGATGCAGTCCAGCTCCAGGGTGGTCTCAAAGGGCTGCTCCTCTACATTGTCCCAGCGGACACGGACCCAGCGGGCAGCCTGCTCGGGGTCATAGGCACCGATGGTGTTGGGACAGTCGGCCCGGTGGATCGATACGCCAAAGCCCTTGGTGATATAGCCGATGATGGCATCGCCGGGAACCGGGGTGCAGCACTTGGAGAACTTGATCATGCACGAGTCGATATCCTCCACAATCACACCGTTGACAGCGTGACGGTTGCGCTTTTGGGCATCGGAATCCGGTGTCGTCCGCAGGGGGTTTTGGTTGAGCTTTTCACTGGCTTGGGCCTTGACGGCTTTGTTGATATCGTCCCGGATACGGTTGACGGCCTTGGCGGCGGTCAGTCCGCCGTAGCCGATGGCGGCATACATATCGTCCCAGCTGTCAAAGGCCAGCTTCTTGAGCAGGCTTTGCTCCAGCTCGTCTTCCATGGAGCCGGGCAGCGGCAGCAGCAGACGCTTCATTTCGGCTTCAAAGCTGGATTTGCCGTGGAGGATGTTTTCCTCCCGCTTTTCCTTTTTGAACCACTGTTTGATCTTGGTGCGGGCCTGGTTGGATTTACAGATATTCAGCCAGTCACGGCTGGGTCCCTTGGCGGATTTGGAGGTAATGATCTCCACGATGTCGCCGTTTTCCAGGGGGGTATCGATGTTGACGATCCGGTTGTTGACCTTGGCACCGGTCAGAGAGTTACCAACACCGGAGTGGATGGCATAGGCAAAATCGATGGGGGTGGAGCCTGCGGGCAGAGAGACGATCTTGCCCCTGGGGGTAAAGACAAATACCTCATCGTCAAACATATCGATCTTGAGGGAGCTGACATAATCTTCTGCGTCGGTGTCCTGCTGGCTTTCCAGCAACCGGCGGACCCACTCAAACTCCCGCTCCTGGCCGGCACCGGCGCCGTCCTGCTTATACTTCCAGTGGGCAGCAATGCCGTACTCCGCTGTCTCATGCATTTGCCAGGTGCGGATCTGCACCTCAAAGGGGATGCCCTGGGTACCGATGACCGTGGTGTGAAGGCTTTGGTACATATTGGGCTTGGGGGTGGAGATATAGTCCTTGAACCGGCCTGGAACCAGATTGAACAGGTCGTGGATATGGCCCAGCACATTGTAGCAGTCGGGGATTGTGTCTACGATGACCCGGAAGGCGTAGATGTCGTATAGCTCATCGAGCGTCTTGTCCTGGGCGTTCATTTTCCGGTAGATGGAGTAGACGTGCTTGATTCGACCGTAGGTCTTGCTGTGGATACCCATGTTGGATAGGCGGACGGTGATCTTCTCCTGAATGGAGTGCATAAAGGCCTCGTCCTGCTCCTTGTGGGCTTTTAAGTAAGACGTAATATGCTCGTAGTTGGCAGGGTCCAGATACCGCAGGGAGATATCCTCCAGCTCCCATTTCATCTTCTGCATACCGAGCCGGTGGGCAAGGGGTGCGTAGATGTCCATGGTCTCCCGGCATTTGCTGATCTGCTTGGCCGGGCTTTGGTACTGCATGGTCCGCATGTTGTGGAGCCGGTCGGCGATCTTGATGAGCACCACCCGGATGTCCTTTGACATGGCCATAAACATCTTCCGCAGATTCTCCATCTGCTGTTCCTCGGAGCTGGAGAAGTTGGCCCGGGTCAGCTTGGTGACACCCTCCACCAGCTCAGCGGTGGTATTGCCGAATTTTTTGGCAATGTCATCGTGGGAGGCGTCGGTATCTTCGATGCAGTCGTGAAGCAGCGCGCCCAAAACGGCATCCACATCCAGTCCCATTTCGATCACGATCTCCGCTACGGCCAGTGGGTGGATGATGTAGGGAGATCCGTCTTTTCTCTTTTGGTCCTTGTGTTTTTCCCGGGCATATTCCACAGCCTGGTTGATCAGCTCCATGTCGATGCTGGGCATATATTTGCTTACAGTGGCACACAGGGATTCATAATGCTGTTCAAAGGTTTCCATAGTGTTCAGCTCTCTTTCGCGGCAAGCAGCCGCTGCATGGTCCGGCTTTGATTCAGGTCAGCCTTTTGCTCCTGAGGCACCAGACGCAGAATTAAGTATTTATGGCACTGCTCCTTGCAGAGCAGACCTACATCGCAGAAAATATCCAAACAGGTCAGCAGCTGCCCCAGTCCAAGGGGCATGCCGGACCAACGGACGATCTTGCGGCACAGGCAGATGGGATGTTCCCGGAGCTGTCCGCCGGGAACAGCGGCCAGGTAACGCCATACGGTGGCCAGAGTGGTACGGTCCGGCAGAAGCTGGACTGCAATATCCTTTGTCAGCGTATTGCTGCACAGGGCGGAATAGCCGGCAGCATCCGCGGAACATTCCGCCTGACAGTTGGGGCGGATGTCGATCACATTCATCTGCACAGACCGCTCGCCCCGGTAATCATTGACCTGGGGCGCAAAGGCAACATCCACCATGTCCCCCTGGACGATGGAGGCGTCTTCAGCGGTGGCAGAGAAGAAAATAGCAGGGATGCTGTATCGACCGCTGCGCAGTCGCAGCCGCAGGTGCTTGCCGCTTCCAACGGGTGTGATACGTTCGACCTGCAGATTCTCCATTACCAAAACAGGCTTGGGGCAGCCGTTGCCGCAAGGCTCCAGCTGTGACAGGGAATCCACGTTCGCAATGGTCAGAAGCTCCGGCCTGATGGTGCAGTCGGCTTCCAGGATCGTTCTGGGCATCGTACCGCAGTAGAATGTCTCTGCCCGCCGGCATATGGCCTCCCGGAAGGCCGGGATCTGGTCTCGGGAAATGGTGAAGCCGGCTGCCAGCTCATGGCCGCCGTAGCTTTGCAGCAGGGGCGACAGCTCCGACAGAGCGGCAAAAAGGTTGAAGCCGCCGTAGCTTCGGGAGCTTGCCTTGCCGTGATCTCCGTCCAGGCAGATCAGAAATGTGGGACAGCAGTATTCTTCGGCAATACGGCTGGCCACGATGCCCACCACGCCCTGGTGCCAGGTCTCGTCTGCCAGGACGATGGCAGCCGGAAGGTCTTTTTCCGGGAGCATCTGCACTGCCTGCCGGTAGATATCCGATTCCACAGCCTGCCGCTGCCGGTTCAGCTCACACAGGGCCTTTGCCAGCTCCTCACCACGCTGGGGATCGTCTGTCAGAAACAGCTCCACAGCCAGGTCAATCTGCTCCATCCGACCGGCTGCATTGATCCGGGGCGCGAGACTGTAGCCTACAGAGGAGGCGGTCAGGGTTTCCGGGTCACAGCCGGACTGCTTCATCAGTGCAGCCAGACCGGGCCGGTGAGTTTTGCGGAGAGCATCCAGACCCCGGGAAACAAACACCCGGTTTTCCCCGTGCAGGGGCATTACGTCAGCCACTGTACCAAGACATACCATATCAGCATACCGGGAAAGGATCTCTTCCTGGCTGGCGCACAGGGCAGCGGCCAGCTTGAAAGCAACGCCAACACCGGACAGCTCCCGGTGGGGATAGCCACTGTCGGGCCGATGGGGATCCACCACTGCAATGGCTTCCGGTAAGGTGTCCTTACACTCGTGGTGGTCGGTAATGACCACGTCGATGCCCAGCTCCTTGCAAAGCTGCGCTTCTTCAATGGCAGTGATGCCGCAGTCCACCGTGACGATCAGCTTGACACCTTCGGCGTGAAGCTGATGGATGGCGATGGGGTTCAGTCCATAACCCTCCTCCAGTCTGCCGGGGATGTAGGGCACACAGGTAGCCCCATGACTGCGGATAAAATCCGTCAGCAGGCAGGTGGAGGTAATGCCATCCACATCGTAATCGCCAAAAATGGCGATCTTCTCCCCACGCTCCATGGCCACGGCCACCCGGCCTGCTGCCAGGTCCATGTCCTTAAGACGAAAGGGGTCGATGAGCATCTGGTCGCAGGACAGGTAGGCATCGGCCTGCCGTTGGTCCTGCATCCCCCGGGAAGCCAGGATCATAGCTGCAAGAGGGGCATAGCCACCGCTGACCAAGGTATTGACCGCATCCATCGCCGGTTCTTTCACATTCCAAATTCCGTATTTCAAAGCATAACACATCCAATTATATCATTTTCCCTACATTATAACAAAAATACGGAGAATGCACAATAGGAATATAGAAAAAACCGGCAGAAAATCCTTTCTACCGGGCAGGTCTCCACAGGCTTGTGACCGCTGTGGCCAAAATGGGCGCGGCGATCAGCCCCCAAAAGCCCCAAAGCCGATAGCCGGCATACAGGGCAGCCAAGGTGACAAGGGGATCAAGGCCAAGCTGGCGGCCCACCAGTCGGGGCTCCAGGGTACTGCGGGTAATGGTGGCGGCACCGAAAATGCACAGCAGGCCAATGGCCCGCAGAGGCTCTCTCTGCAGCAGGCTGACTGCAGCCCAGGGCACCAAAACAAGGCCGGTTCCCAGCATGGGTACTGCGTCCAGGGCGGCGATCAGCAGAGCCCAAAGCAGACCGTAGGGCACTCTTAAAAGCAGGAAACCCAGGGCAACGATGCCGTAAGTTACGGCGGCCAGGATCCCCTGGGCCTTCAACCATCCCCCCAAGGAACGGCGCACCCGCTGCAGCACCGGAAGATACTGGGCCTTCCATTGGGCGGGGATCCGCCGGGTGATATAGGCTTTTATTTTCGGGAGCCGGGCGGAGATCAAAAAAGAGGCCAGCAGCCCGGTGCCAATGCTCAGTGCACCGTTGGGAACACCGCTGAGAACAGATGTGAGCACCGTGGGGATCTTGCTGGTGACTTGGGTCATCAGCGCGCTGCTGTCATCGAAAAGGGCCTGGACAGTCTGGGTCAGCACAGGCTGGATACCATCCGGCGTATGACCGGACATGTCCAGAAGCCAATCCCGCAGCACGGTCAGCCCGCCGCTGGCTGTGGTGACAAGCTCTGGCATTGCCGCCGCCAGCTTCCCGGCCTCCTTTACCATTAGAGCCCCCAGTAAATATAAAAGACCTGCCAGCAGAGCGAGGGTGGCACCGACCCCGATCCCGGCGGCCCAGCCCCGGGACAGCTTCAGCCTTCCGTGGGCCAGAGATACCACCGGTTCTGCGGCCAGCGCAAGCAAGCCGCCCAGAAGAAAAGGCATGGCTACCGGCAGCACATATTTGGCACCCAGACAGATTGCCAGCAGGATCCCTAAAGCGGTCAAAAGTTTTTTTGCGGTGGACGACAGCATGGTTTTCCCCTTTCGCGTATTGCCACCGGTGGACAAAAATCCACAAGGGGCTTGCATTTTATAAATTATATGCTACAATGAATAATATAAAAATACCAATTTCCGGAAACTCGGTAGAATATCACAATGGAACGGAGGTCTTTTTATGGCCAACAATTCAAAGTTTTATATTGTGGAAGCGTCTGCCTTGCCTGAGGTTTTTCTAAAGGTGGCCGAGGCAAAGCAGCTTCTGTCCACCGGCGAAGCCGCCACAGTCAACGAAGCGACCCGAATGATGGGCATCAGCCGCAGTGCTTTCTATAAGTACCGGGATTCGGTGCTTCCCTTCCAGAATATGATGACCGGGCGGATCATAACGTTCCAGTTTTTGCTCCACGACAAAAAGGGGCTGCTCAGCTCCGTGCTGACGATCTTTGCAGAGCGGAAGGCCAACATCCGCAACATCAATTCCATCGCGCCGTCCAACGGCAGTGCCATTGTCACCATCTCTGCGGAGACCATCGACCTGACCGTTCCCCTGGAGGAGCTGCTCCATGAGGTCAGCGCCCTGGATGGTATCATCAAAGCGGAGGTCCTCTCCGGCTAAAATAAAAAACGGCTGTGCAAACAGCCGTTTCTTTTTTGCTGCTTATAACAGCGTTCCCATTCCAGGGAAAAATATACAGCCACGGACATAGGATCCGTGGCTGTAAGTGTTTATTGAATCTCTTCCAATGCGTCCCGGATGGCACCGATGGAGTACAGCGAACCGAAGCACAGCACGACACCGTCTTTGCCGGCCTTTTCCATGGCGGTGCGGACACCATCGGGGATCGAACCGCAGGCACAGGCCCTGGCACCGGCTTCCTGCAGGTATTGGGCCAGCAGAGGGGCTTCCAGCTTTCGGGGGTTGGGCGGGGTGATGCAAACAAATTCCTGTACCAGGGGCATCACCGGCCGGTACATATCGGCATAGTCCTTGTCGGCAAGGACACCGGTCAGCACGATGACCCGGCGGCCTTCCAGGTAATCCTCGATGTTTTTCACCAATGCTTCGATACACTGGGGGTTGTGGCCGCCGTCGATGATGAACAGGGGCTGCTTGCGCATAATGTCAAATCTGCCGGGCCAGGACACATCCCGGATGCCCTCCCGAATGTGCTCCTCGGAGATATTCCAGCCCTTGCGGATCAGAACATCTGCAACGGACAGGACCACTGCGGCGTTGTGGAGCTGGTGGTCGCCCAGCAGCGGAAGCTCCAGCCCCTTACGACTGCCGCAGTCAAAGACCTGACCTTCCAGTCCGTAGGACACAAGATGCAGGCTTGCAAAATCGGCTTTGGTCAGCCGGACGTTTTTCACGGCGCATTCTCTTTCAAATACCGCCTCCACAGAGGGCGTACCGCGGTAGACCACCGCATCGCCGCCTTCCTTGAAAATGCCGGATTTTGTCAGGGCGATCTCCTCCACCGTGCTCCCCAAATAGTCGGTGTGATCCAGACCGATGTTGGTGATGACCGCAACCTCGGGAACCTTTATGATGTTGGTGGAGTCCAGAGCACCGCCCATGCCCACCTCCAGCACCACGATGTCGCAGTCGCTGCGCATGAAGTATTCAAAGGCGATACAGCTTACAAGCTCAAACTCTGTGGGAGACTCCTCCATAGAATCGGCAAAGGGTTTGACCCAGGCGGTGATCCGGGCCAGCTCATCGTCGGGGATCTGCTGACCGTTGATCTGCATCCGCTCGTTGAAGCGGTAGATATACGGAGAGGTATAAAGACCGGTTTTGTAGCCGGCTTTGCGCAGGATGGAGGCCAGCATGGCGGCGGTGGAGCCTTTGCCGTTGGTGCCGGCGATGTGGATAAATTTCAGCCGGTCCTGGGGATTGCCCATCAGCTCCAGCAAGGTCCGGGTGCGGCCCAGACCGGGGATGCTTCCCTTCCAGCAGACGGAGTGGATATAGGATACAGCTTCTTCGGCAGTCATGGGTGCAACCTCCATGTTTTTGATTTTAGGGGGCCACAGCTTCAGCTTCTCAAAGACACGGACCCGGAACAGCAGATACAGGATCGCCACATCCACCACCAGGGTGACGGCGAACTGGACCGACCGGGTGCTGAGAAAATAGGCAAGGCCCTGGGCAAAAGAACCGGCAACGCCGGGATCATAGTAGTAGGTATAAGCCAGGGTGACGCTTTGGTAGCCGATGGAGCCCAGGATCACCGGTGGCAGAAAACCTACAGCCAACCAACTCAGAGAAGTCTTTTTTGCCAGGTGGCGGCGGAACAGACCGCCGAACACACCGTAGAGGATGGGCGGTATGCAGAACAGGGGGTTGTAGCCATAGCCGGAGAACAGGCAGCCCACCAGATCGGCGCTGAAGCCCACCATACCGCCGGCCAAAGGCCCAAACAGCAGACCGGCCAAATAAATGGGGACTGCTTCGATGGAGAAGCGGGTGAAGGCATTGGGCATGGGCACCACAAGGCGGGCCAGCACAACACTCAGAGCTGCCAGCAACGCACAGCAGGCCAAGGTCTTGGTGGCCATGCGTTGTTTGTTTGAGGGGTTGATCTTTTTCTTTTTCATGGAACGAACCTCCTTTAATGGGAGTATCAGACCGATAAAAAACCCCGTACCAACGGTACGGGGAGTGATTATGGGTCTAATACTCAGGGGCGAAGCCCTGCCGAGTATCGCTTGCATAAAGGAGAGTCTCCAATATGTTCAGCGGGTGCGGAAACCCCATCGCGGACCAAGGTCCTTCGTCTGTCACACAACTCCCCATTTTGACAGCACTTCACGCGAGGTATCCTACTCTGTTCCTGCTTATCATACACGACCCAGACCCAAATGTAAATACATTTTTGAAAAAGGTGGAGAAAATTTCCTGTATGTGCCGATTTCCCAAAGACAGAACGGTGCCTTTTGCCAAAAAATGTTTGAAAGATCCCCTTGACAACCGGCGAAAGCTATGCTAATATGTGCAGGTAATAAAGAAGGCAAAGTATCCGCCTCACCGTAAGCTGATGGCAAAACGGTCAATATTCCACCTCCCTGCGGGGAAACTGTGTGAATGTGCGGATGCTTTGGCATCCGCTTTTTTATTTGTTTTGGAGGTGCTTACCATCGCTAAGTTTGATCATCAGCTCAATGAAGAGATCGTTGACAAGGAAGTCCGCCTGATCGGTGACGACGGTGCCCAGCTGGGTATCATGTCCGCTGCCCGCGCCAATGAACTGGCCGAGGAACAGGGCCTGGATCTGGTGAAGATCTCTCCCAATGCGGTCCCCCCTGTCTGTAAGATCATGGATTATTCCAAGTTCTGCTTCGACCAAAAGAAGCGGGAGAAGGAAGCCAAGAAGAATCAGCGGGTCGTGGAGATCAAAGAGATCCGCATGAGCCCCAGCATCGATACCAATGACCTGAACACCAAGATCAAGAGTGCTACCAAGTTCCTCAGTGACGGCAACCGGGTCAAGGTCAGCGTCCGTTTCCGCGGCCGCGAGATGGCACACACCAATCTGGGTGAGAAACTCCTGATGGATTTTGCCGCCGCCTGCTCTGAGGTGGCGACTATGGAAAAGAATCCTAAGCTGGAGGGCCGCTTTATGGCCATGTTCCTCACCCCCAGGAATAGCAAGTAAACAGTAAATTACCAAAGATACGGAAGGAGAAACCTACTATGCCCAAGCTGAAAACCCATAGCGGTGCAAAGAAGAGATTCAACCTGACCAAGTCCGGTAAGGTCAAGAGAGCACGCGCTTACAAGAGCCACATCCTCACCAAGAAAGACACCAAGCGTACCCGTCGCCTGCGCACCACTGCGTATGCTGACCAGACCAACGTAGCGGCTGTCAAGAAGATGATTCCCTACAAATAAGAGAAGGAGGATGTAAGAAATGGCAAGAGTTAAAGGCGCAATGATGACGCGCAAAAGAAGAAATGCTACCCTGAAGCTGGCTAAGGGCTACTGGGGTTCCAAGTCCAAGCACTTTAAGATGGCCAAGCAGGCTGTCATGAAGTCTGGCAACTACGCTTTCGTCGGCCGCAAGCTGAAGAAGCGTGACTATCGCAGACTGTGGATCACCCGTCTGTCTGCTGCTGTGAAGCCCTACGGTCTGAACTACTCCACCTTCATGAACGGTGTGAAGAAGGCCGGTATCGAGATGAACCGTAAGAGCCTGTCCGAGATGGCAATCCAGGACAGCGCTGCGTTCGCTGCTCTGGTCGAGCAGGCCAAGGCTGCTCTGAAGTAAGATCTCTGAAAAGACCCTGCTTAGGCAGGGTCTTTTTTCTCAACTGGGGGTGAGAAGATGGAACTGAAGCATATTGCGTCCCGGACAGGGCGGCTGTCCTCTTTTTTGAAGGAGGAGATGGCCATGTCTACAGGCCTTATGAACCGGCTCAAGTGGCAGAATAAGCTGTTTGTCAATGGGGCCCCGGTCCACACGGACTATGCCGTGCAGCCGGGAGATCTGATTACGGTACCCCTGGAGGAACCCACACCGGAATACCCGGCAGAGGACGGCCCTCTGACGGTTTTGTACGAGGATGACCATATTCTGGCGGTGGATAAGCCGGCAGGTATGCTGATCCACCCGTCCAGAGCCACCATGACCGGCACTTTGGCAAACCGGGTCCTGGCCTACTACCAAAAAACCGGCCAGCAGAGCGCGTTTCATCCCATTACCCGCCTGGATCGGGACACCTTTGGCGTTGTACTTTTGGCCAAAAATGCCCATATCCATGCCCTTTTGAACGACCTGCATGCCCAGGGTAAGCTGCATAAGACCTATCACGCGCTGGTGTATGGCGGCCCGGCAGAGGAAACCGGCACAATCGATGCGCCCATCGCAAGACGGCCATTGCCCAGCCTTCTGCGTTATGTAAACCAAGAAGGGAAACCCTCCCGGACAGAATACAGAGTGCTGGAGCGGCATCCGGGTTATAGTAAGCTGGCGTTGCGGCCGATCACCGGACGGACCCATCAGCTTCGGGTCCATTGCGCCTACGAGGGCTATCCAATCTTGGGAGATCCCCAGTATCACTGCCCGGAAGCGCAGGCAATGTCTGCGGCGATGGGCCTTTTTACCCAAGCCCTGTGCGCGAAAACACTAACATTTCCCCACCCGGTTACCGGGCAGAGGCTGCGCCTGGAATCCCGGTTGGATGTCGGATAAATTTCTGTTTGCTTTTTCGGTCAAATGTGCTATTATAAGCATAAGAAGAAATGCAGGAGGTCCAGCCTATGGCCAGAACGAGCAATAAAGCGCAGTTGATTTTGGAGTTTGTCAATCAGTTTGTGCAGGAAAACGGCTATGCGCCGTCGGTTCGTGAGATCGGTGAAGCGGTAGGTCTGCGTTCTACAGCCTCGGTCAGCTACCATCTGCAGCAGCTGCAGGCCAAGGGCCTGCTCCAGGCGCCCGGCGGCAAGGGCCGCAAACGCTCCATCGTCACGGCCCAGCGGCCTGGGCAGATTCCGGTGGTGGGCGTTGTCACTGCGGGCATGCCGATCCTGGCGGTGGAAAACCAGGAGGGTACTATGGCCTGGGACGGCGATCCCAGCTGCTTTGCCCTGCGGGTGCGGGGCGACAGCATGATCGGTGCCGGTATTTTGGACGGCGACAAGGTAGTCGTGCGCCCACAGCCTACTGCCAACGACGGCCAGATCGTGGTGGCGCGCTTGGGCGACGAAGCCACCGTCAAGCGTCTTTCCCGCCGGAACGGACAAGTTTGGCTGCTGCCGGAAAACCCTGCCTATGCACCCATCGACGGCGCGGAAGCGGAGCTGATCGGCCTTGTGAAGGCGGTCGTCAGAGAATATTGATCCCAGGGCATACCGACACCGGTATGCCCATTTTTTGCAAGGTGTGAACAGAATCCTGCAAAATCAAAAAAATCTGCAAAACCAATTGCAATTTCTGCAGTTATATGCTATACTATTCGGGCAAAAAGCAATATTTGTAAAAAAATAAAAGAATTGGCGAAATAGTTCGTCAAGAAAAAACGAAAGGGGTACACAAATGTCTCATAAGTACGTTTACCTGTTTACCGAAGGCAACGGCAAGATGCGTGAGCTTCTTGGCGGTAAGGGCGCCAACCTGGCCGAAATGACCAA
This sequence comes from Faecousia sp., assembly GCA_045588045.1. Lineage (GTDB taxonomy): Bacteria > Bacillota > Clostridia > Oscillospirales > Oscillospiraceae > Faecousia. Next base: position 11,293 of record JAZNDJ010000056.1, read on the forward strand.
CCTGGGCCTGCCTGTTCCCCAGGGCTTCACCATTTCCACCGAAGCCTGCACGCAGTATTACGAAGATGGCCGCAAGATCAACGACGAGATCAAGGCTGAAATCATGGAAAACATCGTGAAGATGGAAGCCATCACCGGCAAGAAGTTCGGTGATCTGGAGAATCCTCTGCTGGTCTCTGTCCGTTCCGGCGCCCGCGCATCCATGCCCGGCATGATGGATACCATCCTGAACCTGGGCCTGAACGAGGAAGTCGTGGAGGTTATGGCAGCCCGCTCCGGTAACCCCCGCTGGGCCTATGACTGCTATCGCCGTTTCATTCAGATGTTCTCCGACGTGGTTATGGAAGTCGGCAAGAAGTATTTCGAGAAGCTCATCGACGAGATGAAGGAAGCCAAGGGCGTGACCCAGGACGTGGACCTGACCGCCGAGGACCTGAAGGAGCTGGCCAACCAGTTCAAGGCTGAGTACAAGGCTCAGCTGGGTGCTGACTTCCCCACCGATCCCAAAGAGCAGCTGTTCAAGGCTGTCGAGGCTGTTTTCCGCAGCTGGGACAACCCCCGCGCAAACATCTACCGTATGGACAACGACATCCCCTACTCCTGGGGTACTGCCGTTAACGTCCAGATGATGGCTTTCGGCAACCTGGGCGATACCTCCGGTACCGGCGTTGCCTTCACCCGTAACCCCGCCACCGGCGAAAAGGGTCTGATGGGTGAGTTCCTGATGAACGCCCAGGGCGAGGACGTTGTCGCCGGCGTTCGTACCCCCATGCCCATCCAGCAGATGAAGGAGATCCTGCCCGAGGTTTACGAGCAGTTCCTGAATGTCTGCAACACCCTGGAGAACCACTACCGGGATATGCAGGACATGGAGTTCACCATCGAGGACAAGAAGCTGTATATGCTGCAGACCCGTAACGGCAAGCGTACCGCTGCCGCCGCCATCAAGATCGCTTGCGACCTGATCGACGAGGGTATGATCTCTGAGAAAGAGGCTCTGATGCAGATCGATGCCAAGTCCCTGGATATGCTGCTGCACCCCACCTTCGATCCCGCATCCCTGAAGAAGGCACAGCCCATCGGTAAGGGTATCGCTGCTTCTCCCGGCGCCGCTGCCGGTACCGTCGTCTTCACCGCTGAGGATGCTGCCGAGAAGGGCAAGGCCGGCGAGAAGGTCGTCCTGGTCCGTTTGGAGACCTCTCCCGAAGACATCGAGGGCATGAAGTTCTCCCAGGGCATCCTGACTGTCCGCGGTGGCCAGACCTCCCACGCAGCCGTTGTTGCCCGCGGCATGGGCACCTGCTGTGTCTCCGGCTGCGGTGACATTAAGATGGACGAGGAGAACAAGCAGTTCACTCTGGCAGGCAAGACCTACCGCGAGGGTGACGCCATCTCCCTGGACGGCTCCACCGGTAACATCTACGGCGAGCTGATCCCCACCATTCCCGCTGACCCCAACTCCGGCTACTTCGGCCGCATCATGGAGCTGGCTGACAAGTACAAGACCTTGGGTGTCCGTACCAACGCCGACTCCCCCGACGATGCCAAGCAGGCCGCCGCTTTCGGCGCACAGGGCATTGGCCTGTGCCGTACCGAGCACATGTTCTTCGATCCCTCCCGTATCGGCGCATTCCGTGAGATGATCTGCTCTGAGACTGTTGAGGAGCGCGAGGCCGCGCTGGCTAAGATCGAGCCCATGCAGCAGTCCGACTTCGAGGGCCTGTTCGAGGCTCTGGGCGGCTATCCTGTTACCATCCGTTTCTTGGATCCCCCTCTGCACGAGTTCGTTCCAACTGAGGAATCCGACATCGAGGCTCTGGCCAAGGCGCAGGGCAAGGATGTTGCCTATATCAAGCAGGTCATCGCTGACCTCCACGAGTTCAACCCCATGATGGGTCACCGCGGCTGCCGTCTGAGCGTCACCTACCCGGAGATCGCTGCTATGCAGACCCGCGCCATCATCAAGGCTGCCCTGGCTGTCAAGGCCCGTCATGCTGACTGGAATATCGTTCCCGAGATCATGATCCCTCTGGTTGGCGAGAAGAAGGAACTGAAGTTCGTTAAGGATGTGGTCGTCAAGACTGCTGACGAGCTGATCGCTGCTTCCGGCAAGGAGCTGCACTACGAGGTCGGTACCATGATCGAGATCCCCAGAGCTTGTCTGACTGCCGATGCCATCGCGGAGGAAGCTGAGTTCTTCTGCT
>JAZNDJ010000057.1:0-2889 GCA_045588045.1 Faecousia sp.
CGTCACGCTGACCAGCAGGTCCGCGGCGCCGTGGTTCTGCCCAACGGCACCGGTAAGACCGCTCGCGTTCTGGTCTTTGCTAAGGATGCCAAGGTCGAAGAAGCTCAGGCTGCAGGCGCTGACTATGTTGGCGGCATGGAGCTGGTTGAGAAGATCACCAAGGAGAACTGGTTCGAGTTCGACGTGGTCGTTGCTTCCCCCGACATGATGGGTATCGTTGGCCGTCTGGGTAAGGTTCTGGGCCCCAAGGGTCTGATGCCCTCTCCCAAGGCCGGTACTGTTACCCCCAACGTTGCTGCTGCTGTTACCGAGATCAAGGCTGGTAAGGTTGAGTATCGTCTGGACAAGACCAACATCATCCACTGCCCCATCGGTAAGGTTTCCTTCGGTGCTGAGAAGCTGATCGAGAATATGGATACCCTGATGCAGGCTGTTGTTAAGGCAAAGCCCGCTGCCGCCAAGGGTCAGTATATCAAGTCCTGCGTGGTCGTTTCCACTATGGGTCCCGGTGTTAAGGTCAACACCACCAAGTACGCTTAATTAAAGCATACAGTAACCCCCTGAAGCTTCAAAGCTTCAGGGGGTTTTACATTGCGTTCAATCGGCCGTTATGCAACCATTTTGCTGCAGATATTCGATGACTGGGATTTTGGAGAGATCCTCGGAAAAACTAGCGATCTGAATAATATAATCCCCATCAGACTGGCTGATCCAAACCGTGCAATTGTCAGGAAGCTGCCCTTCCTTAAAAGCAATGTCCGCGCAGGCATTACTGCCTTTATACAGGACCTGCCAGCAGGTATGGTCGGTCAGCGGTACCTGCTCCGCATCCCGATGCCAAACACCGCCGGTCTCTGACCAGACCATGGAAGCCACCGGTTGTTCATCGGTAATGACCGCCAACTCATCGATTCGCCAGAAGCCAAGGACATTCTCCACACCACGGATCAGCGCCGGTGCCCCATCCCTTGTGTTGCCGTGGAGGATCACATAGTCTGCACCGCTGAGTCCATAACTGCCTTGGGCTGTTTGCGATACGGTATCCACATCTACACCCTTAAAAAAGAGGGCAATATTCAGGCTGTTGGCCCGCAATACCAGCGCGATCACGATCACTGCCGCAACTGCACAGGCGATTATGATCTTTCCTTTCTTACTCAGACGAGGTTCCGTTTCCTCTGTCTCCTTTGGCACAAAATGTCTGCCATCTGCGATCATATCGTATACACTCATGGTATCGTCGCCTGCAAACTGACTCATAATCGGTGCCTCCTTTCCTACAAAAAGCAAGGAACTATCCTGCAAGACAATTATACCATAGCCGAAAGTCCCTGAAAATACACAGAAATTACAAATTATCCTTTCATGCCTTAGTGTAAATGCACAAAGGTGTCTTGACGAATCATGGCAGCGGTGATATAATAAAGGATATTTTTGAAACGAGGGGATACTTATGTTTTCAACCGTTAAAAAGCTCTCTATCGCATCCATCATTCTTTCGGCGATCAATATCTTTGTCGGTATCGCCGTTGTTTCCTACTTGAGCACCTCCAAGATCGGCTTTACTCCGATCTTCAGTATGTGTCTGTATATCGGCACCGGTTCGGCCATTCTGCTGTCTGCGGCCTGTGCTCTGTACAGCGCATCCCAGGATATCAAGGTGGAGAACGACTACTACCTGCAGCAGATCACCGATCTGAAAAAGCGGGTCGAAACATTGGAAAATCGGTAATTTCCGGAAAATAGAGGAAAAATTCCGAAAAATAATTAAAATAAGTGTTGACAAAACACTTATTGGATGCTATCATATCAAAGTTGCCAAAGACAGCAGGTGGCTATGCCATAAATCCTGCCGAGGTGCGCTGATAAGAGTTTAAGCGTGTCTTTCTGTCTTCTGGCAGGAAGACACTTTTTTATTTTCGGAGGTGAAAATACATGCCCAACGCAAAGGTTCTTGAGAGCAAAAAGGCAGTTGTTGAAGCTCTGTCCGGCAAGATCAAGGAAGCTACTTCCGTTGTTTTTGTTGACTACAAGGGCATCAACGTTGCTCAGGATACCGCCCTGCGTAAGCAGTTCCGTGAAGCTGAAGTAGAGTACACCGTTGTTAAGAACACTCTGACCCGTTTCGCAGCCAAGGATTGCGGCTACGACTTCGATGAGATCCTCAACGGCACCACCGCTATGGCTTCCACCACCGGCGACCCCATCGCCCCCGCGCGTATCGTTGCCGAATTCGCCAAGAAGAACAAGATCGCCCTTGCCATTAAGGGTGGCATCGTTGAAGGCAGTGTTCTGTCCGCAGAGCAGCTGACCGGCTTCAGCGAACTGCCCAGCAAGAACGCTCTGGTCGCTTCTGTCCTGGGTACCTTCCTGGCACCTATCTCCAGCCTGGCTTTCGTCCTGGATCAGATCCGTATCCAGAAGGAAGAAGGCGGCGACGCTCCCGCTGCAGCTGCTGAAGAAGCACCCGCTGCCGAGCCCGTCGAAGCTCCTGCCGCAGAGGCAGCCCCCGAGGCTCCCGCTGCTGAGAATGCAGAAGCTTAATCATCCGTTACAAACAAACATTTAACACTTAATTTTAGGAGGAAATTACAATGGCTAGTGAAAAAGTCACTGCTCTCGTTGAGGAAGTAAAGGGCCTGACCGTTCTGGAGCTGTCCGAGCTGGTTCACACTCTGGAAGAAGTTTTCGGCGTTTCCGCCGCCGCTGCTGCTGTTGCTGCTCCCGCCGCTGGCGCTGCTGCTGAGGCCGCTGAAGAGAAGACCGAGTTCGACGTTATCCTGAAGGACGCTGGCGCTTCCAAGCTGAACGTCATCAAGGTCGTTCGTGAGATCACCGGTCTGGGCCTGAAGGACGCTAAGGACCTGGTCGACAACGCTCCCAAGACCC
>JAZNDJ010000058.1:0-24107 GCA_045588045.1 Faecousia sp.
GGAATTCCAACCGGAAGCTCTTGAGGCGATCGCACAAAAAGCTGTGGAACGGCAAATCGGTGCCCGTGGCCTGCGTGCAGTAATGGAGCAGATCATGGTCAAGATCATGTATATGATTCCTTCTGATCTTACGATCAAAAAGGTAATCATCACGCCGGAATGTATTGATGGCGGCGAGCCTAAGATCATTCGAGATAAGGCAAAACCTCGCATGCCGATTCATGCGTAACAGCAATTTATTTCAGGGGGTAGTGTTCTACCCCCTGTTTGTTCCATGTACAGGAAGGAGTTCCTTATGAGTGATACAATCTCATCTGTAAAGATGCCGATACTGGCCCTTCGTGGCCTAGCCGTGTTTCCCGAGCAGACAGTCCACTTTGACATTGGGCGTGTTAAGTCTGCGTTAGCGCTCGAGCATGCAATGAAGCGGGATCAAACACTGCTGCTTGTCCCGCAAAAGGATATTATGGACGATGATCCCAAGCTTGAGGATCTTTATCCCGTTGGTACCGTTGTTCGGGTAAAGCAAATCCTAAAGGCATCCGGTGACAATATCCGCGTTCTTGTGACGGGTCTGCACAGAGCTAAAATCACAGAGCTCACCCAATTCGATCCTTTTCTAAAGGGCACTGTACAAGCCCTGAACGACACCGCATCGGCAGATTCTCTGCATGCGCGTGCACTTCGCCGAGAGGCGAACGCGCTTTACGCAACATATTTGGATTCTGTGGAGCATCCTCCCCAAGGCGTCCAGTTGCGTCTGATGGCTTCCGAAAGCTGCAGTTTTATTGCAGATACGATCGCGCAAAACTCCGGGCTGGATTACCGTGATAAAGCAAAGCTCCTTGGCCAGCTTAATCCTGTACGCAGACTGGAAAGCATTCTGCACCTTCTGCGTCAGGAAGTGCAAATGCTCCAACTCGAAAGCGATATTCAAGAGAAAACCCGCGCAAAGATCGACCAGGATCAGCGCGACTACTATCTGCGCGAGCAAATGAAGGCTATCCGCGACGAGTTGGGGGATAGCGATGATTATAACGAGTTTGCAGAATATGAAAAGAATGTTCTGCTCCTAAACCTCCCGGAGGAGTCTGAAGAAAAGCTTATCAAGGATATTCAGCGGTTAAAAAAGCAGCCGTTTGGCTCAGCGGAAATGTCCGTACTGCGTAATTATCTTGACACCGTTTTGGAATTGCCGTGGAATAGCGCGACTAAGGAGCGTTTGGATGTCGCGTCCGCAAGGCGAATTTTGGACAAAGATCACTTTGGTTTGACAAAGGTCAAAGAGCGGGTGTTGGAAACCATTGCCGTTCGCCAGCTTGCCCCACAGATGCCACCGCAGATCCTGTGTCTTGTCGGACCTCCCGGTGTCGGCAAAACATCCATCGCATATTCGATCGCAAGAAGCCTGAACAGGAAAATGGCTAGAATTGCCCTCGGCGGCGTGCATGATGAAGCGGATATCCGCGGACATCGAAAGACCTATGTCGGTGCTATGCCGGGCAGAATCCTTTCTGCCATGATTCAGGCAGGAAGCAGGAATCCCATTCTTTTGCTGGATGAGATCGATAAAATGGGCTCTGACTATCGCGGAGATCCCAGTGCTGCGTTGTTGGAGGTTCTCGACAGTGAGCAGAATAAGCATTACAGAGACCACTACCTTGAGATTCCCTTTGATCTAAGTAATGTGATGTTCATTACCACAGCAAACACAACAGATACGATCCCCAGGCCCTTATTGGACCGGATGGAGATCATTGAGCTCGGCTCCTACACGGATGAAGAGAAGCTTATGATCGCAAAGGATCATTTGATTCCCAAGCAATTAAAAAAGCATGGGCTTAAAAAGTCGCAGCTTCGCGTTTCGGATGACGGCATCCGCGAGATTATCCGCTGCTACACCAGGGAATCCGGTGTCAGAAGCCTGGAGCGTTGTATTGCTGAGATCTGCAGAAAGGCCGATGTGCACATTGTCACAGAACCTTCCGCAAAGCGAATTTGCGTTGACGGAAGCAATCTTGAATCCTTTTTGGGTATTCGCAAGTATTTGCCAGAGAAGCTGCCTTCTGTAAACCAAGTCGGTATTGTGACCGGATTGGCATGGACAGCCGTCGGCGGCGATACCCTTGAGGTAGAGGTCAATGTCATGGACGGCACAGGCAAGCTGGAACTCACAGGCAATTTGGGCGACGTGATGAAGGAGTCGGTCCACGCCGCTGTCAGCTATATCCGTGCCAATGCTGATCGTCTGGGTGTTCCGGATGCATTCCACAAAACCAAGGATATCCACGTGCATTTCCCGGCCGGAGCGATCCCAAAGGATGGCCCCTCTGCCGGCATCACTGTGTGCACTGCGATACTCTCAGCGCTCACAAACACGCCTGTGCGCACAAATGTGGCAATGACCGGCGAAATTTCACTACGTGGCAGAGTTTTGCCGATCGGTGGCTTAAAGGAAAAGACAATGGCTGCGCTCCGTCACGGTATTCAGACGGTAATTATTCCGAAAGACAACGAAAAAGATCTTGAAGAGATCGATCAAACCGTTCGCAATGCGCTGATCTTCATTACCGCTCAGACAGTAGAAACTGTTTTTGATGTGGCGCTGATCCGCAACAACACGTTTGATCCAACGATTTTAAAGGATATCCCGGAAGACATCAAGCACAGCTCCCGGAAAACCAGTCTTCGTCAGTGAGGTGCCTATGAACTTCAACAATGTGGAATTTTTGATCTCTGCTGCATCCGCCAAAACGTTACCCCCAAAGGCCTATCCCGAGATCGCATTTGCCGGCAAATCCAATGTAGGAAAATCCTCCGTCATTAACCGAATCCTACAAAGAAAGAATTTTGCCCGCGTGGGGGAGAAGCCGGGAAAAACCATTCACGTCAATTACTTCTTAATTGATAAGAAATGCTATTTTGTGGATCTTCCCGGTTACGGCTATGCAAAAGTATCTCAGGCAGAGAAGGACCGTTGGGGTCGGCTAATGGAGGATTATTTTGCAGCTGGACGCATTGACCTTGGCGTGTTCATCGTGGATGCACGGCACGCTCCTACGAATAACGACATCACCATGGCTCAGTATTTCATCGAAAGCGGATATCCCTTCGTTGTTGTCGCAAATAAGCTAGATAAGCTAAAGAAGAGCGAGATCGAACCCAGTATAAAAACCATTCGAGAGGACTTGGAATTACCGGAGGACTGCCCGGTCATTCCATTTTCCGCAGAGAAGGGGACCGGACGGGATGAATTGGTAAGGCTATTGCTGCAAGCAGTTTCCGTAACAGAAAAGTAAAATAACTGGCACGGCAGATCTTCTGCTGTGCCAGTTATTCTTATTCATAAATTGCTTGCTTTAGGGCTGTAGCAAGCTGATCAGGGCAGGAGGTCGATTTCATACCGCAACGAATTCCTTCCAATCTACGAATGACTTCATCAACTTCCATCCCTTCCACCAAGCGCCCCAATCCTTGTAGATTACCATGGCAACCGCCAATAAACTGTAGGTTAAAAACCTTCTTATCCTCGATCTCAAACAGGATCATCTGGGAGCAAGTGCCTTTTGTTTTATATTCGTATTGCATATGTTTTTCCTTTCCTTATGCGATGATATCCTTCAGTTGTGCACCGGCGAGTGCGACAAGCGCTTGATAGGGGATCATCATTTGATGTCCACGCTCACCGGCAGAGACAGCGATCCTATCATAAAGGACACAGGTCTCATCTATATATGTCGGATATTTTTTCTTCATACCTACAGGACTGCAGCCACCGCGAACATATCCTGTCAGCGAAAGCAGCTCCTTGACTTGGATCAGCTCCATATTCTTATCGCCTGCAGCTTTCGCAGCCTTCTTAAGGTCCAATTCGCAGCAAACCGGGATACAAAAAACATTGATACCGGTGCGCTGTCCTTTCGTAACCAGTGTCTTAAACACTTGCTCATAAGGAAGGTCAAGCGCATCCGCGGCGTGCATGCCATTGAGATCATTTTCATCATATTCGTAGAAAGCCTCACTGCAGGCAAAGCCAGACTGTTCAACCAGCCTTACGGCGTTTGTTTTTGTGGACATCAAGATCACCCAGATGATTATATGCGAAAATCACAAAACTTGCAAGCATGAATTGATCTCTCGGAATTTGGACACTCTAGAGGCACGGAGGGATGAACATGTCTGAATGTAACAAAAACGACAAAAAAACCGGGGAAACTGAACAGCTAATCGATTTAGGAGCGGATATTACCCACAGCAAAAAAGGAAATATTTATACGCTTACGATCATAGGTCAGGTGGAAGGCCATCAGGTTCTACCGGAAACTGTGAAAACGACAAAATATGAGCACATTCTGCCGTTACTTGCAGGCATTGAGGAAAGCGATGAGGTGGATGGCTTGCTACTACTGCTCAATACTGTTGGCGGTGACATCGAGGCGGGGTTGGCAATAGCGGAGATGATCTCCGGAATGAAGAAACCCACCGTTTCACTCGTGCTTGGTGGCGGCCACTCTATCGGTATTCCCCTTGCCGTGTGTACGAAGAAATCCTTTATAACCCACACAGCCAGCATGACCGTCCATCCGGTGCGTATGACAGGCCTTGTGGTGGGTGCTCCCCAGACCTTTCGCTATTTCCAACGGATCCAGGAGCAGATCGCTGATTTTGTTACTGCAAATTCCGGGATCTCACGAGAGAAATTCGAAGGCTATATGATGGCAACAGGGGAGATCGCCACCGATGTCGGCACGATCCTTTATGGCGAACAGGCAGTTGAATCCGGTCTGATCGATAATTTGGGTGGCTTGAGCGACGCACTGAGTGCGCTCCACAGTATGATTGAAGCACAAAAAAGCAGCAATCCCGCTGTTGCGTCTGAAAAAGTAGATTCCGGCAATTAATTTGTAGGATGTACTGGAAATTTTCGCGCGGATGTGTTATGATTAGAAAAATGTGCAAAAGGGGAGGGATAGGCTTGAATATACTGCAAAGCATTCTTTATGGCTTTGTTTCCGGCTTAAGTGAATTCATACCTGTCTCTTCCCAGGCGCATCAGGAAATTTTGCTAAAGCTGTTTGGCCAAAATAGTTCTAACCCGATCCTGGATATCATGGTAGACATCGCTGTACTGGTGTCACTTATTTTCGGTTACCGGCGGCTGTCCGAGGAACTGCAGCAAGGTGTTGCTTCTTTTTCCGGCGGCATTCGCAAACGGGTAAGCCATCGGGGAAATTACGATCTGCGATTTGTTCGTACCGCTACGATCCCGTTGTTGATCGGTATGTTGGTATTTACATACATTTCTAAAGGTAGCTTCTCGCTACTGGCAGTATCAGTTTTTTCCCTTATAAACGGTCTTATTCTGTTCATTCCAAGCCGTATGCTCCACGGCAACAAGGATGCGCGCACGATGTCTGCGCTGGACGCCCTCCTGACAGGCTTGGTTGCGTCACTATCCGCATTTACCGGTATTTCCCGGATCGGATGCACCGCTTCATTCGCCCTGGCCAGAGGCGCGGACAGCCATCACGCACTGAATTGGGCCTTGCGTTTGAGTGTACCTGCGCTCTTGATTTGGATCATCATCGATATTTTTGCGCTGTTTACCGCGTTTCAACCGGTTGGATTTTTGACGCTACTTGGTTACTTTTTGGCGATGGGCAGTGCGTTTGCTGGTGGCTATATCAGTATCTCTATCGTGAGGAGTCTGTCAAAGCGTGTCGGTTACTCCGGACTGGCATATTATTCCTGGGGAGCCGCCCTGTTTGCATTCATCCTGTATTTGATCTGATCCGAAAGGAGTGAGAACATGGCTGATAAGAAACATAGATCTCAAGCTGAAAAAGCTGCCTCAGCTGCAAAGTCAAGATCGGTCTCCGGTGCAAAGTCTTCTGCCAAAAATAACGGCACAAAAGCAAAGGATAACCGTGCTGCAGCACCCACTCAAAAAACACATATTCCGCCCCGTCTGATCACCTCCTTGGTGTTTATCATTCTCTTCATTGTTCTGATTATTACATTTTTCCTTCCGGAAGGTGGATTTATCAAGCCACTGTCAGATCTGATTCACGGTCTTTTAGGCAGAACCGGCTTTGCCGTGGCTATTCCTGTTCTTCTGTACCTATTTTTCATTCATGCATTTAGCGGCAAACGGCCGATACTTATGCGCTCAGTCTGTTTGGGCGTATTTACTCTGATTTGCGGATGCTTTGCGCACTTAGTCCTAAAGCCGCAGAGTCTGCCCAGCGGCATGGCGCTCCTGTCTGAGCTTTACATGGGCGGAATTGGGCAAACAACCGGCGGCCTGATCTGCGGCGGTATTGCTATGCTGCTGCGAGCTGCCCTGGGACCTGTCCTGCCGGAGATCGTGCTGGTCGTTGCAGGCATCTTCACACTCCTTGGCGGTATGCAGATCACACTGCCGAGCATCATTCGTGCCATTCAAAATCGTCCCCGCGCCGATTGGGAGAATGAGGAGAAGGAAGAAAAACCGGAGCCTGCTTCGGTCGTTGTGAACCATCTTGCCAACAAGCGTATCGCTTATATCGAGCGTCAGCGGCATGCAGTGGAACAGAAGGACGAACCTTCTGCAGAAGCACCCAAGCCAGCCAAAAAACGTGCAGACGATATCATGCGCCAGATCGACAGCGATGTTGATGATCCGGTTTCCGCAGCAGATCACCCCGTATCCAGCGCCGATGACCCTGAGATCATACCGCTGAAGCCGGCCGTAGAGGTTACTGAGATAACACAGGAAGCGACACCTCAGATGCCACCTTTGGTACTGGACGACGCAACAGATGGCCATGAGTCCGCAGAAGCCTTGGATGTTCCTTCCGTTGAGAAGGAAAAGGTGACCGCACAGGATGCCTTGAACTCCGCCCAAGAGGTTGCCTTGGAAATCGCGCAGGCCGAGGCAATCGAAAAAACGGAATACTGTTTCCCGCCGATCGACCTTCTGAAGCAGCCCCTCAGCTCTTCCGGAGACGGAACGATGGAGATGCGGGAAAATTCTCGCAGGCTGAATGAGACGCTTGCAAGCTTCAAAATTGAGGCGCATATTATCAACGTGACCCGCGGCCCCAGTGTTACCCGCTACGAGGTTGAACTTGAAAAGGGTGTACGTCTGAACAAGCTGACAACTGCTGCGGACGATATTGCGCTGAATCTCGGTGCAACCGGTGTTCGGATCGCAGCGATTCCAGGCAAGATATCAGTTGTTGGCATTGAGGTCCCCAACCGTGCTGTCACAACCGTTTCTCTGCGCGAGGTTATTAATTCCCAGGAGTTCAACAAGGCGCGCTCTAAATCTTCCTTCGCTGTAGGCAAGGATATCGGTGGTGCATGCATCGTTGGCAACATCGCAAAGCTTCCCCACATGCTGATCGCCGGTACCACCGGTTCCGGTAAATCCGTATGTATGAATTCCATTATAATTTCCTTGCTCTACAAGGCAACACCGGATGAAGTGAAGCTGATCATGGTCGATCCCAAGATGGTCGAGCTGGGTATTTACAATGGCATCCCGCATCTTTTGATCCCTGTTGTCACAGATCCCAAAAAAGCAGCCGGATCCTTGCAGTGGGCTGTGACAGAAATGATGCGACGTTATAAGTCCATGTCCGACGCTGGCGTACGTGACCTGGAATCCTATAACGGCATTATGGAAGCAGAGGGGAATCCCGACGCCAAGCTTCCGCAGATCGTTGTGATCATCGACGAGCTTGCTGACCTGATGCTGGTAGCAGCAAAGGAGGTGGAGGAATCCATCTGCCGAATTGCTCAGATGGGCAGAGCCGCGGGTATCCACTTGATCATCGCCACGCAGCGTTCTTCTGCCGATGTTATCACTGGTCTGATGAAAGCAAATATCCCTTCACGTATTGCATTCGCAGTAGCATCCGCCATGGAATCCAGAATCATTCTTGATACACAGGGCGCTGAAAAACTGGTAGGCAAGGGTGATATGCTGTATGCGCCTATCGGTGATGGAAAACCCAGGCGTGTGCAGGGCTGCTTTGTCAGCGATTCGGAAGTGGAAGCCGTTGCAACCTATGTAAAGGACAATTTCTCTACTTCCTACGACCAGCAGGTCATCGAGGAAATTGATCGCAAGGCCGCCCAAACTGGTAATCAAAAGACCCCCACGGCCTCCGATCCTGAGCCCAGCTCCGATGAGTTGGCCGGGGATGAAATGCTACCGGCTGCCGTTGATGTGATCCTGGAGACCGGCCAGGCATCTGTGTCCATGCTCCAGCGCAGACTCAAGCTCGGTTACGCCCGGGCAGCCAGAATCGTTGACGAAATGGAGGAACGTGGCATTGTGGGGCCGTTTGCCGGAAGCAAGCCACGCGAGATCCTCGTCACAAAGGAGCAGTGGGAAACCATGAAAGCCTCCGGACAACCCGCGCAAATGGCTTTTTCAGACATGGATCAAGGGGAAACCATTGACTAGTCGTTTTCAGTATAAAGAGCTGACAGATTATTCTGTCAGCTCTTTTTTTGCATAGCCAGTCCACCACAGCATAGGCTTGAGTAGGAGTGATTTACATGCGATGTGCGTGGGACGCATATATTCGGTTGCTGCCACCGCGGTTGCGGGATCAAGTGGACAAGATGGGCCGCCGCGATCTGCAGGAATTGCGTTTAAGGATCGGCCTGCCCCCTGAATTGGTGACCGCAAGAGGTTCCTTATGGCTTAGCGAGGAGGTACAACAAACCGATATTAGCTTTATCATCAATACAGCTTCCAGATATTCTCCATGGGCAACAGACACGGCAGCAAAGGGGTATGTCACTGCGCCAGGTGGACATCGCATCGGAATATGTGGCGATGCAATAATCAACAATGGTATTGTAACCGGTATTCGCACAGTAACATCCCTGTGCATCCGCGTTGCCAGAGATATTCCAGGTATCGCACAGGGCATTCCAATCCACGGATCCATTCTGATTGTTGGCAGACCCGGAAGCGGAAAAACAACACTTTTACGTGACCTTATCCGGCATTGCTCAGATACGATACATAGTGTTAGTGTTGTGGACGAGCGGGGTGAACTGTTTCCCGTTGTGAATGGCACATTTGTTTATCCCAGAGGAAGGCGGACGGATGTAATAACCGGCTGTACAAAGCGGCAGGGGATAGAATCCGTCTTGCGATGTATGAGCCCCGGTGTCATTGCCGTGGATGAAATTACAGCAGATGAAGACTGCAGCGCAATGGTCAGGGCAGGGAAGTGCGGTGTTTATCTTTATGCGACTGCTCATGCTTCCAGTGCCGAGGAATTGTATGCGCGGCCAATATACCGTTCAATTGTGAAACAAAACCTTTTTGATACATTGATCATCTTGCAACAGGACAAATCTTGGAAGATGGAAAGGATCAACATATGATATTCCGTATTGTTGGTGCAGCATTTATTATTTCTGCATGCGGTGGATTTGGATTTTTACTCTCAGCGGCCCACAAGAAGGAGGTCCGTGCATTGTATAGCTTTATAAACGCATTGGACACTATGGAATGTGAGCTGCTCTATAAACAGACAGCATTGCCCGATTTATGTCGGGAAATTGCTGCAACTCAGACCGGGGCCGTGAAGCAGTTGTTTGCCTTATTGGGGGACGAACTAAATTCACAAATTCGACCAAATGTCGCATCCTGCATCCATGCAGTAGTATCCCGAACAGAGAATCTTTCTCCAACAATCATGGAAGCTTTTATAAGTATGGGAAAATCTCTTGGCCGATATGATATAGAAGGTCAATTACTGGAAACTCGTGCACTGCGTGCCGAGATACATCGAAAGTTAGAAAATCTAAGACAAAATCAGAGCATACGCATTAAAAACTATCGTACATTTGGATTATGCGCAGGCATTGCCCTGGTAATTCTTTTCTTCTGAAATATGGACATCGATTTGATTTTTAAGATTGCCGCCATCGGTATCATTGTCTCCATTTTGAACCAAGTGCTGGCCCGGTCCGGTCGAGACGAGCAGGCAACCATGACAACGCTCGCAGGTCTTGTCGTCGTACTTGTTATGATCGCGCAGGAGATATCGAACTTATTTGATTTGGTAAAAACTTTATTTAATTTCTAAGAATGAATACTTTTTTAAAAGCGGCAGCAGGTGTTTTGATCGCTTGTCTGCTATGTCTTACGTTATCCAAGCAATCAAAAGACTTTTCAATTCTGCTTACTATTGCGGTATCCTGTGTCGTTATCTACTCTGCTGTAGAATTCATGGAACCGATCTTTTCCTTTTTTAACAGGCTGTCTGTAATGGGAAAGCTGGACAACGACATGCTGAATATCCTCCTGAAGGCAGTTGGGATCGGATTGCTGGCCGAGATCGTTGGCATGATCAGTGCCGATGCTGGAAACAGTACGCTAGGCAAGGCAATTCAAATGCTGGCAACAGTTTGTATCTTGTATCTTTCCGTGCCAATATTTACAAAGCTGATAGATCTGATCGATCATATACTTTCTACAATATGAGGTTACAAGGATGAACCCACAGCTCATAACCTGTATGCTAACAATGGAATTTACTGCACCATCGGCACCGTCCTCCGCCCAGCAATATCTGCCGCAGGATGTGGAATCCTTTGGAGAGGGACTATGGTATGTTCTGAAAACTGCCATTGTCAACTTGAACCCAAGCCTTACTGAGGCCACACAGGTTTGCCTGTGGATCCTCGCTGCTGTTCTTCTGTTATCTCTGATCAATTCCTTCTCGGGTATTGCAAAGCAGGCAACTCAGCTTGCAGGTACTGTAGCTGTGGCGTTATTGCTGCTTCGTCCAACCGCGTCCTTGATTAGTCTCGGTGTCTCAACAGTGCAGGAAATGAGCGAATACGGAAAACTCTTGCTTCCTGTTATGACAGCCGCTTTGGCTGCACAAGGCGGTGTCACATCATCAGCCGCATTATATACCGGAACTGTATTTTTTGACACAGTACTAACATCTGCAATTTCAAATCTGATCGTTCCGCTGCTCTATGTCTACCTCGCTCTTTGTGTAGCCAATAGTGCCCTTGCACAGGATCTCTTAAAAAACCTCGCCAATCTTATTAAGTGGGTCATGACCTGGTTTCTTAAGATCATCCTGTATGTTTTTACCGGATACATAGGCATCACCGGTGTTGTGAGCGGAACGGCGGATGCCGCGGCGGTTAAAGCGGCAAAGATTGCGATCACAGGCGCTGTACCGATTGTCGGCAGTATTATTTCCGATGCCTCTGAAACGATCATTGTCAGCGCAGGCGTAATGAAAAGTACTGCCGGCGTTTTCGGCCTGCTTGTGATCGTCGCGATTTGGATTGGTCCATTCCTTGAAATCGCCGTGCAATACATTCTTATAAAGCTAACATTGGCGGTGTGCTCTGCATTCGGAAACAAGCCAGTTACTGCGCTTGTAAAGGGATTTGCTGAAATTATGGGATTTCTTCTTGCAGCGATCGGAGCCATGTGTCTGCTACATTTGATCAGCACCGTGTGCCTGATGCGAGGTGTTTCATAATGTTCGATATGCGTCAATACATAGTATCTATTGTTGCCGCTTCTATTGTGGCTGCTATACTTACCGGTCTCAGCAGCAAAAAAGCGGCACATGCTGCGTTGATCAAGCTTCTTGCAGGTCTTTTCATTGCAGTTACAGTCGTTGCGCCTTGGGTCAAGATTCGATTGGACGACCTATACATGTATTTTGAGGATGTTATGACAGAAACTTCATACGAAGCGCAGCTTGGACAGAATATTTCCAACGAGAACCTGCGGGAACTCATAACAAATCAGACCGAAGCATATGTTTTGGAGAAGGCCGATGCACTTGGTGCGGATTTGGATATCCAAATAACTCTAGACACAACCGATCCGCCGGTGCCCATACGTGCGCAAATTACAGGGAGTATCTCGCCATATTCCAAAGCCCGGTTGACAGAGATTCTCGTCAATGATATTGGGATTCCGGAGGCACAAGTGATATGGACTTAAAACCGTTGCAAAAAAAATGGACCGGCTTTTTAAAAAAATATAAATTTGTTGCACTCATCCTCTTGATCGGTATTGCACTGATGATGATCCCAGGTAAGCAAAAAACAGCTACCGGCACACAGCCCAGCGAGGAGATCGTGGTCCATAATGAACGTGACATCAGCGAAGAACTGGAATCCCTACTTTCTCAGATATGCGGTGCCGGCAGTGTAAAGGTGATGCTTACTACCAAAGAAGGTGAGGAGGTCGTCTATCAAACGGATGAAAGCAACAGCTCTGATTTGGAAAACAGCAGCGAAAAGATCGATACCGTTACAATCACAGACCAAGACCGAAACCAAACGGGCATGGTGCGAAAGATCAATTCACCAATCTACAGAGGTGCCGTGATCGTTTGTCAAGGCGCAGATGATCCGAATGTCCGGCTTGCGATTGTGGACGCCGTTTCAAAAATAACCGGTTTGACCACAAATAATATCAGCGTATTAAAAATGAAGTAATGGAGGCATGAACATGAAAGTTTGGAAAAAGAATTTAGTCGCAGCGGCTGTACTGGTAACCGTTTGCGCAGGGATCTATGTAAATTGGCTCTATACAGAAAATCAAGAAGCTGTGAATCTGACAGATACTCTTAATGAAGATAAAATTCTTGATGCTGATGCCCTTGTGATGAGCAACGGTTCCATTTTGCCTTCCGATGCTGTGGATACAACCAGCACTACCGACTATTTTGCGGCTGTGCGGCTTTCCCGTCAGCAGGCAAGGGACAGTGCTGTAGGACTCCTGCAGGAGGCTATGGCCTATAACAACAACCCGGAAGACGTGCAAACAAGTGAAAAATTGGAAAATATCGTCCAGACAGCGCTCAACGAAGCACAGATCGAAAGCCTCGTGATCGCAAAAGGTTATACCGACTGCGTCACATATATCAGCGACGATGGTGTCTCTGTCGCGGTTGCGTCACCAAGCGGAGGCCTTGCACAAAGTGATGTCGCCGTGATCGCAGATATTGTCATGACCCAATCGGAGTACTCTATCGAAGATATTCGCGTTGTGGAAGTACCGTGATCAATAACCCCAAAGGCTATGTCTTTGGGGTTATTTTTCGTTGTAATGAGAAAACTGTTGTATTTTTTCTGATTTGTGGTACAATACAAGAAACTGTGTCATGCTATCGCGTGTCAAAATAATTGGAGGTGTTCCCACATGGCTGATAACAAGCAGTATGTCCTGCAGGAGCGGGAAAGAGGTAACGTTTTAATTTCTGAGGATGTTATTGCATCCATCGCTGCTCATGCTGTCAACGAGGTTGAAGGTATTGCCGGTCTGAGTGTAAAGCCCGGTGTTGACATTATCGAAATGCTCAGCAAAAAAAGCTGGTACAAAGGCATTAAAATCACCGTTGGTACTGAGCAGGAGCTGTACATTGACTGCAATGTTGTTGTTGCTTACGGGCAAAATGTAGTTTCTGTTTCCAAGGCTGCACAGGAAGCGGTTGCAACTGCTGTTGAGTCTTTTGCCAACGTGAAAGTTGCAGCGATCAATATCAACGTGTGCGGCATCGTGCGTCAGTAAGGAGAATCTATGACAAGAGGAAATGCCAGAGAATTGGCAGTACACCTGATCTACGGCCGTGCTTTTACCGGTGAAGAACCGGAGGCGGTAGTCGCTACTCGGCTGGATAAGGCTTATTATTCGCTGCTATCCGCAGATAACCAGGTATATTCTGAGCGACCCAGCCGCCAACAAATGCACTACATCGATCATGTTGTCTCCGGTGTTGCCAACAGAACAGAAGATCTGGATGCGCAGATCCAAAAGTATGCCATTGACTGGGATGTCACCCGGATCTCCAAACTCGTTCGGACAATTATGCAACTGGCAATTTTTGAGATCTTATATGTAGATGATGTACCCACTGGCGTTGCCATTTCTGAGGCCGTCCGTATCGCTAAAATGTATGACGGCGATGATGCTGGAGCTTTCGTCAACGGTGTTCTGGGAGCCTTCGCCCGGGCATGTACATCAGAGGTAGATTCATGAGTGCTATCGGCTTCGATACAAGCAACTATACTACATCGATTGCTTATTACGACGGTGAGATCGGGATCAACTGTTCTAAGCTGCTGCCCGTAAAAGAAGGAGAACTTGGCCTTCGGCAGAGTGATGCCGTATTTCAACATACCAAAAGCCTGCCGGAGCTATCTGGCAGGCTGTTTTCCGATGTAGACACCAATTCTGTTACCGCAATTGGTGTTAGCACCCGTCCCAGGGCCGTAGAAGGCAGCTATATGCCGTGCTTTATGGTCGGGTATTCCCACGCAAAACTCCTCGCTGACAGCCTGCACGTGCCGCTGATCGCGTGTTCCCACCAGCAGGGCCATATAGCAGCAGCATTATGGAGTGCAAACCGAATCGAGCTGTTAGAGCAACCACATCTTGCGTGGCATCTGTCCGGCGGAACTACAGAATTATTATATGTGAAACCGGACGGTTATAGCGTTTCTTGTGAGAAGATCGGTGGAACTACCGATATTTCTGCCGGGCAATTGATCGATCGTACCGGTCAAATGCTTGGGTGTCCGTTCCCGGCAGGAAAGCATATCGATCTGCTGAGCCAGCAGGCAAGCAACAGCGATTATTTTCGTGTGAAATGTACCGGTGCTTCTTTCTCCCTGTCCGGTGTTCAAAACAAAGTTCAGCAGTACTACAACAAATGTAACGACAAAGCTGAGACCGCAGCCTTTGCATTGCGGTGTGTTTGCAACGCTGTGTATACAGCTACGGAAAATGCGCTAGCGCTGTACGGTTCGCTGCCGATCCTTTTTTCCGGCGGTGTTGCCTCAAATTCCATACTTCGCACCGTTACCGCGCCCTTAGATCCTATATTTGCGCAGCCGCAATATTCAACCGATAATGCCATGGGTATTGCGATACTTGCAGCCCGAAGCCAGGAGGTGTAAACCATGTCACAGCAGGTCCTTTCGATCACACAGATAAACGAATATATCCGCGCAATGATGGACAGCGATCGTGTGTTGACCGGCCTGGCTGTACGCGGTGAGATCAGCAATTACAAGGTATATCCCTCCGGGCATCACTATTTCACACTTAAGGATGAATCGAGTGCTTTGCGCTGTGTTATGTTTAAGGGAAATGCACTAAAGCTGCGATTCAAACCGCAAAACGGCATAAAGATCATTGCCATGGGAAAGATCTCGGTGTACCCCAGGGACGGCGCGTACCAGTTATACTGCACTGCCATGGCTATGGATGGGGTAGGGGACCTGTATGCTGCATTTGAGCAGCTGAAGGAGCGTCTGTCAAAAGAGGGCCTATTCGATCCGGTACACAAAAAGCCGTTGCCCAGGTATCCAAATACCATTGGAATCATTACCAGTCCGGCAGGTGCTGCGATCCATGATATGCTGCGCATATTGAGAAAACGCTATCCCTTGACCCGTGTTAAGCTGCTTCCTGTCAGAGTGCAGGGAGCGGAGGCTCCGGCCGAGATTGCCGGTGCAGTTTGCTACGCTAATACACATAATTTAGCAGATCTTCTCATTGTGGGCAGAGGCGGCGGTTCCATCGAGGATCTGTGGGCATTTAACGATGAGTTGGTCGCAAGAGCAATTTACGATTCCCGCATACCGGTCATCTCGGCTGTTGGGCATGAACCGGATGTGACAATTTCTGACTACGTTGCGGACCTGCGCGCCGCAACGCCGTCCAATGCCGCCGAGCTGGCTGTACCGGACCAGGACGCCATTAGGCAACAACTGGATACGATGTCGGCCACGATGCAAACAGCGATTTCACGGCTGCTCACAGCCTCCAGGCGGCATCTAAATATACTGTCAGCCAGCAAATCATTGCAGGGGCCAACCCAGTATATTTCCTCATTGCGCAACACACTTCGCAGCGAGCAGATGGCACTCGTTTCCGCAATGATACAGTGCGTCGGTAATAAAAGAAAATCGTTTATTTCTGCAACCGCAAAGCTGGATGCCATGAGTCCTCTGAAAGTTCTGACACGAGGCTATGCGATCGCACAGACGCAGACCGGTAAAATGATCCGTTCAGTCGAGGATGTCTGCATTGGTGATGCAATCGATTTAACTGTCACTGATGGTGTCCTATATGCTTCTGTGACAGAAAAAAGGGAGGTTTCTCACAATGAATAAGGAAAATATGACCTTTGAGCAAAATATGAATCGCTTGGAGCAGATTGTTCGCGCCATGGAACGCGGCGATGTAGCCCTGGAGGAATCTCTAAAGCTGTTTCAGGATGGCACCGAGCTTGTCCGCGCTTGTGGAAAGCTACTGGACGATGCCGAGCTTCAGATTAAAAAAGTGACTGCAGACGCAGATGGGTGCCCTGTAGAGGAGGTATTTTCCAATGGAGAAGAATACTAACGCCATAACAAAAGCATATCAGGATTTTATTGAACAATACTTAGATGAAGCATGCTTTCATCATGACAGCGAGCCGCAGCAAAAGCTATTCTCGTCCATGCGCTACAGCCTGTTAGCCGGCGGCAAACGGCTTCGCCCTATCTTTGTTTTTGATTTTTGCCGTATGTGCGGCGGCGACTGGAAAAAAGCTGCACCCTTTGCCGCCGCCATTGAAATGGTCCATACATATAGCTTGATCCACGACGACCTACCCTGTATGGACAACGATGATTTCCGTCGGGGACGTCCAACAAACCACAAGGTTTACGGTGAAGCGACTGCCGTTTTGGCAGGTGACGCACTTCTGACTGCGGCATTTTCGTATCTGGCGAAAGCAGAGTTGGATCCGCAAGCTAAGATCCGTGCTGTTGAGCTTTTAGCAGACTGTGCCGGCGCATTGGGCATGGTCGGTGGACAGGTGTTGGACATGGATAGCGAGCAACGCCAATGCACGCAGCAAGAGGTCTTGGATATTCAAAGCCGAAAGACCGGCGCGCTGATTCGCGCCGCATGCATTCTCGGAGTAATCGCCGGCAATGGCACAGAGCAGCAGGTCGCTTGCGCTGCGCAGTTCGCTGAAAATCTCGGCTTAGCATTTCAGATCCGCGATGACATGCTCGACGTGATCGGAAGTGCCGAGGAGCTGGGAAAATCTGTCGGTACAGATACCACAAAAAACACGTTTGTTCAATTGTATGGTCTTGATATGTGCGATAAGCTGGTAAAACAGCATACAGAGAATGCGATACAAGCGCTCTCCGCATTTGACGATGCTACATATATGCGCTCTTTGGCACATCAACTGACGACCCGAACTGTTTAACTAAGTATTTTATTCATAAAATTATTCGGCAGGCACATAATGTGCCTGCCAGCTGTTTTACATATCAAATGACGGGTTCATGCAGTAAACGTTTTTCTGATTCAGCTTTTCACGAAGCAGCTCAATCGCTTCACCGAAACGCTGGAAGTGAACGACTTCTCTTTGTCTCAAGAACTTAATAACGTTATTCACATCAGGATCGTCACTCAGACGCAGGATATTATCGTAGGTAACGCGGGCCTTCTGCTCAGCCGCCAGGTCTTCGGTCAAGTCTGCGATCGGGTCGCCCTTAACGGCGATCGTAGCTGCTGTCCAGGGCGTGCCGGATGCGAAGGTGGGATACACCCCATTGGTGTGGTCCACAAAATAGGGCGCAAAGGCAGAATCCTGGATTTGAGAATCCTTTAGGTTCCTTGTAAGCTGATGAATAATCGCACCAACCATCTCCAGATGCCCCAATTCCTCCGTGCCAATGTCTGTAAGCAGACCCTTTAGTTCATCAAAGGGCATGGAATACCGCTGCGACAAATAGCGAAGCGATGCGCCCAGTTCACCATCAGGACCGCCATACTGTGAGATGATGACTGAAGCAAGCCTGGGATTTGGCCTGTCGATCTTCACGGGGTATTGTAACTTTTTATCATAAATAAACATCTTCAGACCTCCTTATTCTTTGCATATTCCCAAGGCCACGGATCCTCTGTCCAACGGTATGGCCCGTCAGCAGGGGAGTGATGGGTCAGGGGGCCGCAGGTCTTTTCGTATTTTCTTTTACTCTCCTGGTACATAGTCTGATACTTTCTGTACATCTCCAGTGCTTCATCATCGTCAGCGTGTGTGTTCAGATACAGCGCAAGCTCCTGGATCACAAAGGCTAAGGTCTGCAGTTCGGTCAAAGGTGTGAGGGGCTTCTCATTTTTGTTTACCATTCCCATGAATGGCAGGTCAAGCCCGGGAAACAGCGTTCCTCGAACCAATGCTTTTCTGGGATTGTATTTTGGTGGATTTTCCGTTTGGAAAGGGACATAGGGATTTGCAAGCGGTGCCGACGCAGGTAAACGCCCATGCATATATCTTCGGTCATAAGCTTTACGTTCCAACAGTAATTCCTCCTATCGCAATTCGTTAGGAACCGTCGTTCCGGGTCATACTATGCCGAATGCCTGTTAATTGTTCATTTATGTTGCTCGTCCGCATAATTTATGATGAGGTGTTTGGCTTGAAAAAAGGTATTCGTGTATGCAATATGATTCCGATATATATGTTTGCACTGTTTGCAATGCTGAGCGTTGCGTATTTTGCCAGCAATACAATTTCTGTCTTTTCAGAAAGTACACCAATCAAAAACAGAACCTGCGTAATCATTGACGCAGGACATGGGGGCGTAGACGGTGGAGCAACCTCCTGTTCCGGTGTATTGGAGAGTAAAATAAACCTCCAAATAGCACTGCGGCTGGAAGATATCATGCACCTTCTTGGCTATAAAACCGTGATGATCCGGACAACCGACCGCTCCATCCATACCCAAGGTGATTCCATCGCGCAGAAGAAGATCTCGGATCTGAAGGAGCGGGTACGGATCGCAAATGAAGCAGAAAGCTGTACACTTATCAGCATACATCAGAATTATTTTTCTGATGGCAAATATTTTGGCCCACAAGTATTCTATGCAGGGGATACAGAAAGCAGAGCCTTTGCCGACATGATGCAAAATGCACTGAACACAGCACTGTGCCCTCAAAGCAACCGAACAAAAAAGCCAGCAAACGGGATATACCTCATGGAGCATATCCACAATGTCGGAATATTGATAGAATGCGGTTTTCTATCAAATCCCCAAGAGGAATCAAAACTTCTGAATGCCAAGTACCAAAAAGAGCTTTGTTGCGTTATAGGTGCAACTTATTGTAAGTTTCAACACAGTACGATGTTTGCTTGACCAATGAACAAATGATTGATATAATCAAATTAGAATTTGTAAAGAAGGAGTACAGCAATGGCAAAGATAAAGACAGTATTTTACTGTACCGCCTGTGGCAATGAGACGCCGAAATGGCAGGGTAGATGCCCTGCATGTGGCCAATGGAACACCATGCAGGAGCATACAGAGAAAAGTGGTCCTTCCAGCAGGCAGGTATCAGTTGCTGTTTCCAGTCGCACACCGCAGCGGCTTCACGAAGTGGACATTGATTGCGAAACACGGTTTCATACCGGTATGAAGGAGCTTGATCGTGTCCTTGGAGGCGGTGCTGTTTCTGGTTCACTGGTGTTGGTAGGCGGCGCGCCGGGAATCGGAAAATCCACGTTGCTGCTTCAGATCTGTCGTTATCTGTGTGGGGACAACCGTGTTCTGTATGTTTCCGGCGAGGAAAGCGAACGTCAATTAAAACTAAGGGCGCAACGCATCGGTGTCATGCCTGATGAACTGTATATTCTTTCCGAAACAAGGCTTTCAGAGATACTTGAACACGTGGACGCGCTCCAGCCGGGGATTTTGATTGTTGATTCGATTCAAACCCTATACGGAGACGACAGCGAATCTGCTCCCGGCAGTATTTCCCAGGTAAAAGAATGTACGATGACATTAATGCATTTAGCCAAAGGAAAAGGCATTACTGTTTTTGTTGTAGGACATATCAACAAAGACGGAAATATTGCCGGACCAAAAGTTTTGGAACACATGGTTGACTGCGTTCTGTATTTTGAGGGTGACCAGAATTCTACTTATCGGCTGCTTCGTGCTGCAAAAAACCGTTTTGGCTCCACCAACGAGATCGGTGTTTTTGAGATGGCAGACAAGGGCTTGGTTGAGGTCCCAAATCCTTCGCAAATGCTTCTTGACGGTCGGCCTGTAGATGCACCCGGCACCTGTGTTGCCTGTGTGATGGAGGGCACCCGTCCTGTTCTAGCCGAGGTACAGGCCCTTGTGGCAAAGACCACGTTCAATGTGCCGAGAAGAACAGCGGACGGTTTTGATTATAACAGAGCTGCCTTACTCTTGGCTGTCATGGAGAAGCGTGCAGGAATGAAGCTGAATATTTTCGATGCCTACGTTAATGTAATTGGCGGCTTGCGTTTGGATGAACCAGGTGCCGATCTTCCGGTGGCGTTAGCCGTCGCATCCTCCTATCGGGATCAACCGATTGCAAACGATTTGGTTGCCATAGGCGAGATCGGTCTGACCGGTGAGATTCGAGCTGTATCCAACTTGGAACAGCGTCTTATAGAAGTTGCAAGATTAGGCTTCAGAAAATGTATTATCCCGAAAAAGGCACCCGAAAAATTAGAAATTCCCGAAAACTTGACCGTCTATCCGGTCAAAAATCTTCGGGAGGCGATTGAAATTGCAATGTAACTGCAAGGCAGGGGAGTAGGGTACTACTCCTCTGCCTTTTCTGAAAAGTCCAATTTCGACAAAGGGTTTGCTTCCGCTGCAATTTTGAGTTCTGTGTTTTCGATATGGGTGTAGATCTGTGTTGTATTTAGATTTTCGTGACCCAAAACCTCCTGAACGGTTTTGACATCCACACCGCCGGAAAGCATCATAGTTGCCGCCGTGTGTCGCAGCTTATGAGCAGAAAACTGTGTCGCATCCAGCCCGGCCTGTAGCAGTGCTTTTTTTACCAGGCGGTGAACGGCGGCAACACTAATCCGGTTTCCGTCCCTGGATCCAAATAGTGCTCGGTTATCTGACAATACCTTCTTGTGCCGCTCCGGGAGGTATGCATCGATGGCCCTGCGGCAGGATGTGCTGAAATATACAAAGCGCTCTTTATTTCCCTTACCGACAACGCGGATCCGATCTTCATACACATCCGTTAAATTCAATCCAACAAGCTCGCTGCGTCGAATTCCGCAGTTCAAAAAGAGCATCAAAATGGCGTAATCTCGTTTTTCGTTTTGTCCGCCGACTGATCTTAGTAATGCTGCAGATTGTTCTAAGGTCAGATACCGTGGCAAACTTTTTCTCAGCTTGGGATATTCAAGATCCGCAACAGGGTTTTCCGGGAGCTGCTTGGTCCTTGTGGTCAAATACTTATAAAACGATTTAATTGCAGACAGCTTTCTTGCGCGGGCAGATGCCTCAATTCCTCGTTCTGGTGCAGGGGAGTTCGGATTGGGGATCCTGTCGTTTGCCAGATACGACAAGAATTCGAACACATCAGATGTTGTGATCTTTTGGATAAATTCCAAATCAACATTCTTGATAGGAATGTCCTCCAACGGTGTTTGGATCGGCATATCGCTGCGCATCAGCTTTATAAAACGCAAAAACATCCGCAAATCCAGATAGTATTCCTGGATAGTTTTGGCTGATTGGCCCTTGATCGTTTCATGATACACCAGGAAATCCCTTAAAACGCTTGGGCAATCCGAATATTTATTCATACAAATACCTCCTAAAAAGGTGACTTTCATGTTGATTCCAAACAAATGCGAAAAAAGCGGAAGAATCGTACAGCGAAGTGCGGATGCTGTAACGGCCGCGCAGAAAGCTTCCTGTACCACATATTATAGAACATATTCGCGAAAATAGGTATGCCTATTTATTGGTGACCAAATGTTCGGGAAAGGCAAGCAAAATCACTTGCCAATGGTCAACGAATGCTGTGGCGAGTGGATTATCCGGAACAGTCCGTACAACTGTAATTTGGATCGGACGTTATATGTAGCTGCATATAATGTCCGAAGCGTTTATGCGGATACAGAGAGCGCGAATCAGATACATCGGGCCAGAACGGTTTCCAAAATCCCTAGACGTTGCTGAAATATCTGACAAAAAACGGCCTGATGAACGTCGGGTATTATACAATGGAGATTATTGCTTGATGAAGACCATCTCAGCGGATTCCCAGATTTAGGGAAATGCGGTGTCGCTGATCTGGGGCAAGACATTGCATTGTTCTACCGAAGTCTGTTCAATAATTATAGCGGAATGTTTCAAAGAAGGGTATTTTCTGCTTTCCGAGATGAAGTGCGATTTGAAGCGCTGGATCTGAAGCCGGACTGGGATAGGATTCGCTATTAGATATTGCCGGATGAGCTATTCTGAGGATATTATAGCACAAACCCACTCTGAACGCAACAAAATTTTTATTTTGTTGCGTTGGCGACCTTCCAAAAAGTAGTCGGCAGACAATACCGCCAACTTTCGCCGCCTTCCCTCCCTATGCCGCGAGGGTCAACAAAATAATGGTTTTGTTTCGTTTGGCCTCTGCTGTACCTCCTTCCAGTCCGGGCAAATCTATGATACACTGTCTTGCCCGGTTTGTCAACTCAAACCCTTTGCCGTCCGGCCGCCGCCCTTCGCCGCTTAGATCTGCTACGCAACTGCAAATCAGCAAGGGCATATACCATTGTGATGGTTTCGCTACTGTGATTCAAAGCCCGCCGCACCCGGTCAATATCGCCATACCGGGCCAAAAGCTCTACGGCGTATACCTTTCTCATGCTGTGCGGGCCCACATTCTGAGGTAACCGCATAGCCTTCGCGGCCCTTTTGACATCCTTCCAAACCGCTTGCCGCGTGTGCGGCCGTTCGCCACTGCGCCCAGGAAAGGCCCATACATCACCTGCTTGATTCTTAATATCACTCAGGAGCGGCTGAGGTAAACCCACTTGCCGCCGTTTTTGGGTCTTGCTCTCAGTTACCCAAAACCGAGACGCAAGCTGATTCGTTTTGAGAGCAAGCACATCCCCTACCCTCAACCCGGTATGCAAGGCCGTCCGTATAACCAGTGCATTTTTTGGGGTCAGCATGGATAGAATCCCATCCACTTCCCTCTGTAATAAATACTCCGTTTTCACAAAATTCGTCCTCCTCGTTATCTTCGTTGCAATCATCGGGCACCCATGGCCGATAGACCACAAGCCGCCCCTTATTGTCAAATTCCAGTTCCCACATGGGATTCCCCCTCTTGTACTTGCTCATGTACTTTTATTCCGTTCACCACAGCAATCTGCTTTCCCGGCGGATAGATCACCATAGCCCGATCGCCGTACTCGGCAACGAGATCAGCCGGGCTCATTTCGAAATACTCAGCGCGCGGCTCCCGGAGGTCGCCCCCGCTGTAATACCAACGCCCGGCGGGCTTGGTGCCGTCCTTGCCTATGTACTTGCAGACATAGGCGACGGCCGCCGGATAGTCGTCGTATAGCTCCATAGCCGTGGTAAAGCCAAGGGCCCAGCCGGGGAGGTTGTAAACAACCCTTCCCCCGGCCGCCAGCCACTCGGCCCGCTCCGCGGCGCTCCGGGGCTTGCGTGGCTTTTTGGCCCATGGCACACGGATGGTCCCGGAATCCACAGCCGGAAGTGCGTCATTGAAAAAGCCATGGAAATGGATGCCGCCCTTCTTGTGTCGTTCCGGCACAAGAATATAACGAAGGCCATGCCGTTGTACGGCATTGCTGGCCCAGGCGTTCAGCTTTTTCACGACGGCCGCGCCGTCGTGGCTGTCCACCTTGGCTGGGTCAAGGGTCAATGTGACGAAATAGCGGAACTCATTGGCAAGGGCCATCCGGCGCACCTTTGCCCTGGCTCTACGCATACTGCGTTCAATATCCTCGGCCAACGCCTGCGGCTGTTGTTTGGTCTTGGGATCCTGTTCGCCTTCGGCTCTCAGATCAGCGACCAAACGCGCCTTGGCCGGCCGCGTATAATCTTCCGCCGCCTCCCAACCCTTGGCCCCAAAATCGGGCTCCGTGCTGGCCAAAATGTCCATCACGCCGCAAGGGTATATGTATGCTTTTGCGTAGTGTTTCACACTACTTTTTTCTTGTCTGGACATGATACCATGCAGCAATGTGATGGAATAATGTCCGAATATCAAGTAG
>JAZNDJ010000059.1:0-2694 GCA_045588045.1 Faecousia sp.
CGACCAGGGCTATGGCTATTTCGTCACTGCGTACGATGTCTACTCGGTACTGCTGATGGTGTCTACTGTAGGCCTGCCTGTGGCGATGAGCCGTCTGATCAGCCAGGCAAATGCCCTGGGTAAGTACAACCAGGTCCGTAAGATCTACAAGACCGCCAGGGCGATCTTCCTGAACCTGGGCCTTGTAAGCAGCACCCTGATGGTGGTATTCTGCCGCCAGCTTGCCGAATTCCAGCGGCAGCCCGATGCCTGGGTCGCCATGGCCTGTCTTGGCCCATGTGCCCTGCTGGTGGGCATCATCTCCACCTTCCGGGGCTTCTTCCAGGGACAGGGCAATATGCGTCCCACCTCAACAAGCCAGGTGCTGGAGGCTGTGTTTAAGCTGGTGGTCGGTCTGGGGCTGGCAGTTGTTGTCATGCATCTGACAAACAGCGTGTCCTATGCTGCCGGTGCCGCGATCTTGGGTGTCACCTTCAGCTGTCTTGTCAGCGTGATCTTCCTGTTCAGCCGGTTCCGCCCGGCCTATCGGGAGCTGCCGGCCACCGATGACACCGCCCTTTCCTTTGGCCCCACCGCCAAAGCCCTGCTGGCCATTGCCATCCCCATCACCATCGGCTCTGCCGGTATGCAGCTTTTAACAGTGCTGGAGCAGCGGCTTTACATGGGCCAGCTCTTGACGGCCAACGGTCTTTCCCAAGGCGCTGCCGATACCATGAAGGGCATCTACAGCATGTCCACCACCATTTTCAATATGCCCTGCGCCTTTATCGTGCCCATCGCCATCAGCGTTTTGCCTGCCATCACCAACCACCTGACCCTGGGTGATGACCGGGCAGTCCGGTCTACTGAAGAATCTGCGGCCCGGGTCACAGGCTTGATCAGCCTGCCCTGCAGTGTGGGTCTGTGCCTGCTGGCACGGCCTATCACAGCCCTGCTTGGCAGTTATACCGGAGAAAACCTGGCCCTGTCCACAAAGCTGATGACCGTGCTGGGTCTGTGCGTTTTCCTCTACGCCATCATTCAGTACACCAACGCTGTTCTCCAGGCCCACGGCAAGGCCCACCTGCCTGTGATCAATATGCTGGTATCCGGCGCGGCCCGGCTGGCGGTGGTGTATATGCTTTCGGGAAATCCCAACATCGGCATCGTAGGCGTGCCTATGGGCGCAGTCCTGTGCTACGGTACCATCGCCGTGCTGAATCTGATCTGCATCACCCGGGTCGTTCCCCAAAAGCCCCACCTGGTCCGGAATCTCCTGCGTTCTGCCGTCCCCGCCCTGATCATGGGTGTCGCTGTTTTCGGCTGCTACTGGGGCCTTTCCCAGCTTTTGGGTGCAGACGGCAGCCGGGCGATCCTGTGCGGCGCACCGATCCTTGTGGGTGTGGTGGTTTACTTTGTGATGGTAGTTGTGTGCAAATCCATTACCGCAGAGGACTGCAAACTTTTGCCTAAGGGTGAAAAAATCGCGAAGCTGCTAAAACTGTAATATTTTTATAAAAATCTGTAAATTTTAAAGAAAAGTTCCAAAAATACTTGATTTTTGGGAAACACTGTGATACGATGGAGTCCCATAGTGAATAAAAGAAATGAGGATGTATATTTATGAACAAGACTGAACTCGTAGCAGCTGTCGCCGAGAAGATCGGCCTGACCAAGAAGGACGCCGAGCGCGTTGTCAATGCCACTGTCGAGACCATCACCGAGACCCTGATCAAGGGCGAGAAGGTGCAGATCTCCGGCTTCGGCATTTTCGAGGTCAAGGCCCGTGAAGCCCGCGTTGGCCGCAACCCCCGCACCAAGGAGACCATTCAGATTCCCGCTACCCGCCTGCCCGCTTTCAAGGCAAGCAAGGCTCTGAAGGACTCTGTCTCCAAGTAAGAATTTCCTATGCGCCTTGACAAGTATCTGAAAGTATCCCGACTGATCAAGCGTCGGACGGTTGCCAATGAAGCCTGTGACAATGGCCGCATCAGTGTGAACGGCCGTGTGGTCAAGGCCAGTTATGAGGTCAAGGTCGGCGATCGGATTGAAATTGCCATGGGCACACGTACTGTGGCGGTGGAGGTCGTACAGGTGGCTGACAACGTCCGTAAGGATGATGCCGGTACCATGTATAGGGAAGTATGAAAAAGCACGCAGCTTCGGCTGCGTGCTTTTTATATTGGTGGACCAAGGTTAACCAAGAATAAGAAAATGCCACTGTCTATAGACAGCGGCATTTTCGTGGTTTTGAGATTAGGCCAGCTCAGCAAAGAACTTAATGGTGCGAACCATCTGAGAAACGTAGGAGTTCTCGTTGTCGTACCAGGACACGACCTGGACCTGGGTCTTGCCGTCGGGCAGCTTGCAGACCATGGTCTGGGTAGCATCGAACAGGGATCCGAAGCGCATGCCGATGATGTCGGAAGAAACGATCTCGTCCTCGTTGTAGCCGTAGGACTCGGTAGCAGCAGCCTTCATGGCAGCGTTGATCTCCTCAACAGTCACAGCCTTGGCGCAAACAGCGTTCAGGATGGTGGTGGAGCCGGTGGGAGTGGGAATACGCTGAGCAGCGCCGATCAGCTTGCCGTTCAGCTCGGGGATGACCAGGCCGATAGCCTTGGCAGCGCCGGTGGAGTTGGGCACGATGTTGATGGCACCTGCACGGGAGCGGCGCAGGTCGCCCTTTCTCTGGGGGCCGTCCAGGATCATCTG
>JAZNDJ010000060.1:0-7042 GCA_045588045.1 Faecousia sp.
TCCTCGTAAAAGACCGCCCGGCGGTCTCCCCCGGCGGGCGATGTGTTTTCTATCGGATCAGATCGCCAACACCGCCGGCGATATACTTGGGGCAGTAGGGGAACTTGTCGAGATCCTCCATGGCGGTCACGCCAGAGAGCACCAGCACCGTATCTACACTGGATTCAATGCCGGCGATGATGTCCGTATCCATCCGGTCACCGATGAACACGATGTCCTTCCGGTGACAGTTGAGCCAGTCCATGCCATGGCGCAGCATCAGGGGATTGGGCTTGCCCACAAAGTAGGCCTTCTTGCCGGTGGCGATCTCGATGGGGGCGATCAGCGCGCCGGTAGCCGGCATAATGCCCCGCTCCGTAGGACCGGTGATATCCGGGTTGGTGCCGATGAGCTTGGCGCCGTTGCGGACCAGCTCAATGGCCTTTTCCAGCTTTTCAAGGTTGTAGGTTCGGGTCTCGCTCACCACCACATAGTCCGGGTTCACATCGTTCATATAGATGCCCCGGTCGTACAGGGCCTTGGTCAGGGCGGCTTCGCCGATAACATAGGCGGTGCTGTTGGGCTTTTGGGAATGGAGGAATTCCGCCGTGGCCATGGCACTGGTGTAGAAGTGCTCTGCAGATACGTGCAGACCCATCCGCTCCAGCTTCATGCTCAGCTCATGGGGTGTCCGCTCGGCACTGTTGGTCATGAACAGGAACTTCTTGTCGTTATCCACCAGCCAGTTGACAAACTCCGTCACGCCTTCCAAAATCCGGTTTCCGTGATAGATCACACCGTCCATGTCGCAAATAAATCCGATCTTTTTCTTGATATTATCCATTTTGCAACACTCCCTTCTTTTGGGTTATTCTAGCATAGCATCTGCAAAACCGCAAGACAGAAAATTATTGAAATATGTTGTTGACAATCACGGAGAGTATGCTATATTATGGGCGTTGAAAACAGATAAGGAGCAGACCTTATGAAAGTACTGTTGATCCTGGTGGACGGTATGCGTCCGGATGCTTTGGAAAACCTGCCGCAGGTGGTGCGGCTGAAACAAAAGGCATCTTATACTCTGACGGCAAGAACGGTCTATCCGTCTATGACATTGCCGTGCCATATATCCCTGTTCCACAGTGTCGATCCGGACCGCCACGGGACTACCACCAACACCTATGCACCCCAGGTGCGGCCGATCAACGGCTTGTTTGAGGTGCTTGCCGCCCGGAAAAAGACTTGTGCCATGTTCTACAGCTGGGAACAGCTGCGGGATGTTTCCCGACCCGGCAGCATGACATTCTCCCATTTCTGCAAGTGCGCCCACTATGGTTTGATGCAAACCAATGCCATTACCACCGACGCAGCGCTGAAGCATCTGACAGCGCAGACTCCGGATTTTATGTTCCTGTATCTCCATGCCCCCGATGATGCGGGCCACGGATACGGCTGGATGAGCCAGACATATATGGATGCCGTGGCGGATAGCTGGCAGCAGATCGAACGGGTCCTGGCGGTGTTGCCGGAGGAATACACGGTGCTGATCACCGCGGACCATGGCGGTCATGACCGGACCCACGGCGCCGATGTCCCGGAGGATATGACCATACCGCTGTTTGCGCTGGGCAAAGATTTTACACCGGGCAAGGAGCTTGGGGATGTGAGCATCAAGGATATCGCCCCCACGGTTGCTGCACTTTTGGACATAGAGCCGGATGAACAATGGGAGGGAAAAAGTCTGCTATGAATAAACTGCAGGATAAAAAGCAGATTGGCCGTCTGACCCTTCTGTTTGCATTGGCTTATATGGTCAGCTACCTGACCCGGATCAATTACGGCGCGGTCATCTCGGAAATGGTGACCGATACCGGCTTTTCCCGCAGCCTGCTTTCTATGGCTGTTACCGGCAGCTTTATCACCTACGGCCTTGGCCAGATCGTCAGCGGTATCGTAGGCGACCACTTCTCACCCAAAAAGCTGGTGGGCATGGGCCTGCTGCTGTCGGCGGCTATGAATGTGCTGATCCCTCTGTGCCGTGACCCGTGGCAGATGACGGCGGTGTGGTGCGTTAACGGCTTTGCCCAAAGTCTGATGTGGCCGCCGATGGTACGTCTGATGATCACGCAGCTGACCGCCGAGGACTATAAAATGGTCACCACCAAGGTGATCTGGGGCAGCAGCATCGGAACGATCCTGGTGTACCTGATCGCACCGGTTCTGATCGAGCTGCTGAGCTGGCAGGCGGTGTTTTATGTATGCGGCGGCTGCGGCCTGGTGATGCTGGTGCTTTGGCAGTGCTTTGCTGCCGATATTCCGGTGCAGAAGCGGCCTGTAGAGGACAAGGAAAGCAAGCGAGAGCGGCCTGTGGTGATGCTGTTTACGCCGGTGATGCTGGCTCTGATGCTGGCGATCATTATGATGGGTATGCTCCGGGACGGCGTTACCACCTGGATGCCTTCTTATATTGCCGACACCTATGACCTGAGCAACGCGGTGTCCATCCTCACCGGCGTGATCCTGCCGATCTTCACCTTGGTGTGCACCACCCTATCTACAAGGATCTATGCCAAGGCCATCCGAAATCCGGTGACCTGCGGCATGCTGTTCTTTGCCATCGGCGCAGTTTGCGCCCTGGGCCTGTACCTGCTGACCGGCAAAAACGCCGGCGCGTCTGTTGTGTTCTCCGCCGGCCTGACCGGCTGCATGCACGGCGTGAATATGATGCTGATCTGTATGCTGCCGGCATTCTTTGAGAAGTATGGCATCGTGTCCACCGCCTCCGGCATGCTCAATGCCTGCACCTATGTGGGCAGTGCTATCTCCACCTACGGCGTGGCTCTGCTGTCAGAGCAGATGGGCTGGAAGGCGACCCTGCTGCTGTGGCTGGCGGTGGCTGTCCTGGCAACGGTGCTGTGCCTTGTGTGCATCAAACCCTTTCAGAAAAAATATTCGTGATACGATCCACAGGGAGCAGAATGCTCCCTGTGTTGCGTTTGCGGGGCAGATGTGGTATAAATAGAAAAAAGGAGCGGATGGGCATGGAACGCAAACAGCTTAACCGGGAATACCTGCAGAAAACCCTGGAAAGCCGCATACAGGCGGACCTGGATGCCGATGTGCTCAGCGGCGCGGCGTTGACTGTGACCCAGGATGGGCAGACCCTCTGGGAGGGCTGCTTCGGTACGGCGTGCCCGGACAGCCTGTTCCGCTTGGCGTCTATGACCAAGCCCATTACGGCTGCGGCGGTGCTGCTGCTGGAGGATTGGGGTGAACTGTCTGTCCAAGACCCGGTGGAAAAATTTCTGCCTGCCTTTGCCGGCAGGGGCATGAAGCTTTTGCACCTGCTGAGCCATACCTCCGGCCTGTCACAGGAAGATTATGTAAACCGAATCACACCAGCCTGCCGGAGCAGTCTGCCGGCGCTTGTGGCGTATGTTGCCACTGTAGATCAGGCTGCCCCGCCGGGGATTCGGGCGGAATACAGCCCTGTGGCGGCCTTTGCGCTGCTGACGGCCATTGTGGAGCAGGTGTCGGGGATGGATCTGCAAGGCTTTTTGCAGGCACACATTTTTGCTCCCTGCCACATGACGGACACCACCTTTACCCCAACACCGGCCCAATGGAAACGGCTGGTGCCCATGCATGATCGGGGGCGCTCCGGCGCAGTCACACCGGGCTGTGTATTTGAGACCTACCCGGCCACCACGTATCTTGGGGGTGCCGGACTGGTGGGTTCTTTGGCCGATTACCGGAATTTTGCCCAAATGCTCCTGGAGGAGGGAAGCTTCCGTGGCCGGCAGGTCCTGCCACCCCAGGCGGTGGAAAAAATGGCCACGCCTCAGGAAAAAGTCCGGACCGGACCGGTCCGGTGGGGGTTAGGCGTCCGGGTCATCACCGGAGCGGACTATGGCAGTCTGCCGGTGGGGGCATTTGGCTGGAGTGGTACCTATGGCACCCATTTTTGGGTTGACCCAACAAACCGGATCACCGCTGTCTATCTGAAAAATTCCCGATACGACGGCGGGGCCGGTGCTGTCACCGCCCGAAATTTTGAGACGGATGTGTATACAGCCCTTTGACAAAGGAGGCGTATGCAGGTATAATAAAGAAAAAAACGAGGAGGATTGTCTATGCACATTCACCATGACCATATTGCGGGTCCGGACCATGTCCATACCCATGAGCATACCCACGTTCACGAGCACACCCACGACGGTGTTGCTCATACCCATGAGCATAGCCATGCCCATCCCCACGACCATGACCATCTCCACGCCGATGGGCAGGCCCATGACCACAGCCATGACTGCGGCGGCCAGTGCAGCACCTGCGGCGGATGCCAGCATACCCCTATGGAGGAGCTGGTGGCGTTGATGAAATATATGGTGGGTCACAACGCGGCCCATGCCAAGGAGCTGGCAGACCTGGCGGCCCAGCTGGAGCAGGCAGGCAGCCGCGTGGCCTATGAGCAGGTCATGGCCGCCGTATCCGATTTTGAAAAGGGCAACCTGCGGCTGAGCACCGTTCTGGCCAGCCTGGATGTAAAGTGAGGAGATCGCTATGTGTCTTTCTACGGTATATAAGAACAAAAAAGAGGATGCCTGCATCGCCATGCGTAACGTCATGCGCATTGAGTGCAGGGACGGCTGCGTGATCCTGACGGATCTGATGGACCGGAGCATCACCATCGAGGGCCAGCTTGTGGAGGCCAACCTGGTGGACGGCTTTGTGATCGTCAGCGAGTGCGCCTAAATTTCATGCCTTCGGCACCCGGCTTTGCGCCGGGTGCAATTCGTTACGAACCCCGGCAATTCTGTCAGTTATCCTGATTATGCCCGGTGACGATACCAAGCGGGCCAGGGGGCATCTTTATCCCGGGATTGCATAAATTTGTAAAAAAGCTATTGACAAACCGGGCGGGGGGCAGTATCATAATAGAGCAGTTAGCTTAGGCTAATTTTATCTTTTGGGATACGATTAGCCTAAGCTAACTAAACGCAAAATCTGATTCAGGTGATTTTATGAACTTGACCATTGCACAGGAAGGAAAAGAGTATATCATTCAGCGGATCGAGACCGATGATGAAGAGCTGAACGCATTTCTGTTCTCCCTGGGCTGCTACAGCGGCGAGCCGATCACGGTGGTTTCCCGCCGGAAAAGCAGCTGCATTGTTGCCATCAAGGACAGCAGATACAACATCGACAGACAGCTGGCAGAAGCCATCATCATTTGATCGAAAACCCAAGACGGTCCGCTGACTGTCTTTTGCAGAGCCGTTAGCATAAGGTAACTGGATTTGTGACGGTTTGAAAAGAGGAGGAGCAAAACCATGAGAATTGCTTTTGCAGGCAATCCCAACAGCGGTAAGACCACCATGTACAATGCCCTGACCGGCCGTAACGAAAGGGTTGGCAACTGGGCAGGCGTTACCGTTGACAAAAAGGAATCTCCCATTAAGAAGGCCTACGCCGGCGGCGCGGAGCTGATTGCCGTGGATCTGCCCGGTGCCTACTCCATGTCTCCATTCACCTCGGAGGAGAGTATCACCAGCGCCTTCGTGAAGCAGGAAAGTCTTGATGCCATCATCAACATCGTAGATGCCACCAACCTAAGCCGCAGCCTGTTTTTTACCACACAGCTCATGGAGCTGGGAATTCCCATTGTGGTGGCTTTGAACAAGACCGATGTCAACCAGAAGAAGCAGACGGTGATCGACACCGCTGCCCTGTCCAAAAAGCTGGGCTGCCCTGTGCTGGAGACGATCTCTATTGACAGCCACCACGAGGACCTGGCTGCGGTGGTGCAGGCTGCCGTTGCCGCTGTGGGGACCCACCAGGCTGCCCCCTACACCCAGGGCGACATCGATCTGACGGATAAGCAGGCGGTGGAGGCTGCTGACCGGGCCCGCTTTGCCTTTGTCAACAAGATCGTCCATGCCGTGGAGACCCGGAAGGTCCTGACCAAGGACAAGAATTTCGACGATAAGATTGATGCAGTCCTGACCAACAAGTGGCTGGGTATCCCCATCTTTGCGGTGGTCATGTTCTTTGTGTTCCAGATCTCCCAGATGTGGGTCGGCCCCTGGATCGCCGAGGGGTTTGAGCTCTTCGGTGTTGCCGTTCCCGGCCTTGTCACACTGATCGAGTGGTTTATGGAGTGGGTCCGTGGCCTGCTGGTCAGTGCAAATGTGGCACCCGTGGTAGAAGCGCTGCTGGTAGACGGCATCATCGGCGGCGTCGGTGCAGTGGTGGGCTTCCTGCCGCTGGTCATGGTCATGTACTTCTTGATCGCCCTGCTGGAAGATTGCGGTTACATGGCCCGGGTGGCGGTGGTTTTGGACCCCATCTTCAAGAAGGTGGGCCTGTCCGGCAAGTCTGTGATCCCCTTCGTCATCGGTATCGGCTGCGCCGTCCCCGGCGTTATGGCCTCCCGTACCATCCGCAACGAGCGGGAGCGCCGTGCCACGGCTATGCTGACCCCCTTTATGCCCTGCGGCGCAAAGATCCCTGTGATCTCCCTGTTTGCCGGTGCGTTCTTTGATAATGCCGGTTGGGTCAGCTTCGTGATGTACTTCACCGGTATTGTGCTGATCTTCCTGGGAGCGCTGCTTGTGAACAAAATTGCAGGCTACAAAGCCAGAAAGTCCTTTTTCATCATCGAGCTGCCGGAATATAAACTTCCCTCTCTCTGGGGTGCGCTTAAATCCATGTGCAGCCGCGGATGGGCGTATATTGTGAAAGCTGCCACTATTATTCTCCTGTGCAACATGATTGTGCAGCTCATGCAGACCTTTACATGGAATTTCGCTGTTGCCGAAACGGCAGATGCATCCATTCTCGCATCCATTGCAAGACCCTTCGCCTATCTCCTGTTTCCGATCATAGGTGTTCTCAGCTGGCAGATGGCGGCAGCTGCCATTACCGGTTTCATTGCCAAAGAAAACGTAGTCGGTACTCTCGCAGTCTGCTTCGTGGGACTTGAAAATCTCGTTGATATGGATGAACTTACCCTCATTGAAGGCGCAGGTACAGAAGCCGCCGGGATTATGGCCATCACCAA
>JAZNDJ010000061.1:0-18489 GCA_045588045.1 Faecousia sp.
AGTGTCTGTTTCGGTTTTGGTTAGTGTGGGAACTGTAGCGCTAGAGGATGTATGCATATAGAATCTTGCGTCACCCGAAAGGAGCTTATATTTAAAGGATATTCTAATTTTGTCACCGGGGAAGGCAAAGTCCTTTAATGCTTCATTGGAAACAACCACACGGCTGCTATCCTCTGCATCTGCAGAATATTTAAGATATCCATTTCCTAAATATGCATTTTCACCATCGGTTAAAACTTCAAAGTTACCGCTGGGAGTTCCTTCATAGTTTTCAAAATCCTGATAGGAGTTTGCCCATTTTGCATAAAGGGTAATATCCTCTGCAGAGAAGGTGGTAGCAGTAAAGGGATTTGCTAAGGCTTCATCGGTGTACCAACCTGCAAATACATAGCCATCCTTAACGGGATTTTCAGGCATTACAATGTCTGCACACGCTTGATTCTTATATCACACCAAACTTTAAAAGTCAACCGCTTTTTCTGCGAAATTTATAAAAACCAAAAGAAACTTTTAAAAACTCCCAAATTCTATTAAATACGCTTAAAAGCTAACTTCCTATTTTTCTGATTTTTTGGAGGAAACCAACATGCAAAGGCTGATCGGCTTGGTGCGCCGCTGCACCCAGGATTACAATATGATATCCCCCGGCGACAGGATCGGCGTTGGCGTATCCGGCGGAAAGGATTCCATTGCGCTGCTGGTGTTTTTGGCTGAGCTGCGGAGATACGATCACATTCCCTTTGAGCTGGAGGCCATCACCGTGGACCTGGGCTTTGGGATGGATTACGGCACCATTGAAAAGCTTTGCCGGGAGCTGGATGTGCCCTATACCGTGGTTCCGACCCAGATCGCTCAGGTGATCTTTGATTACCGTAAGGAAAAGAATCCCTGCTCCATGTGTGCCAAAATGCGCCGCGGCGCACTGAATCAGGTGCTTTTGGACAGGGGGCTGAATAAGCTGGCCTTGGGCCACCATTATGACGATGCGGTGGAGACCTTTATGATGTCCTTACTTTACGAGGGGCGCATCAGCTGCTTCCAGCCGGTAACAGACCTGGACCGTACGGGTATCATTCAGATTCGCCCCATGCTCTATATCCACGAGCAGACTATCGACAACTTCGTGACCCGGGAGAGCCTTCCCATTGTGGAGAATCGCTGCCCTGTGGATAAGCGCACTAAGCGGGAGGAAATTAAAAAGCTGGTCTACGATCTTTCTGCCACATACCCGGATCTGAAGGAGCGGATCTTCGGTGCTATGCAGCGCCTGCCGCTGCCGGAATGGGAGCCACATGGCCGCTACAACCGGCCCAAGGATATATCATAATGAAAGCCGTCCCTGGTGAATGGGACGGCTTTTTTTGTATGGTTTTGCCCCCGATGGGCAATACTGGAAACGAGGAGGCGGTCTACATGGTAAAAGGAATTTCCCGTCAGGTGATCGTTGTGCATTCCCCGGATCCAAAACTATTTGAACAGGCGATATTTATATTGAAGGACGGACAGGAAGGGGTCTCAGAGGAGGCGCTTATGAAGGAGGCGAATGGGTTGATCCGACATCCGCAAAGCAAAAGCGGCAATGGCGCGCTGTTTATGAGCATGATTTGGGCCTTTGCAGGCGCGTTGGCCACAGGCATCATTTGGATGATGACGGCTTTGCTTTGACTTGCGTTCTGTACAAGGCTGTGGTATAATCGCCCTCGAGTGAGGTGACAGCCTGTGCAGATCGGCAAATTGGAAGTTCATAATCCCTTGGCCCTGGGGCCTATGGCCGGTGTGACAGACTGGGCATTTCGAACCGTTTGCGCCCAGCTTGGTGCCGGCATTACCGTTACGGAGATGGTATCCTCCCGCGCACTTGTGTATCGGGATAAGAAAAGTGCTGCGCTCCTTCGCAAAAATGAGGGCAGCATTTGCGGTGCGCAGATATTCGGCAATGACCCGCAGATCATGGCGCAGGCTGCACAGTTGGCGCTTGAGATATCCGGTTGTGATTTTTTGGATATCAACATGGGCTGCCCTATGCCCAAGATCGCGGGTTCCGGCGACGGCTGCGGACTGATGCGTACACC
Organism: Faecousia sp.; assembly: GCA_045588045.1. Classification (GTDB taxonomy): domain Bacteria; phylum Bacillota; class Clostridia; order Oscillospirales; family Oscillospiraceae; genus Faecousia. The sequence continues at coordinate 2,073 of JAZNDJ010000061.1, forward strand.
GGAGCTGGCTGGAGATGTTGTGACAGCTGTTGTAAAGGCTGTGGATGTGCCGGTTACAGTAAAGTGCCGTTTAGGCTGGGATAAGGGCAGCATCAATGTGCTGGAATTTGCCAAGCGGATGGAAGGCAGTGGCGCGTCGCTGCTGACTGTCCACGGCCGTACCCGGAGCATGCTCTATTCCGGCACCGCCGATTGGGATATGATCGCCAAGGTCAAGCAGCAAAGCGGCATCCCTGTTATCGCAAACGGAGACATCACCGACACGGAATCGGCCTTGCGGTGCCAAAAATGGACAAAAGCCGACGGTCTGATGATCGGCAGAGCCTCCTTTGGTGATCCCTGGGTGTTTGCGCAGGTGCGAGCGGCTATGGTAGGGGAGCCGATCCCCGAAAGACCCCCTTTGAGCCAGCGGGTAGACATAGCGGTACGTCAATTTGAATTGGCCCTGGAGGATAAGGGAGAGCATATTGCCTGCCTGGAAGCCAGAAAGCATTTTGCCTGGTATCTGCGGGGCGTGGCCTATGCCAATTATTATAAGGAAAAGATCTCCGGTATCCAAAAAATGGAAGATATTTACCGTATAGCCGACGGCATCCGCAAGGATTTGAAATAATTTCATGGTATTTTTTAGCCGCCGCTTCACATTCTAGCCAAGAGGTGAGAATATGAAGCGGCGGCTTGCGCTATTGATCGCATTACTTTTTGTATTGGCAATACCGACCCGGGCGGAGACCATCCGCTGGGTGGATTTTGATGTACCCTATGAATCGCTGAAATATGCAATGGACACAGATATTCAGACCTTTGACCGGGAGAAGCATATCGGTTGGATCGATGCATTGGCATTGGCGGCCTGCCGCACCGGCGGCAAGTGCGGACTGAATTCTGTGAAGAAGGCGGTCAAGGATCTGCAGACCGATCAGTCTCCAAAGGAATTGCTGGGCGATCTTTATAAGTATTATGCCTATTATCACGAGGCATATAACGGCGTTCTGGGCGGCCTGCTTGGGAGCTATGCTGTTCAGGTGGACGGCAAATGGCAGCCTACCTACGGCCTTAAGGCATTCAGTCCCATTGCCGCGGGTTACGGTTACACCCACTGCGCTGATTTTGGAAATCAGCGTTCCTTCGGCTTCAGCCGCAAGCACCTGGGCAACGATCTGATGGGAAGCCTTGGGACACCGATCGTCGCGGTGGAGGGCGGCGTCGTGGAGGCTATGGGCTGGAACCGTTATGGCGGCTGGCGCATCGGGATCCGTTCCTTCGACTCTAAGCGCTACTATTACTATGCCCACCTTCAGAAGGACCACCCCTTTGCCAAAGCCCTGCAGCAGGGCGATATTGTCCAGGCCGGTGATCTGATCGGATTTATGGGCAGGACCGGTTACTCCGATAAGGAAAACGTCAATAATATTCAGACGGTCCATCTTCATTTCGGCATGGAGCTGGTGTTCGACGAAAGTCAAAAGGAGTGCAACAGCGAGATCTGGGTGGATGTATACGATATCGTGCGTCTGCTGAGCGTGCACCGTAGTTCAGTCCGCAAAACCGAAGCAGGGTGGGAGCGGGTGTACCCGTTTGTGGATTTGGATATTGAGGGGATCCCGGAGGATGAGAAATTTTTGAAAAAATAAACGAAAAAAAGCCTCTGCGGGGTTTGACAAAATGCGCCCTCCTGTGGTATACTTGCACAGATAAGAATCTACGAGGGGGAGAACGTAATGATGAGCGCAGCGAGCCAGATGAAAAACGTGGGTTGCTCCGTTGATACTGTTATTTCTTCCGGTACTCCTTTGGCGAAGGAACTTTCTTTCTTCAATTCTCCCGAATACGTTGCTTTTCCCGGCTTTTGTGATGTGCATGTGCATTTCCGTGAGCCGGGTTTTTCTTATAAGGAGACCATTGAGACCGGCAGCAAAGCATCTGCCAAGGGTGGATACACGGCAGTATGCACCATGCCGAACCTGAACCCTGTACCGGACGGCCGGGACAACCTGCGCCTCCAGTTGGATATGATCGAAAAGAATGCTGTCATTCATGTCTATCCCTACGGTGCGATCACCGTGGGACAGCAGGGTCAGACCCTTGCCGATCTGGAGGGGATGGCGGAGGATGTGATCGCATTTTCCGATGACGGACGTGGCATCCAGGATGAGGATATGATGCGCCAGGCTATGCTCCGGGCAAAGGCTTTGGGCAAAATGATCGTTGCCCACTGCGAGGTAAACAGCTTGCTCAACGGCGGCTATATCCACGACGGCGAGTATGCCAGGCTACACGGCCATAAGGGCATTTGCAGTGCCAGCGAGTATGAACAGATCGCCCGGGATCTCTGCCTGGCAGAGGAGACCGGCTGTAAGTACCATGTATGCCATATCTCCACAAAGGAAAGTGTGGAGCTGATCCGCCAGGCCAAGGCCAGAGGTGTGGACGTGACCTGCGAAACAGCACCCCATTACCTGATCATGAATGACATGGACCTGCAGGAGGACGGAAGATTTCGTATGAATCCGCCCATCCGCAGCGAGGCGGACCGACAGGCTTTGGTCAAAGGCATTCAGGACGGTACCATCGATATGATCGCCACAGACCATGCACCCCATTCCGCGGAAGAAAAATCCAAAGGTCTGGCAGGCAGTGCCTTTGGTATTGTGGGCATTGAAACAGCCTTCTCCGCCATGTATACCCACATGGTCTTGCCCGGCGTGATCACTTTGGAAAAGTTGATCGAACTAATGGCGATCAATCCCAGACAGCGCTTCAATATCCCTCTTGGCGAGGATTACTGCATTTGGGAGCTGAGCAGGGAATTTGTTGTTGACCCGGAAAGCTTCGTCTCTATGGGAAGGGCAACCCCCTTCGCCGGCTGGAAGCTAAAGGGCGAATGTGTTTTAACAGTTTGCGACGGCACGGTCGTTTATAGGAAGTAACAGGAGGATATTGAATATGGCAAAAAGAACGGACCTTAAGAAAATTCTAATCATCGGCTCCGGCCCCATCGTCATTGGACAGGCCGCTGAGTTTGACTACGCCGGCACCCAGGCTTGCCTGGCGCTAAAAGAGGAGGGCTATGAGGTCGTCCTGTGCAACTCCAACCCAGCCACTATTATGACCGACACCGCTATTGCCGACAAGGTGTACATGGAGCCGCTGACCCTGGAGTATATCGCCAAGATCCTGCGCTATGAGCGTCCCGATGCCATCGTTCCCGGCATCGGTGGACAGACCGGCCTGAATTTGGCTATGCAGCTGGAGAAAAAGGGCGTTCTGCGGGAGTGTAATGTGGAACTGCTGGGTACCAGCAGTGAATCTATCGAGCGGGCTGAGGACCGGGAGCTGTTCAAGGAGCTTTGCCAATCCATCGGTGAGCCCACCATTCCTTCTGAGATCACTTACAGCATCGAAGAAGCCAAGGAAGCTGCCAAGCGGATCGGCTATCCTGTTGTTCTGCGTCCTGCCTTTACCTTGGGTGGTACCGGTGGCGGCTTTGCCTACAGCGAGGAAGAGCTGGTCGAGGTGGGATTGAATGCCTTTAAGCTTTCTCCCGTCCACCAGGTGCTGATCGAAAAGAGCGTTAAGGGCTACAAGGAGATCGAGTTTGAAGTCATGCGTGACTCCAACGACCATGCCATCACCATTTGCGGCATGGAGAATATTGACCCTGTAGGCGTCCACACCGGCGACTCTTTGGTCGTTGCGCCGATCATGACCCTCAACGATCATGACCTGAAGATGCTCAATGATTCCGCTATTAAGATCATTCGCGAGCTGAAGATCGAGGGCGGCTGCAATGTCCAGTTTGCGCTTAACCCCCACTCCAGCGAGTACTATCTCATCGAGGTTAACCCCAGAGTTTCCCGCTCCTCTGCACTGGCATCCAAGGCCTCCGGCTATCCCATTGCCAGGGTGACCGCTAAGATCGCCGTGGGTATGGCTCTGGAGGATATTAAGATCGCCAACACCAACGCGGCCTTTGAGCCCCGCTTGGACTACGTGATCTCCAAGCTGCCCAGATTCCCCTTCGATAAATTCACCGCGGCATCCAACCTGCTGGGCACCCAGATGAAGGCGACTGGCGAGGTTATGGGCATCGGCGCTACCCTGGAGGAATCCCTGCTTAAGGGCATCCGTTCCCTGGAGATCGGTGCAAACCACATCTACCTTGCCAAGTTTGACAACATGTCTGACGACGAGCTGCGGGACTATATCAGCCAATTCCGTGACGACAACATCTTTGCCATTGCCGAGCTGCTCAGCCGTGGCGTGACGGTGGACGAGGTCCACAAGATCACCCAGATCACCCCCTTCTTCCTGGAAGCCATCCAGCGGATCGTAGACATGGAGAAGAAACTGCAGGAGAACGTCCACGACCTGGAGGTATTGAAGGCAGCAAAGCAGATGGGCTTCAGCGATAAGTATGTTGCCCGTATGTGGAAGGAAACGGAACTGGATATCTACAACTTCCGCAAGGCCCACGATCTGTTTCCTGTGTTTAGGATGGTGGATACCTGCCATACTGGCGCGTATATCCCATATTTCTACTCCTCCTACACCGGTCAGAATGCGTCCCGTCTGACGGACAAAAAGAAGATCGTGGTTTTGGGCGCAGGCCCCATCCGAATTGGACAGGGTGTAGAGTTTGACTATTCCACCGTCCACGCGGTCACTACCATCAAGAATTCCGGCTACGAGGCCATCATTATCAACAACAATCCGGAAACAGTCTCTACTGACTACACCACAGCCGATAAGCTGTATTTTGAGCCGCTGACACCGGAGGATGTTATCAACATCATCGAGTTTGAGAAGCCCGAGGGCGTGATCGCCTCTCTGGGCGGCCAGACTGCCATTAACCTGGCACAACCTTTGACAGACCGGGGCGTGAAGATCATCGGCACCGATTGTGCCGCCATTGATAAGGCGGAGAACCGGGATGCTTTTGAAAAGCTCCTGTCCGAACTGCATATTCCTCAGCCCAAGGGCAGGGCCGTCACCAAGATCGAGGACGGTATTGCCGCAGCCAAGGAGATCGGCTATCCTGTCCTGGTGCGTCCCAGCTTTGTGCTGGGCGGACGCGCTATGCGGATCGTCGCCAACGAGGCACAGCTTCGCCACTATTTAAAGACCGCTGTTGAGATCGACGAGGATAAGCCTGTTCTGGTTGATAAGTATATCCAGGGCAAGGAAGTGGAGGTCGATGCCATCTGCGACGGCATCAACGTTTTTGTTCCCGGCATTATGGAGCTTGTAGAGCGTACCGGTGTTCACTCCGGCGACTCCATGAGCGTGTATCCCACCTTCTCCATCTCCAACAAGGTCAAGGGTATCATCCTGCAGTACGCCAAGAAGCTTGGCTTGGGTATCGGCATCGTTGGTCTGTATAATATCCAGTTCATTGTGGATAAGGACGAGAATGTCTATATCATCGAGGTCAACCCCCGGTCCTCCCGTACCGTTCCCTTCCTTAGCAAGGCCACCGGCTACAGCTTGGCGGATATTGCAACGGAGGTAATCCTGGGCAAGAGTTTGAAGGAGCAGGGACTGTTCGATATCTACCCCGATGAGAAGGACCGCTGGTACGTAAAGGCACCTGTGTTCTCCTTCAACAAGCTCCGGGGCCTGGATGCTTACCTGTCCCCCGAGATGAAGTCCACCGGCGAAGCCATCGGCTACGACGACAGCTTTAACCGTGCGCTGTATAAGGCGTTGCAGGCATCCGGTATGCACCTGCAGAATTACGGAACTGTCTTTGCCACCATTGCGGATAAGGACAAGGAGGAGGCGTTGCCTCTGATCCGCCGTTTCTATAACCTGGGCTTCAATATCCAAGCTACCCAGGGCACGGCAATGTTCCTCAAGCGCAACGGTATCCGCACCCATATTCTTGGCAAGATCAGCGACGGCAGCGAGGAGATCCCCGATGCTCTGCGTCAGGGCCACATTGCCTACGTTCTGAACACCAGAGATCCCGGTGCCGACGGCTCCAGTAATGACGGCCACCAGATCCGCTTGATTGCAACGGAAAATAACGTAACGATCTTTACTTCTTTGGATACCGTCAAGGTCCTTTTGGATGTTTTGGAGGAGACTACCCTGACTATTTCCACCATTGATGCGTAAAAACAGGCGGGGGTGACCCCGCCTTCGCACGATCTGCTGATAGGAGACGAGATGAAACAAGGTTTATTCGAGATTATTGAGAATGTTCCCCTTACAGACAACGTGTTTAAAATGACCCTGAAGGGGGATACCTCTGCCGTTACCGCGCCGGGTCAGTTTGTGAATATCAAGCTGGAGGGCCTGTACCTTCGCAGACCCATCTCTGTGTGCGATATAAACGGCGATATGCTGACTATTATCTATAAGGCTGTCGGCAAGGGAACGACCCAGATGTCCCAAATGCGGGCAGGTACTTTGGATGTACTTACCGGCTTGGGCAACGGCTATGATCTGACCGTTTCCGGCCAAAGACCTGTGCTTTTGGGTGGCGGTGTCGGCGTACCACCTATGTACCTGCTGGCCCGCAGACTGATTGCGGAGGGAAAACAGGTGCAGGTCATCCTTGGCTTTAACACCAAGAGCGAAGTGTTCTACGAGAATGAATTCAAGGCGCTGGGCGCAGATGTGACCGTTACCACCGTGGACGGCTCCTACGGCGTCAAGGGCTTTGTGACAGATGCGCTGAAGCGGGTAGACTATACGTATTTTTATACATGCGGCCCAGAGCCGATGCTGAAGGCGGTCTATCGGGCTGCCGAAACCTCCGGGCAAATGAGCTTTGAAAAACGGATGGGCTGCGGCTTTGGTGCCTGTATGGGCTGCTCCTGCAAGACCATCACCGGCTATAAGCGCATCTGTAAGGAAGGTCCTGTTATGCGGAAGGAGGAGATCCTGTGGGAAGACTGAGTGTGAATCTTTGCGGCATCACGTTGGATAATCCTGTGATTCCCGCATCGGGAACCTTCGGCTATGGTTATGAGTATGCCGAGCTGTATGATATCAACTGCCTTGGCACCTTCTCCTTTAAGGGCACTACAAAGGATCCCCGGTTTGGCAATCCCACACCTAGGATTGCAGAGTGCACCGCAGGTATGAGCAACGCGGTTGGTCTGCAGAATCCCGGTGTTGAGAAGGTGATCTCCGAGGAGCTGCCCAAGCTAAAGCAGTGCTTTCATAAGCCGGTCATGGCTAATGTCAGTGGATTCTCCGTTGAGGACTATGCCTATACCTGCCAAAAGCTGGACAGCCAGGAGCAGGTCGGCTGGCTGGAGGTCAATGTCAGCTGCCCCAATGTCCACGGCGGCGGCATGAGCTTCGGCACGGACCCCAAGGCTGCGGCAGAGGTGACGAAAGCGGTCAAGCGAGTCACTACAAAGCCTGTGATCGTCAAGCTCAGTCCCAACGTGACGGACATCGTTTCCATTGCAAAAGCCTGTGAGGATGCCGGCGCTGACGGCATCAGCCTGATCAACACCATGCTGGGAATGCGGATCGATCTCCGCAGCCGAAAGCCCATCATCGCCAATAAGATGGGTGGCTTTTCAGGTAGCGCGATCTTCCCGGTAGCCGTTCGCATGGTCTACCAAGTGGCCCATGCAGTGAAGATCCCTGTGGTTGGCATGGGCGGTGTATCCTCTGCTGAGGATGTGGTAGAGATGATGCTGGCCGGCGCTACTGCTGTGGAAGTAGGCGCGGCCAATTTGGTAGATCCGTTTGTTTGCCGTGATATCATCCGGGATCTTCCCCAGGTGATGGATGCATATAGAATCAATACTTTGGAAGAAATTATAGGAGGCGTACTGTAATGGGTAAGGACGTAATCGTGGCATGTGATTTTGCCAGCGCGGAGCAGACATTTGCGTTTTTGGATAAGTTCACCGGTCGAAAGCCTTTTGTGAAGATCGGCATGGAGCTGTACTATGCCGAGGGACCCAGCATCGTCCGCCAGATCAAGGCAAGAGGTCACAAGATCTTCCTGGATTTGAAGCTGCACGACATCCCCAACACGGTAAAGAAGGCCATGGCAGTCCTGCGGAATTTGGATGTTGATATTACCAACCTCCATGCAGCAGGCACAACGGCTATGATGCAGGGTGCATTGGAGGGGTTGACTCGGGAGGACGGCACTCGCCCGCTGCTGATCGCTGTGACCCAGCTGACCTCTACGGATCAGGAATCCATGGAGCGGGATATTCTCATTAAGGAACCCATCGATCAGGTGGTTATGCACTATGCCAAGACTGCGAAAAATGCCGGCCTTGACGGCATCGTTTGTTCTCCTTTGGAGGCCGGAAAGGTCCACGATACCTGCGGCAAGGCGTTTTTGACCATTACCCCCGGTGTCCGCTTTGCCGATGGCGATGTGGGTGATCAGAAGCGGGTAATGACCCCTGCTCAGGCCAAGACGATCGGTTCTGACTACATCGTGGTAGGTCGCCCTATTACTGCGGCCGCTGACCCTGTGGCAGCTTATGAGCGCTGCATTCGTGAGTTTTGTGACTAAGTGAGAAGGAGAATATGATATGGAAGCCTATAAAAGAGAGTTTATCGAATTTCTGGAAGGTGCCGGCGTTCTGAAGTTTGGCGACTTTACCGCCAAAAGCGGCCGTAAGATCCCGTACTTCATCAACGCCGGTATGATCAAGACCGGTGATGAGATCGCGAAGCTGGGCGAGTTTTACGCGAAGGCTTATTTCGATAAGGTTGGCAATAAGCGCACAGTTCTCTACGGACCTGCCTACAAGGGCATCTCCATTGCAGTTTCCGCTGCTGTGGCCCTGTCTAAGAACGGTCTGGATGTGCCTTTCTTCTTCAACCGCAAGGAGGTCAAGGACCACGGTGAGGGCGGCGTGTTTGTCGGCTATGTTCCCACAGCAGGTGAGGAAGTGGTCATCGTCGAGGATGTGATCACTGCCGGCACTGCCATCCGTGAGAGCATGGCGATCCTGAGCGGCCTGGAAAATGTGAAGGTTGCCGCAACCTTCGTGATGGTGGACCGTAAGGAAAAGGGCAAGACAGAAAAGTCTGCCATGTCTGAGGTCGAGGAGGAGTTTGGCTTCCCGGTCTACTCTGTTGTGGATGTCTATGATATCATCGAATACTTGGAAGAGCGGCCTGAGCATGCTGAAAATGTGGCCCGCATCAAAAACTACCTTGCCGTCAACGGTGCAAAGGCTTGATGATTGATACAGAAAGGATGAATGACCATGAGAAGCCTGATCGATATTACGGATTTTTCGGTTGCTGAGATCGACGAGTTGCTGAAAACAGCCTGTGACATCTGCGAGGACCCCAAGAAATATGCCGAGTGCTGCCACGGGAAAAAACTGGCCACCCTATTCTTTGAGCCCTCTACCCGTACCCGTTTGAGCTTTGAGGCGGCTATGATGGAACTGGGCGGAAATGTCCTTGGCTTTAGCGAAGCCAGCTCATCCTCTGCATCCAAGGGTGAGAGCATCGCCGATACTGCTAAAATGATCAGCTGTTATGCTGACATTATGGCTATGCGCCATCCCAAGGAGGGTGCACCCTATGTTGCTGCCAAGAGCGCGTCCATTCCCGTCATCAATGCCGGCGACGGCGGCCACTGCCATCCTACGCAGACACTCGCAGACCTGCTTACTATCTATCGGGAACTTGGCAGATTGGAGAACCTGACAGTCGGTTTTTGCGGTGATTTGAAGTACGGCAGAACCGTCCATTCTCTGCTGTCTGCACTGGGCCGTTATCACAACATCAAGGTCGTTTTGATTGCGCCTGAGGAACTGCAACTTCCCAAGTATGTCAAGTATGAAGTGCTGGATAAGTATGGCATGGAATATGTAGAGACCACCTCTTTGGAGGAGGCTATGCCTGAACTTGATGTTTTGTACATGACCCGTATCCAGCGGGAGCGTTTTGACAGCTACGATGAGTATGAGCGGCTGAAGGACAGCTATATCCTGACGGAGGAGAAGTTGGCTACTGCAAAGATTGATATGCGGATTCTGCATCCGCTGCCCAGAGTGAATGAGATCAGCGTCAAGATCGATGATGACCCCAGAGCCGCCTATTTTCGCCAGGCTCTCAACGCAAAGTATATGCGCATGGCTTTGATCCTGAAGCTGCTGAAGGAGGCGGAGGAAGGCCGCCAAATGGAGGAGCCTGTCAACGTTGTTGTCAACGAATTGTACTGCGACAACCCCCGCTGCATCACCTCCACTGAGCAGGAGATCGTCCATACATTCAAGTGTGTAAACGCCGAAAATGGCATCTACCGTTGCGTGTACTGCGAGGCTAAAAAACGTAAAAATTAACAGGTAAGAAATCCCCCGGATTCGGCATCCGAATGTTATACAAAATTGGAGCCGAAACCGGGGGATTCCGTAGTGAAATAGTAAAAAAAGTAGAAATGCGTTTAAGTTTCTTGACAGTGCTTTTTTTACATGGTAAAATTCTAAGGTAGTGTAATATCGCTTTCTGCGACTGACGGAAAATGTGGATCACCACAGGGAAACAGGGAGCGCAAGGTGGCAACACCGATCATGCCGACCGTCTGGGCGCATTTAGCTGTATAGGCTGAGTGCGCTCTTTTTCGTGTTCCGGCATTTTATAGGAGGTAATGATGAAAAAAGTTGGTATCATTATGGGCAGTGACAGTGATCTTCCCATCATCCAAAAGGCAACGGATATGCTCAAGACTTTGGAGATCCCCTTCGAGGTCCACATCTATTCTGCCCACAGAACGCCTGTCGAGGCCAGGGATTTTGCCCTGTCTGCAAGAGAGAATGGTTTCGGTGTGCTGATCGCCGCCGCCGGTATGGCTGCACATCTGGCCGGTGCCATTGCCGCCAACACGACCCTTCCTGTGATCGGCATTCCCTGTAAGGGCGGTATGATGGACGGACTGGACGCATTGCTGTCTACCGTTCAAATGCCCACCGGCATTCCGGTCGCCACTGTTGCACTGAACGGCGGTGCCAACGCTGCGCTGCTGGCAGCACAGATCCTGGCTGTTTCTGAGCCGGAGCTGGCGAAGAAGCTGGACGAAAAACGTACAAATGACGCAAATGTTGTCCTGACTAAGGACGCCGGCGTTATGGATAGACTGTAAACCCTGATTTTCAACCAAAAATTATAGAAGGAGTAATCGATTATGGAAAAGAAGCTTGTTTACACCGGTAAGACTAAGGACGTTTTCGCACTGGAAAACGGCAACTATCTGCTGAAGTTTAAGGATGACTGCACCGGCAAGGACGGCGTGTTCGATCCCGGTGAGAATTCCGTTGGCTTGACCATCGAAGGTGTTGGCGATGTCAATCTGCGTATGTCCATTTATTTCTTTGAGAAGATCAATGCCGCCGGCATTAAGACCCACTATGTTAGCGCCGACCTGGCCAACACCACCATGGAAGTTTTGCCCGGCAAGGTGTTCGGCAAGGGCCTGGAGGTCATCTGCCGTTATAAGGCTGTTGGCTCCTTCTTCCGCCGCTACTCCGACTACTGCACCGAAGGCCAGGATCTGCCTGCCTATGTGGAGACTACCTTCAAGAACGATGAGAAGGGCGATCCGCTGGTCACCAAGGACGGCCTGGTGGATCTGGGCGTTATGACTGCCCAGCAGTACGATGATCTGAAGGCTATGACCCAGGCAATCACCAAGATCGTCGCTGACGACCTGAAGGAGAAGGGCCTGGATATGTACGACATTAAGTTTGAGTTTGGCTACGACGCAGACGGCAAGGTCATGCTGATCGACGAGATCGCTTCCGGCAATATGCGTGTCTACAAGGACGGTCAGTATATTGACCCCATGACACTGAACAAGCTGTTTTTCGCCTAATAACATAGAAATCATAAGGAGCTTATAATGGGTGGTTTTTTTGGGATCACATCCAAGCAGGATTGCATGGTGGATGTGTTCTTTGGCGTGGATTATCACTCCCACTTGGGGACTCGCCGTGGAGGCATGGCCGCCTACCATAAGGAAATAGGCCTGCAAAGAAAGATCCATAATATTGAGAATTCTCCCTTCCGGACGAAGTTTGAACACATTTTTGAGGAAATGCAGGGCACTTCCGTGATCGGCTGTATCAGCGACAGTGACCCCCAGCCTATGCTTGTCCGGTCCAGGCTTGGAACCTTTGCCATCGCGACAGTCGGTGTTATTAACAATGCCGATGCGCTGATCGAGAAATATCTGACTTCCGGTGCACACTTTGATGCAATGACCGGTGGCAAGGTGAATTCTACGGAATTGGTGGCTGCACTGATCGGCCAAAAACCCAGCTTTGTCGAGGGTATCCGCTTTGCGCAAAGTGTTATCGAAGGCACAGCCAATATCCTGATCCTGAAGAATGACGGCAATTTGATCGCAGCCCGCGACCGCATGGGCAGGATCCCTGTCCAGATCGGTAAAAATGAAGACGGCTACTGCGCATCCTTTGAACAGTTTGCCTACACAAAGCTCGGTTATGAGCACGTGAAGGAACTGGGACCTGCGGAGATCGTAGAGCTGACACCGGAGGGAATGACCCAGCTGGCGGAGCCCGGCAAGGAAATGCGGATATGCGCATTCCTTTGGAGCTACTACGGCTATCCCACCTCTACCTACGAGGGCATCAATGTGGAGGCAATGCGTTATCGCAACGGTGCGGCTATCGCGGAGCGGGACATGGCCCAGGGCAGATCTATGGAGCTGGATTACGTTGGCGGTGTTCCGGATTCCGGTACACCCCATGCCATTGGCTATGCCAACCGTACCGGAAAGCCTTTTGCCAGAGCGTTTATTAAATACACGCCTACCTGGGCCAGAAGCTTCACCCCGGCCAAACAGGCGGACCGCAAAAAGATCGCCAAAATGAAGCAGATCCCGGTCCATGAGCTGATCGTGGATAAGAATCTTCTGTTTGTGGACGACTCCATCGTCCGGGGAACCCAACTGCGGGAAACCGTGGAATTCCTCTACGACAATGGCGCGAAATCTGTGCACATGCGCTCAGCATGTCCGCCCATAATGTATGGCTGCAAATTTTTGAATTTTTCCCGTGCTACCAGCGATATGGAGTTGATCTCCCGTCAGACCATTATGGAGCTTGAGGGCGAAGAAGGCTTTAAGCACTTGGAGGAATATGCAGACGGCAACAGCGAGCGGGGTAAGAAAATGCGCAAGACCATTTGCGAGGGATTCAAATTCTCCTCTTTGGGATTCCAGACCATCGACGGTGTAGTCAAAGCAATCGGTATTGAACCCTGTAAGCTGTGCACCTACTGCTGGAACGGAAAAGAATAATTTTGATGAAGGATTGATTCGTATGGAAAAGAGCTATTCTGCCAGCTATGCAGCAGCCGGTGTCGACATCACCGCCGGCTATCGCGCTGTGGAACTGATGAAAAAGCATGTCGCCCGTACCCGAAACGAAGGCTGTCTGGATGACGTTGGTGGCTTTGGTGGCTGCTTCGGCCTGCCTGTTGCCGGTATGGAGGAGCCTGTTCTGGTCTCCGGTACAGACGGCTGCGGTACGAAGGTCAAGCTGGCCATTCTGATGGACAAGCATGACACCATTGGTATCGATGCAGTGGCCATGTGCGTCAATGATATCATCTGCGTTGGCGCAAAGCCCCTGTTCTTCCTGGACTATATTGCCTGCGGCAAGAATATTCCCGAGAAGATTGCGGAAATCGTCAGCGGTGTTGCGGAGGGCTGTGTCCAGTCCGGCGCTGCGCTGATTGGCGGCGAGACCGCTGAGCATCCCGGCATGATGCCTGTTGAGGAGTATGACCTTGCCGGCTTTGCTGTGGGCATCGTGGATAAGAAGAAGATCCTGGACAACAGCAAGATGAAGGCCGGCGATGTTGTGATCGCGCTGCCCTCTACCGGCATCCATTCCAATGGCTTTAGCCTGTGCCGCAAGGTATTCGACATCGATAACAACAACCCCGAGCTGTATGTAGCCCATGAGGAGTTGGGTGGTAAAACCGTCGCTGAGGCCCTGCTGGTGCCCACAAAGATCTATGTAAAGCCTGTCCTGGCACTGCTTGAAAAAGTCAATGTCAAGGGCATCAGCCACATCACAGGCGGCGGCTTCTACGAAAACATCCCCCGCAGCATTCCCGACGGTTTGGGTGCAGTAATCGACCGTAGCGCTGTGAAGGTACTGCCCATCTTTGATCTGATCGCCAAGACCGGCAATATCCCTGAGCGGGATATGTTCAACACCTACAACATGGGTGTGGGCATGAGCATCGTTGTTCCTGCGGAGGAAGTGGAGACTGCCATTGAAGTCCTCAAGGCCAACGGCGAGAATGCGTATGTGATCGGCCGGATCGTTGAATCCGACGATAAGATCGTGATTGAGTAAAAGGGGAGAAGGGTATGGACAAGGCAAGAATTGCGGTTCTGGTTTCCGGTGGCGGCACAAACCTGCAGGCGTTGATCGATGCCCAGTCTGAGGGAATCATTCACAGCGGTACGATTGAGCTTGTTATTTCCAATAACGCCGGTGCTTACGCGCTGGACCGGGCAAAAAATGCCGGAATCGCATCCGAGGTGGTCTTGAAGCGTGTGTGTGGCAGCCAGGCGGCCTTTGAACGGCGGATCAAGGAATTGATCGCACAATATCAGATCGACCTGATCGTGCTTGCCGGCTTTATGTCCATCCTTAGTGAAGATTTTACCGGCGCATATCCGGATCGGATCATCAACGTCCATCCGTCGTTGATCCCTTCTTTCTGCGGCAAGGGTTATTATGGCCTGCGTGTCCATGAGGAAGCCCTGGCCTACGGTGTAAAAGTGACCGGCGCAACGGTGCACTTTGTCAATGAGATCCCCGACGGCGGAAAGATCATCATGCAAAAAGCGGTGCAGATTCAGGAGGGGGATACTCCTGAGATTCTGCAGAAGCGAGTCATGGAGCAGGCTGAGTGGAAGATACTGCCTGCTGCCGTCGAGAAAGTAAGTAAGCAGCTGATTGGCTGAGTGAAAGGAAAGAGATAATGAACGTATATGAAATCGGTTCTCTGAAGGAGAAACTCGCCACCAATACATACCCCGGCCGTGGCATCGTGCTGGGTATGACTCCGGATGGCAAGCATTCTGTGGCTGCCTACTTCATTATGGGCCGCAGCGTAAACAGCCGCAACCGTGTATTTGTGCAGGAGCCGGACGGCATCCGCACGGAGGCGCACGACCCCAGTTTAATGAAGGATCCCCATTTGATCATCTATCACCCTGTCCGTGAAGCAGGCTGCGGCCTGATCGTGACTAACGGCGATCAAACGGACACGATCTGGGAATATCTTGCCCGTGGTGAGAGTTGGGAGGCTGCCCTTCGTACCAGAATGTTTGAAGATGATGGCCCCAACTGGACACCTCGGATCTCCGGTCTGTTGGCAGGCGACGGCAGCTATAAGATGTCCATTCTGAAGTCTGCCGATGCAGAAGGGACTGCCTGTGCCCGTTTCTTCTATGAGTATCCTGCCATCAAGGGCCTGGGTCACTTCCTGCACACCTATGTTTGTGACGGCAACCCTGTGATCCCCACGTTCCAGGGTGAGCCTGAGCGGGTTGAAATGTGCGATGATATCGAAGCGTTTACCGCAATGCTGTGGGAGAATCTGAATCCTGACAATAAGATATCCCTGTTTGTCCGTTATACCAACCTGGAGACCGGTGCTTATGCGCAGCGGATCCTAAATAAGCATCTGTAAGGAGATAGAAATGAAAGAGTTTGAACTCAAGTACGGCTGCAACCCCAACCAAAAGCCCTCCAAAATTTATATGCACGACGGCAGCGAACTGCCCATCACCATCCTCAATGGCCGTCCCGGCTATATCAACTTCCTGGACGCTTTGAATTCCTGGCAGCTTGTTAAGGAGCTGAAGGAGGCTACCGGTATGTGCGCCGTAACTTCCTTTAAGCATGTTTCTCCCACCTCCGCTGCTGTGGGCAAGCCCCTGTCTGAGGACCTGAAGAAGGCTTGCTTTGTGGATGACATCGAGGGCCTTGACGAGAATCCTCTGGCCTGTGCCTATGCCCGTGCCCGTGGCACGGACCGTATGTGCTCCTTCGGTGACTGGGTCGCCATGTCTGATGTTTGTGACGAGATGACTGCTAAGCTGATCGCCCGGGAGGTCTCCGACGGCGTGATCGCCCCCGGCTATACCGATGAGGCTCTGGCTGTGCTGAAAGCTAAGCGTAAGGGCAGCTATAATGTCGTTGCCATCGACCCCAACTATGTACCTGCTGAGGCTGAGCACAAGCAGGTCTACGGCATCACCTTCCAGCAGGGCCGTAATAACTTCAAGATCGACGAGGAACTTTTGAAGAATATCGTCACAGAGAATAAGGAGCTTCCTCAGGACGCAAAGATCGACCTGATCGTTGCGCTGATTACCCCCAAGTACACCCAGTCCAACTCTGTCTGCTTTGCCGTGGAC
>JAZNDJ010000062.1:0-3473 GCA_045588045.1 Faecousia sp.
CTTCAAGTAAATCCGACACCCCGCAGACATTGTCTGCGGGGGGTTTTCGTTAAAAAAAGAGCCGTGCCGTAAGGGATGCCACCAAGAAGCCGGTTAGGTCGGCGATCAGCGCGGCGGGAATGGCGTAGCGGGTCTTTTTGATCCCGGCAGCGCCGAAATATACGCTTATGGTGTAGAAGGTGGTTTCTGTGGAGCCCAGCATGATAGCCGCTGTCCTGCCGATCAGCGAATCTACCCCATAAGTTGCCATGAGGTCTGCTCCCACCGCCAGGGCGGCACTGCCACTGATGGGCCGCACCAGCACCAGGATCGCCGTTTCCGGGGGGATCCCCAGGAACCGGAATGCCGGCCCAAGATATCTGCTCATGACCTCCACAGCACCGGATGCCCGGAGCATGGTCACTGCCGTCAGCAGCAGGATCAGCGCCGGTATCAGAGAAAAAAGCATTTTTAATCCGTCACCAGCGCCACTGAGCATCAGATCGTAGGCGTTTTCTTTTTTTCGCAGAGCAAGGGCTGCGGCAGCGAACAGAAGCCCCGGAACGATGTAGTCGATCATTTCATCCACAGCCTTCCCAGGATCCAGGCGGCAGTCAGCCCCAACCCGGCAGAGCACAGGCTGGTGACCCACACCGCCGGCAAAATGTCAAAGGGGGTGGCACAGCCCAGGGAGCTGCGGACAGCCGCCACCGTCGCCGGGATCAGTTGGATAGACGCGGTGTTGAGCACCACCAATCGGCACAATTCGTTTGAGGCTACGCCGTTTTTGCTTTTTGCAGCCAGCCGTTGGGCGGCTTGTATTCCCATAGGTGTGGCGGCGTTACCAAGCCCTAAAAAGTTTGCACAGATGTTGGCGCTCAGACTCCCTGCCAAAACCTGGTCGTTCTTTGTGGAGGGGAAAACACGATGGAGCAGCGGCCTTAAAAGCCTGGATAAAAAGCCGGTAAAGCCGGCCTTTTCCATGAGCCTGCCTACCCCGGTCCACAGGCAAAACGCTCCAGCCATGGAGATGGCAAGGGTGATGCCTGCCTGCGCGCCCTGAGGGACAGCCGCCGCCAGCTCACTGCCCCGCCCCAAAAACAACGCAGCGATCAAGGAAATCGCCACGATCCCCGTAAAGATCCAACTCATAACCATGTCCCCGCCCCCTTGGTGCAGAGTATGCACAGGGGGTGGGGACATGAACTGTTTTATTTAGATATTGTGGCGGTCAAAGATTGAGGGCCGCATCATATACCGTATTTTTGGGCAGGTCCAGCTCCTTGGCGGCCTGCTTCACAGCATCCTTGCGGCTCATGCCTTCTTCCATCAGTTCCGCCACTCTTGCGGCGGCGTCCTCCGGGGTGTGGGCTTCCTTGACCGGGGCTAGCGCACCGGCGACCACCAGGACAAATTCTCCCTTCGGCGGCTGTTGGGCATACAGCGCCAAAGCGCCGCTCAGGGTGGTGCGGATCACTTCCTCGTGGAGCTTCGTCAGCTCCCGGCACAGGCTGATGGGCCGGTCCGGGCCAAACACCTCTACCATGCTCTCCAATGTAGCCACCAGCTTGTGAGGCGCTTCATAGAAGATCATGGTCCGCTGTTCTCCCGCAAGGGCTTCCAAATGCTCCTTGCGGCTCTTCTTGGCTGTGGACAGGAAGCCCTCAAAGCAAAAACGGCCGGTGGCCTGTCCTGAGATGCTCAGGGCGGTGATCACCGCACAAGGGCCGGGAATGGCACACACGGTAACCCCGGCCTCGGCGCATTGCTTCACAAGCTCCTCGCCGGGATCGGAGATGGCAGGACTTCCGGCGTCGGATACCAGGGCGCAGGTCTCACCGGCCAGGATCCGGTCCAGGATCACGTTGCCTTTTTGGGATTTGTTGTGCTCGTAGTAGCTGACAAGGCTTTTTTTGATTCCCAGGTGATTGAGCAGCTTCAGTGTCACCCGGGTGTCCTCGGCGGCAATGAAGTCTGCCTGCTCCAGGGTTTGGCGGCAGCGGATGGAGATGTCGCCCAGGTTGCCGATGGGTGTCGGTACCAAATATAGCATTCCGGCCATAGATAGACCTCCTAAATGTGGTATAGGCTGCGGTAGTAGTCGGTGGGTGTTCCGTCGGGATGGTGCAAACTTGCCTCCTCCCAGATAAGACCCGGATTTGCCCCCTTGCGGCACTGCACCAGTACAAGGCTCACAGGTCCGTCAGACCGATGCCGCAGAAGGCAAAGGCGCTTTGGCTCCAGCTTGTGGTGGGTAGCCCAGGCAAAGATCTCTGCCAACCGTTCCGGCCTGTGAACAAGGAAAAAGTCACCGCCGTAGCGTAGTGCCCAGGCGGCCGAAGCAAACAGATGGGGAAGATCACATAGCTGTTCCTGCCGTGCGGCAGGTGTCCGTTTGCTCTGGGGACCTGCGGTAAAGTAAGGGGGATTGGAAACACAGGCGTGAAAGCTGCCTGCCGGAAAAAGGGAGGGGATGGAGCCAATGTCGCCGCATATACTGCAAAGACGGTGGGCGATGCCGTTGGAAGCGGCGTTGTCCAGGGCAGCCTGATGGGCTGTCCCGTCGATCTCCACGCCGGTAACGCGGCAGTCCGGGTGATCGGCGCAAAGCAAGAGCCCCAGTGTTCCGCAGCCGGAGCCCAGATCCAGGACCGATGCATTTTTGCCCAGCC
Organism: Faecousia sp.; assembly: GCA_045588045.1. GTDB lineage: Bacteria > Bacillota > Clostridia > Oscillospirales > Oscillospiraceae > Faecousia. The sequence continues at coordinate 2,652 of JAZNDJ010000062.1, forward strand.
GCACGAAGCCGGCCAGTGCCATAGAATCCGTGCTCAGGGGAAAAGCCCCGTCACACAGGCGAAGGGTAAAGCCGCCGTGTAGCTGTTCCATACCGTACTCCTTAGGTCGTAATGAAAAAATCTGCCTGCGCAGCCGGTCTTCCGGAACGCAGGCAGATCGCAGAATCGGAGAATCAGCCTTCCTCGATTGCTTCTACGGGGCAGTTGTCGCAGCAAGCACCGCAGCTTACGCAGGTGTCAGCATCGATAACGAACTTGTCTTCGCCCTCGGAAATAGCCTCGACGGGGCAGTTGTCAGCGCAGCTACCGCACTTGACACAAGCATCAGTAATAATATAAGCCATGATAGTTCCTCCAATATATGTTTTCGCGCAACCCGATTTACGATTGCACCTCTATTCTAACATGGATTTTTGAAAATGCAATATATTTTTTAGCCGCAGTATATTTTTTCGTTCCGGCGGGGAAACTCCTCCGATAAAGGAGGCGTACCATGCGCTATGACAGCGATGCAAAGCAGATCGTTATCCGGGCGGGCAAACTGGCAAAAGGATTGGGACACAGCTATGTGGGCAGTCAGCATTTGCTGCTGAGTTTACTGGAAGGGCCGGGGGAAGCGGGCCTTCTTTTGCGCTATTGGGGCGTGCAGGCGGAGCTTGTCCGGGCCATGGTCACGCTGTTCTACGGACGGGGCACGTCGGATCTTCCGCTGCCCCAGGGGTTTTCCAGACAGGCCAGGCGTGTGCTGTACGGGTCGGCAGGGGAGGCCAGACTGTTAGGGTCACGGCAAATATCCGCGGCCCATATCCTGCTTTCCCTGCT
>JAZNDJ010000063.1:0-25844 GCA_045588045.1 Faecousia sp.
GAACTCATGGCCCACGATGGTGGGATTCTCAGCGCAGTCATCGGGGACCCGCTTGTGGTCGCCGCCTTCCAGGACTGCCTTGTAGGTGGACATGCAGATAGAATCGCAGACCACACGGATCTGGACATCGTCGGGGCCTACCTCCGGCAGATTCACTTCATCCAGCCGCAGGTCGTTCTTGCCATGAATGGTTACTGCTTTTGTAATCATGCTTTTTTCCTCCTGTTATTTTGCTTCGTGCTCGATTAGCTTCCAAGTTGCATCGATCAGATTGGCGAACATGGGGTTTTCCATTGCTTTAATAACAAAGCTTTGACGGGGAGAGTTGATATCCTCGCCGGAGACTTGGAACATTCCGTAGTCATCGCACAGGCTCCGCAGACGGGTAAGCTGTGCAGGGGTGTTCCGGGTGGGCATGTAGGTGACACACTTAACGCCCTCCTCCTTCAGACACTCGAAAACGTCATCCAGATAGTCGTCCTCAAATTTCTGCGCTTTCTTGTCGCCGGTGACGCTGTCACCCACATCGCCCAGGTAGGCATAGCACAGGAAGGCGTCTATATCGTTGCATAGCTTGACCATGTCCTTAAGCTTGGGACACTCGTCTGTGGCATCAATGAAGATCTGGGGCACAAAGGCGCTCTTCAAAATGCCCAGCAGGTCATACTCATAGAAGGGATATTGGGTGTCCAGCATTTGGGCTTCCTGCTTAGCAGACAGGCTCAGTCCCATATCGGCAAGCTTTACCACCATAGCTTCGCCCTTGCCAACTTCCTTGACCAGTTTGATGGCCAGAGCATACATCAGATGCCGCTCGGTGACACCGCCGTTTTCAGATGCCATAGACAGGGGCAAAACATCCCGGTCGTAATCCATGTCCAGCCCCAGCAGGCTGTTGATCTTTTCCAGCATTTGCCGGTTACGGAGATGACGGGCAGCCTGGTACGGACGGAAAAATTCTGTCAGGGTATCGATCTTGTCATGGGGAACGCCCTGAATGGTCATGTAGCTGACGCCTACCTGATCGGGATTGTTGGTACGGCGGCATTCCAGCCGGGTGCCATCCATGTTGACCCGGGCTTCCATGCCGATGGTCACAGGCATGTCCACCAGCTTGGCGGCTTCCAGAAACTCCACAGCACCGGAGATGGAATCGTGGTCGATAATACCGGCGGTGCAAAGGCCCTCCATCCGCGCGGCATACACAGCCGCAGTGGGGGAGTAGGGGGAGAAGGAATAGGTCGTATGGATATGGTTATTGATGTACTGGGGGACCATAGGCGGGAAAACGGTTTCTTTCAGAACGTCGGCCAAATTGGCCAGCCGCTCCTGCTTGGTCGGTGCATTTAGCTTGTTGAGAATTTCAATATCGATCATAGCAGCTCCTCTTTCCAAAAAATTTTAGGTCCGAACATATCATACCAAATTTATTCTAGCATAGGATTTTAAAAAAAGAAATAGGTATTTTTTAAAGAAAATAAAAATGTCGGAGCCCCAATTGGCTCCGACAGATCATTTGGATGCAGTTTTGTCCTTGACCCGCTTGGACATTCGTTTAGAATACCGCTTGGTCATGACGTTAATGTTGTTTAGGACCACATCGGTGGTCAGACGGGGTTTGTAGGTGGCCACCTGGTTTTTCTCCCGGTGTTCAATGGCCGCAAGCACGGAGGGCTTGTCGTCGTTTGCAAACAGCTCCTCAATGACCCGGTTCGTGTAGTCGTAGCCATACTGGATCATGCCCTCAAATTCATTACGGGTAAAGACCATGGTCTCCAAAAGGCCTTCGTTGGGAAAATCAAAAAGCTTGATGACCTTCTTATCAAACACCTCATTCTCAAAAACGTATTTGAAATTATCAAAGTAAACGCAGAAGATGTAGTCCAGGTCCTTATCCACCAGAGGATACACAGGTATGTTATCCAAAAACGCACCGTCATAGATCCGGTCACCCTTGACCACCTCACCCTTGGAGAAGAAGGGGATGGCGATACCGCCCCGGATATACTTTTGCAGGCACTTACCGGAAAGCTTGTGGTAGGGAACATATTCGATCTTATGCTGGCTGAAATTCCAAATGCTGACATAGTGCTCATAGGGCAGCTGATCGCCGGGGAGGATCTCCTCACACAGCATGTCCAGAAAATCGTCGTTTCCGGAGTAGGCCAGGAAAAATCTGCCGAACCGTTTGGTATCAATATCTTTCCACCGCTTGGCTAAATTCTCGGCCCGGTTGGTGCCGTAGGACTGGGCAATAATGGAGCCTACAGAAGCGGAGCTTATGCACTTGATATTCTCAATGCCGAAATGGTCTTCAATCGCCCGAAGACAGCCGATCTCATAAGCGCCCTTGCTGGCACCGCCGGCCAGAACGATCCCGATCTTAGGCATACGCACTAGCTCCTTTCTCAAGACAGATTTTGCAGTTAGACCAAATCATTATATACTATAGCGATTTCTATTGCAAGTGAAAAAAGAAAATTTTCAAGCAATCTGTCGAAACGATCGTGTCGCCCGGAAAGCGCGGAATGTGGCAGACCCATTAAAAAATAATTCACGTTCTATTCATGTTTTTCTTGCCATTTTGCTTGGAAGGTGATATCATATTTTTGTTAGCACATACTCAAAAATAAGTAAAGGAGACTGAATTATGAGCTACGAAGAAAATGTTCAGCAGCCTGCACAGACCTATCAGGCACCTGTTATGCCCCAGCCTAATGGCACTCCCATTCTGATCATGGGTATCATCTCCCTGGTCGTGGGTTCCATTGTTGGTATCATTTTGTCCATTATCGGCAAGAAGAAGGCCAGCGAGATCGTCGCCATGGGTTATCCCCTGACCGGCACTGCCAAGGTCGGCTCTATCCTGTGTAACATCGGCCTGATCGTCAGCATCCTCACCACTGTTTTCTATGCGCTCTACTTCTTGATTGTGATCATCGGTGCCATTGCCGGCGCTGCAAGCAGCTCTTACTATTACTATTAATACTTAGCAAAAAACTGCCGTCCTTCGGGACGGCAGTTTTTTTGTCATTATTCCTGCTGACTGATATAGCGCTTTGCCTGGGTGGTAAACAGCTTATGGTATTTTCCACCCAAGGCCATGAGCTGTGCATGATCGCCCTTTTCTACCAAACAGCCATTTTCCAGTACTGCGATCTGGTTCGCAGTCACAGAGCTTTCCTTAGCTGCCTGACGGATCGCGGCCATGTTGGCGTTCTTGTGCACATCACCGAAACGGATGTTATCCTCCACGGATACGGCATACTTTCCGAAATCCTGGAAGATAATTCCAAAAGAATGGTACAGATCCTGCAGGTCATACTCCCGAATATCCCTGCCGTCCAGAAGGATCTGTCCCTCCGTGGGGTCGTAAAGCCGCCCAGCAGCTCCTTCAAATACCGGGGAGTATCCCGGATGCTTTTTGGCCCGGGAACTTTTCGATGCTCATAGGGGATCCGGGGACCATAACCGCCTGCCATGATACGTACTCCCTTGCTGTCTTGAAATCTACGTATATTTTACCCCTGAGGCTATGCGCTGTCAATGTTTTCCCTTTGTTCAAAATTCCCTATTGCAACAGAAAGTTATATACGATATAATGACAGCCAAGAAGGAAACGGTGCTTTTGCATACCACCTTGCTGATTATTTTATGGGAGATGATTCAATGGAAGCTATTATGTTGTTTATCACCAATAAGGTCTTGCCTTTCCTGTTTGAACTGGTGACCTCTGTGGGCTTGAAACTGCTGATCGCAGCGCTGATCTTCGTGGTCGGCTTCTTCCTGATCAAGTGGATCAAGAAGTTCATCAAGACCTCCCCAAAGCTCAATAAGGTGGATTCCGGCGTCCGTACATTCCTGGCAAGCTTTTCTGTCATTGCTCTGTACATCGTTCTGTTTGTGACCATCGCTGCGGTCCTGGGCGTACCCATCACCTCGTTCCTGACGGTGCTGGCCTCCTGCGGTGTTGCCATCGGCTTGGCGCTGCAGGGTGCTCTGTCCAATTTTGCCGGCGGCATTCTGATCCTGCTGTTCAAGCCCTTTAAGGTTGGCGATTATATCGAAGCCTCCGGCGGCGAGGGCGTCGTCCAGGAGATCTCCGTTGTCTATACCGTTCTGCTGACAGTGGACAATAAGCGTATCACCATCCCCAACGGTACGCTGACCAATGCGGTGGTGAAAAACTACAGTGCCGAGGAGACTCGCCGTGTTGACCTGACCTTCAACACCGCCTGTAGCTGCGACATGGAAAAGACCCGCGAGGTCATCATGGATGTCGTTAAGGCCAACGCCCTGGCACTTCAGGATCCCGAGCCCTTTGTTAAGCTGTCTCAGCATACCGACAGTGCCCTGGAGTTTACCGTCCGGGTATGGTGCAAGAGCGCAGATTACTGGACCGTTTACTTCGATATGCGTGAAGGTGTTGAGCGCGCCTTCGTGGAACATGGCATCGAGACCCCCTATCCCCAGATGGACATTCGGGTCAAGTCCGTGGCAAAATAAAATTGCAAAGCAAGCCCCCGGTTCGTTTGAACCGGGGGCATATTTCTGTGTGGGTTTTAAAACTGTGCGATCAGATTTTGCGGGCAGTGTGCCTTCATAGGATCTTACTTTATGGTCAAACGGTCAACGCAGTCCTTGACGATCGCCATTTGTGCAGGGCTGACATCTTCGTCAAATTCCTGGAAGCTGTTCGCTTCTACGGATCTGCCGCTCAAAAGTCTGTACCACAGAAGTCCAAGGGCATACCTGCCAAGTCCCAAACTGGCATGGAAGGTATCTCTGTGAACCTTTGGGATTCCGTTGGACAGCAACGATTGAAACAGCGCTCCGGAGGGAATCACAAGGTCGGGAGAAATTTCCTCGGCAGCCCGGTCGTAGGCGGCCTTCAGATCCCGGTACATATCTTTTTGGTCTGCGTAACCCATGCGGACCTGGAGCCGGTCACTGCCTTGTTCGTAGGCCCAGGTCTGATGCAGCGCGATCTTTGCATTGGGCACCCGGTCCTTGATGTAGGCAACAAGCCTGCTCAGATATGGCTGATAATACCGATAGTCAGCGGATTCATGACTGGCCTGCTGCACGGTGACCACATCCCAGTTGCGATTCAGGAGGGCCTGGTCCAGACTGACCTTGAAACCGGTTGAGACGCCGTTCATCTCCAGCATATAAGCCTGCTCCTGGGTGAGCATATTCCGAAAGTGGCGGGAAAGGGAGCAACCGGGGATATACAGGTTAAAGGTGTCCAGAGTGAAGCCGTCCGCCTTCGCGATCTCGTGAAGGTAGCGCTGTGCGTCTTGAGAGTAGCTGTTGCCGATGGATAAAATATTCATATATGGCATCCTCCTGTTTTCCTTTCTGGCATAGTATCCCAATTACCAAGAGCCTTTGTAATTATTTCCGTATGTGGAGCTGTAGTAGTCTACACGCCGGGAGTCGTCAAACAGAGGCTCGTAGTGATTTGCATCCGGTTCGATACCTGCAAGGCGGCAAACGGCTTCATGGCTTCGCTTGGTCAGATCTGCGATCTGCTCCTTCTTGGGAAGGGACGTGTCCGCGTAGATCGGCTCACCGATGTGCAGGGTAAAACAGGCAATCTGCCCGAAGATATGCTTGCGGATCCAGCCGGGCTTCCGGTAGGTATAGGCCATGGGTAGCACGGGCTTACCGGTCTCATAGGCCAGATATGCTGCGCCGGTCTTAAAGGGACGAATGGGGGCGTAGTATTCCCACATGCTGCCCTCTGAGTATATGTGCAGCCAGTTGCCATTCTGCAGAAGTTTTTTGACCGCCTTTATATAGGCCAGCGTTGCGCCGGTATGTCCTTCCGGGATGGGAATGCCGCCCACATGGCGGATCATGGTGCCGTTTTCTCCGTTGACATTCCTGGCCCACACCAGAATATAGGGCTTGTAGGGCACCACGGCACTCATAATGGATATGTAGTCCCACATATGGACGTGATTACAACAGGAGATAATGCCGTCAGCAAGGACGGTTTTGTGTTTTTTTAAATTTTCCCGGCCTTCTACCTTTAGCCCCATCCGGGTTCTGGCTACAGGGAACACCACTGTGTTTAGCAGGACCCGGAATACAAAATTCACAAAAAGAAACCATTTACTCCTATTGACATAGGGATAATGGCTGTCAAATACGATACCCCGATCCATCTTTACTTTCAGGTAGTGTCCGTCCGTGCACTCCGGATAAGGGAATTTCGTTGTCATTGGATCATGCATATTCTGTGACCCCCATATCTTCTTCAGGGGTTATTGTACAACGAAAACTGTCGAAACGCAAGGTCAAGATCGTAGGCATAAAAGCTGCCGAAGAAAAGACCCAGCCTGAATTCGCTTCGCTCATTTACGATGCGAAGCGTTCCTTATTAACGATGTGACATTATTAGCGTAGCAACATCATGTTCCCAAAGGGAACGCCCCACCAGAAAAACGACAAGTTTCTGTCGGAACTTGTGGTTTTTCTGGTGGGGGATGGGGGATTCGATCTGCATTTTTCACACTATCTAAAAATAAATTTATAAGTGGTTTTAGATGATTATTTGTTATGAAAATGATTTTCAACAGTTTTTCATAATTTATTGACAAATAGTAAAAAACAAATATAATTGCAGTTGAATAGTTGCTCAACTAACAAAAGGAGGACAACAATGAAACAAAGCTTTTCGTGTGATTGTGATGTTATTCACGAAGATATAGTAAATGCTGTTCGTGAAAAAATGCAGCCCAAAGAGGAATATTTAAAACTGGCGTCCCTATTCAAAATGTTTGGTGACGGTACAAGAATTCAGATCCTGCACGCATTGGAGCAGGACGAAATGTGCGTTTGCGATTTGGCAGTGCTGCTCGGCGTGACCAAATCTGCTGTTTCCCATCAACTGAAAGCATTGCGTTTAGCGAATCTTGTCAAGTTTCGCAGAGAAGCGCAGATCGTCTATTATTCTCTGGCAGACGATCATGTGAAAGAGATCCTGGACAAAGGGTTTACACATTTGTATGAATAATGATAAGGCAGCGAGAGATGATCTTGCTGTTTTTTCAGACCTGGAAGTTGAATGATTGAACAACTATAAAACAGGGGGTTATCCTTATGGAAAGAATATATTTGTTAAAAGGGTTGGACTGCCCTAACTGCTCTGCCAAGATTGAAAAAGAAGTTGGCGAATTGGAGGGCGTCAGTTCTTCCGTTGTGAATTTGATGAAACAGACTCTTACTATAGAAGTTGATACTTCTTCTGCCGAGAACGTAGCAAATCAGATCAGAGCAATCGTTCATAACCATGAGACGGAGGTTGAAGTATCGGAGTATGTTGCAGAAACTACTGCGATTAAGAACACAAATAGCGAAGATGACAAAGACGGCAGCAAGAAAATGATTATTCGCTTGATTTCCGGTGCGGTGCTTTTTGCAATTGGAATTATATCAGGCAAGTTTCTTAGCGCACCTTTGCCGATGGAGTTGGCGTTCCTGATTATTTCGTACATTATCCTCGGCGGAGATGTTGTGCTGAAGGCAGTCAGGAACATCGTCAAAGGTCGTGTGTTTGACGAAAACTTCTTAATGAGCTTATCTACCATAGGTGCATTCATGATCGGTGAATATCCGGAAGCCGTTGCCGTCATGCTGTTCTATCAGGTCGGAGAGTTTTTCCAGGATATGTCTGTTAAGCGTTCCAGAAAATCCATTGCAAACCTTATGGATATTCGCCCCGATTCGGCAACAGTGAATAGAAACGGTGAACTCGTTACGGTTGCACCCGAAATTGTTGCTATCGGTGAAGTGATCGTTGTTAAGCCCGGCGAAAAGATTCCGTTGGACGGTGTTGTCATTGACGGAGAATCCATGCTTGACACAAAGGCGCTCACAGGCGAATCTGTGCCTAGAACTGTTCGTCCGGGTGATGAAACACTTTCCGGCTGTATCAATCAAAGTGGTGTATTAAAAATTAGGGTTACAAAAGCATTCAGTGAATCTACTGTGGCAAAAATTATAGATTTGGTGGAAAATGCGTCAAGCAGAAAAGCACCTACCGAAAACTTCATCACTACTTTTGCCCGCTATTACACGCCGATAGTTGTTATACTTGCGGCTCTTCTCTCCGTCGTACCGCCGTTAATATTTAACGGCGATTGGATTGAATGGATACGCAGAGGAATGGTGTTCCTTGTTGTCTCTTGTCCGTGTGCATTGGTTATTTCTATTCCACTGGCTTTCTTTGGCGGCATTGGGGCATCTTCCAAGCACGGTGTCCTTATAAAAGGAAGTAACTATCTTGAGGCATTAAATAATGTCAGCACTGTTGTTTTTGATAAGACCGGCACGCTCACAAAGGGCGTTTTCAATGTAACCGATATTCTTTGCGCAAACAACTATACAAGTGAGCAGGTATTGGAATATGCCGCCCGTGCAGAAAGCTTTTCTAATCATCCAATAGCTAAGTCTATTCTTGCTGCTTACGGAAAAGAGGTTGACCAAGCAACCGTTGCAGATTATAAAGAAATCTCCGGACATGGTATAAGCGTAGTCGCTGACGGCAGAAAGATATTAGCCGGCAACCCCAAACTCATGGAGACTGAAAATATAGCTTATGCTGTTTGGGATAAGGTAGGCACAAAGGTATATGTTGCTGTTGACGGGCAATATGCAGGCTGTATTTTAATTGCCGATGAAATAAAGGCAGACAGTAAGAAAGCAATTTCTGCTTTAAAACGAATTGGTGTTGAAAAGATCGTTATGCTGACGGGAGATGATGAAAGAATCGGCAAGGCCGTGGCAGAAGAATTAGATCTGGATGAATACTATGCGGGGCTCCTTCCTGATCAAAAGGTTGAAAAGTTAGAATTGCTTGACATCGAGAAGCGTTCAGGCGGTAAATTAGCTTTTGTCGGTGACGGTATCAACGACGCTCCCGTTCTCGCTCGTGCAGATGTAGGTATTGCTATGGGTGGTCTTGGTTCTGATGCAGCCATTGAAGCGGCGGATATTGTCTTGATGACCGATGAACCGTCCAAACTTGTGGAAGCGATCGGCGTAGCCAAAGCAACGAAGCGGATTGTGATACAAAACATTGTTATCTCACTTGCGGTTAAGGGCCTATTCCTCGTTCTCGGAGCTTTCGGTATTACAGGAATGTGGGAAGCTGTGTTCGGTGATGTTGGTGTTGCTTTGATTGCTGTATTCAATGCAATGCGGATAATGAAGAAATGATGTTTTGCTATATAATAAAATAATTTGTAAGACACAAACATTTAGCAATCTATAAATGCAAAAAATGGGCAGACTTAGCTAGGATCAATCGCTAAATCTGCCCATTTTTATTGTTTTGGCGATTCGAATCCGATCTCAAAATACCCATAGCAAACCAAAAACACCAGCCGCCAAGGCTGGTGTTTTGGTTTGGTGGGGGATGGTGGATTCGAACCACCGAAGGCATAGCCAGCAGATTTACAGTCTGTCCCCTTTGGCCACTCGGGAAATCCCCCATATGCAATTGCTCCGCCGTCTGCTCGGCGCGGGAAAACCTGCTCTGATTGGAGCCGGTAGACGGACTCGAACCCCCGACCTACTGATTACAAATCAGTTGCTCTACCAACTGAGCTATACCGGCGGCTCAAACAGAACATGCTTATTATAGCGGCGAAGGTTAAGCTTGTCAAGAGATTTTTTCCTTTTTCACAAAATGATTTTTGGATGTTATTGCAATCCCCAGAGCCGTGTGGTATATTGTCATAAACAACATGGAGGCTTAACCATCATGAAGGCAAATGAGGGATTTGTAAATTATGCCCACAGAGGCGCCAGCGCTTACACGCCGGAAAATACCATGGTGGCCTTTTACACCGGAATGTATATGGGTGCCAACGGCATTGAGACGGATGTCCAACGCACCAAGGACGGCGTTTTGGTCCTGTTTCATGATGATACCGTTGACCGGGTGACCGACGGCACCGGCGCACTTGCCGACTACACCCTGGTTCAGCTGCAGGAACTGAACATCTCCAAAAACGGCCTTACGGACAAAATCGTTGTGTTCGAGGACTTTTTGCGGCATTTTGCGTTCCGGGATATCGTATTTGCCATTGAACTGAAGGGCCACGGGGTAGAGGAGGAGACAGCCGACCTGCTGCGTAAATACGGCATGGTGGAAAAGGCGGTCGTCACATCCTCCAAATGGGAGTATCTTTGTAAATTCCACGCCTATGCGCCGGAATTTGAAACAGGTTATTTGGCCGGCGGCAACGACGGCCTGCCGATTACGGAAAAACTGGAAAACGACCTTCTGGAAATGGGCATTACCGAGTTGTGTCCGAAAGTGGAGGATATGACGAAAGAGCGTGTGGCGCGTTGGCACGCAATGGGCTTCCGTGTCCGCGCATGGGGCGCTTTTGATGAAGAACTGATGCGTAAGGTGGTAGATTGCGGCGCCGACGGTGTGACAGTCAATTTCCCGGACAAACTGGCTGCCCTCCTGCAGGAGAGAAACGGCTAAACGCCCGGGAATATAATTTGCTGAGAGGTAAAACACTATGCTGGATGTCCTTGTGCAGGCAGGCTGCTTTGTTGCGATCATTGTGATGGGATTCGCCCTGCGGAGAGTGGGCCTGTTCCGGAAGGAGGATGTGCGAGTCCTGTCCAGGATCACACTGAATATCACTATGCCCGCGGCAGTGGTTGCCAATTTCGCCGGAAAAGAGATCGACGGATCTATGTTTGCCATCATTCTGATCGGTTTGGGCGGTGGGATTCTGTATATGCTGGTTGCCTACCTGATCAACCTGCGTGGGGATAAGGGAAGGCGCGCCTTTGAGGTGCTGAATCTGACCAGCTATAATGTAGGCTGTTTTGCGATGCCTTTTATCCAGAGCTTTTTCGGCCCCTTGGCGGTGATCACCACAAGTCTGTTTGATACCGGCAATGCGTTTGTCACCCTGGGCGGCTCCTACGGCTTTGCCGTAATGATCAAGAATGGCAGGGGTTTTTCCTTCAAACGCCTGTTCCTGACACTGGTCAAATCTGTTCCGCTCATGTGCTATGTCTTGGTGATCGTTCTGAATCTTGTTAAGTTTCAGTTGCCGGATCCTGTCCTTTCCTTTGCACAGCTGATCAGCGGCGCAAATGCCTTCTGCGCCATGCTGATGATCGGCATCGGCTTTGAGGTCCCGGATAAGACAAGGCTGGGCCGGGTGCTGAAAATGGTACTGCTGCGCTACGGCATTGCCGCAGCACTGGCATGTGCGGCCTATTTTCTGCTGCCGTTTACCCAGGATGTACGCAGTGCCCTGGTACTCCTGTTGTTGAGTCCTGTTGGCAGCAGTGTGCCGGCATATACCCAGGAATTGGGGGAGGATGTGGGACTGGCCAGCGCGATCAATTCCGCATCCATCGTACTCAGCGTCGCGGCCTATGTGATTTTACTGCCGATCTTGCTGGGCTGACAGAGAATGTTTTTGCCAAATCGATTACACGTGGGTGATTGACAAAATCACCCCATAAGATTACAATATCGCTATGGATATTTTTTGAGGTGATACCTATGGACAATAAGCTTCATACTGAGACCTTGTGCATCCAGGCTGGCTACAGCCCGGAGAACGGTCAACCCCGTCAGATCCCGATTATTCAGAGCACCACGTTCAAGTACGCCCGCTCTGAGGATATGGGCAAGCTGTTCGACCTGGAAGCATCGGGCTATTTTTACTCCCGGCTGCAGAATCCCACCTGCGACATGGTGGCAGCCCGGATCGCAGCCTTGGAGGGCGGCACTGCCGCTATGCTGACCAGCTCCGGCCAGGCAGCGAATTTTTATGCTCTGTTCAACATTGCCTCCTGCGGCGACCATATCGTGGCCAGCTCTGCCATCTACGGCGGCAGCTTCAATTTACTGGATGTGACCATGCGCCGCATGGGCATTGAGACCACCTTTGTGGAACCGGACTGCACAGAGGAGGAGTTGCAGGCCGCCTTCCGTCCCAATACCAAGGCTCTCTTTGGCGAGACCATTGCAAACCCTGCCCTGGATGTTCTGGACATTGAGTTGTTTGCCAAAGTGGCCCATGCCAACGGCGTGCCCCTGGTGATCGATAACACCTTTGCTACTCCGGTCAACTGCCGTCCTATCGAATGGGGCGCGGATATCGTGACCCATTCCACCACCAAGTATATGGATGGCCACGGTGTGGCGGTGGGTGGCTGTATCGTAGACAGCGGTAAATTTGACTGGACGAAGTATCCGGATAAGTTCCCTGGCCTGTGCTATGCGGATGACAGCTACCACGGTGTTGTTTACACCGAGCGGTTTGGCCTTGCCGGTGCGTTTATCACCAAGTGCACCGCACAGCTGATGCGTGACCTGGGCTCCACCCAGTCGCCTCAGAGTGCATTCTATCTGAACCTGGGATTGGAGAGTCTGCCGCTGCGAATGAAGCAGCATTGTGCCAACGCACAGGCCATTGCCGAGTATCTGCAAGGCAATGAGAAGGTCGCCTGGGTCCGTTACTGCGGTCTGAAGGGCGATAAGTACTATGACCTTGCTCAGAAATACCTGCCCAACGGCTCCTGCGGCGTGATCGCCTTCGGGCTGAAGGGTGGACGGAAAGCGGCAGAAAGCTTCATGAAGCATCTACAGCTTGGCTCTATCGAGACCCATGTGGCAGATTCCAGGACCTGCTGCCTCCACCCGGCCAGCGCCACCCACCGGCAGATGACCGATGAGCAGCTGGAGGCTGCCGGTATCGGCGCCGATCTGATCCGACTCTCCTGCGGCCTGGAAAACGTCCAGGACCTGCTGGCAGATATCGATCAGGCCATTGCCAAAGCTTGACCAATAAGCATGCCCCGGTTTTGCGTTTGCAAAACCGGGGCGGTTTTTTACCCGAACAGCATAATAGCCAGAGACAGCAGAACATGGGCGGTCAAAAGCAGGGGAACGCCCAAAGAGAATTTTAGATGCTTTGTCTTGTGGTGAAAGATCCGCATGCCAGCCAACGTTCCCAAGCTGCCGCCGACGGCAGCTACGGTCATCAGCGTGGCTTCCGGGATTCGCCATAGGTTTTTCTTTGCCCGTTGCTTGTCCGATAGCATAAGAATGAATCCCAGCGCATTGATTAGTAACAGGTAAATAGGTAGCAGAAACTTCATAAATAACCTTTCCGGGAGGAGATCGTGTGAAAAAACGGATAATTGCTTTGTCGTTGTGCCTGCTGCTGACCGGGTGCGGCGCGGCGCAGACCTTTGAAACGGTGGACGACCTGTATGCAGAGCCTGTTGTTCAGCGGCAGGTCGAGGTAAAGCTGCCCAAGGAGGCAGCTCAGTCTGCTATGAGCGGTACGGCCGGCAGCATATACCTGTGCGACGGCTACACCATAACGGTACAGACCTTTCCGACCGGCACGCTGGACGATGCGGTGCGATCTGTCACCGGCTTTACTGCCCAAGCATTGTCGCCGATCCAGACCCAGCAGGGGGACACAGACTGCTACCATTGCGTTTGGACGGCGGCAGGAGAGGGGGGCGACCAGGTGGGTCGGGCGGTGATCCTGGATGACGGCCAATTCCGTTATGCTGTGTCCGTTATGGCACCGGCGCAGACTGCCGGTGATCTGGCGGAAACCTGGCAAACCGTCTTAAGCTCTGTGAGGCTCAGTACTGACTGAGCACATCCCGGCAAAGCTGCTGGTACTGCTCCACCACAGACTGAGGATAGAGGATCTTAGCCTTGCTGCCGAAACCGATGACCCAGCTTAAGAACATCGGTGACACAGCTACATTGGCGGTAAAATTAAAATAGTCCTCCGACTCGGGGATCAGCATAATATCCCGGCCAAACCGGTCCATGACCGCGTTGGTCAGATCCTTATGGAAGCGCATCTTCACCCCGACGGTGTCGCCGGAGTACATCTGGAACAGCCGGTTGGCATGCTCCACCAATGCCTTTCCGGACAGTTCCGGGCAGGGGAGCCGCCTTTCTTCTAACAGGTCGATGTTGCTCATCCGGTCTACCCGGTAGGAGGTCACACCGTGCCGTGTGGTGAAGGCCAGCAAATAGCAGTTCTCATGATCCTGGCAAAGTCCGTAAGGACTTGCCAGGTATTCTTTTTCCCTGTAGCGGCGTTTTCCGTCCATGCCCCAGTCAAAATAGCGGAAGGTGATCTGCTTGTTTTGGGAGATGGCGTCCTGGATGGTGTCCACATTGATCAGAATGGTCTCGTTCATACTTTTGACCCGGCCGGAAACGATAATGCTGCGCTGGATCAGCTCAGCCTCCCGGTCTGTGCCGCAAAGCTGGCACAGCTTCTTCACAAGATTCCTGGACTTACTCTCTGTCAGATACCGGCTTGAGAGCACCGCGTCGATCAGCAGCTTCAGCTCCGGCAGTTCAAAGTCCTTGGGGGACGCAATGTAAAAGCCACCGTTTCTGCCGGGTACGGAAACGATATCCAGGCCGTATTCCTGCAGGGCTTCAATGTCCGAGTAGATGGTTTTTCGGTCAGAGGCGATATCATGCTGTTTGAGTATGGTGATCAGCTCGCTTGTTTTGACCGGATGATCCTTGTGAGAGTGCTTTTGCAGGTGATCCATAATGAACAGGATCTTCTGTTTTTGGTTCAAGGATTTTGGCATAGTGTATACCTCTTTGTAAACTTTTTTATAATTATATCACAATGCTTCCAAAAGGGAAATGAAAATTTGCTTTTTACCGCCATTTGTGCTATCCTATAATGCAAAGGAGTGATACGATGCTGTATGTAGGCTGTCATCTGTCTGCCGGTGCAGGCAATATGGAGATGGTTCGGGTGGCTCAGTCCATCGGTGCCAATACCTTTGCGTTTTTTACCCGCAATCCCCGGGGGAGCAAGGCTAAAGACCAGGACCCTGCTGACTGCGCCCAAGCAGTGGATACCTTAAGCGCATTGCAGTTTGGTAAGCTGGTAGCCCACGGCGCGTATACCATGAATTTGTGCACCGCCCAGGCAGATGCCAGAGCTTTTGCGGCTCAGGTCTTATGCGATGATCTGCGCCGTATGGCAGCACTGCCCGGCAATTATTACAATTTCCATCCAGGCAGCCATGTGGGCCAGGGGATGGATACAGGTATTTCTCAGATCTGCGACGCGCTGAAGCAAGCCCTGGCTCCCGGCTATCCGGTTACGGTTTTGCTGGAAACCATGGCAGGCAAGGGCAGCGAGGTAGGCGGCCGATTCGAGGAGCTGCGGGCTATTATGGACGGCGTTGGCAGCGACGGTATCGGCGTGTGCCTGGATACCTGCCATGTCCACGATGCCGGCTATGATATCGTCAACGATCTGGACGGTGTCCTTGCGGAATTTGACCGGGTGGTGGGTCTGGACAAGCTGAAAGCCCTGCACCTGAACGATTCCAAAAACCCCTTCCAAAGTCACAAGGACCGCCATGAGGTCATCGGCAGTGGCAGCCTGGGTGTGGAGACCTTCCGCAAGGTTGTAAACCACCCGGTACTCAAAAAGCTGCCCATGATTTTGGAGACCCCCAATGAGCTGCCCGGCTATGCCCGGGAGATCCAACTCCTACGGGAGCTGGAGGCGTGATTTTCCCCGAGTTTATTTGTAAGGAGGTGACGGTATGAACGGCTTTGTAGCAGGCCTGCTGGAAGCGGACGCCACATTTGTAAATGTGTATATCACAATTTTTCGGTGGGTCGCCGTCATTTTGGCTGCGATCCTGCTGGCGCGCTGTATTAAGCCCTTGCTGACCTTCCGCCGTGAGCCGGAGATTTGGGCATGGTTATGCCTGGAGGGCGGCAAAAAGCTGCCTATTACCCATTGGGAAAACGTGATCGGCAGAAGCAAGCGCAGTGATATCGTCATCGATTTTCCAACCGTTTCCCGCAATCACGGTGTTTTGACCCGCTACGATGATGGAAGCTGGACCATTACCGATGTAGGTTCTACCGATGGCATCTACGTCAACGGAAGTCGCGTCCGAATCCGTGCCCTGCAGCCGGAGGATGTGATCTCCATCGGCGGCATCGATATGACCCTCCAGCCCATCTCCCACCGTCAGGAGCAGAAGCTGGCCCAGCTTCGCACCAAAGCCTCGTCCCTGCCGTCATCTCTTGTGAATCTGTTTTTGCTGACCCTGTTTCAGACCCTGAGCTGCCTGGCTTTTTTGATGGGCGGCTCGGCAGAGACTGTCCAGTCTGTGCTGCTGGGGTTCGGTGGCCTTGCGGTCTGCCAGTGGGGGCTGCTTCTGTTTTATGTCTGTATTCGCAGGACCTCCTACGAGGTGGAGACCATTGCCTTTTTCCTTTGCACGCTTGGTATGTGCGTTATTGCCACCGTTACACCGGGAGAGGCCTTGAAGCAGCTGATCGCCATGGTTATGGGCATTGCCCTATTTCTGCTGGTGGGCTGGTCTCTGCGGGATCTGGAGCGGGCCAAGAAGATCCGTACCATTGCTGCCGTAGCCGGTATCTTATTCCTGGTGGTCACCCTGGTATTTGGCAAGGAATACTACGGCGCGAAAAACTGGCTGGTTATCGGGCCACTTTCCCTGCAACCGTCGGAACTGAGCAAGGTCTGCTTTGTGCTTGTGGGTGCATCCGCTATGGATAGGATCATGACCAAGCGGAATCTGATCCTGTTTATCGTTTATTCTGTGATCATCTGTGCCTGCCTGGCCCTTATGAACGACTTCGGCACGGCGCTGATCTTCTTCTGCGCCTTCCTGGTCATCGCCTTCATGCGCTCCGGAAGTGTAGGCACCATTGCCCTTGCGCTGACAGCCTTGGGCTTTGCCGGTGTTGTGGCGCTGCGGATCGCGCCTCATGCCTTGCGGCGGTTTGCCTCCTGGCGGCACATTTGGGAGGTGCCTTTGGATGCGGGCTATCAGCAGACAAGAGCGCTGATGTGCATGGCGTCCGGCGGTCTCTTGGGTCTCGGTGCCGGCCAGGGCTGGATGAAAAACGTATTTGCCGCCGATTCGGATATGGTGGTGGCCACGATTTCCGAGGAATGGGGTATTTTGATGTTGGTCCTTGTAATCCTCAGTGTGATCGCCCTGGCGGTATTCTGCGTCCGCTCGTCTTCCGTAGGCCGCAGCAGCTTCTATACCATCAGTGCCTGCACAGCCGTCAGCATCATGCTGGTGCAGGTGATCCTCAATGCCCTGGGCACTGTGGATATCGTTCCGCTGACCGGCGTGACCTTCCCGTTTTTGTCCAACGGTGGCTCCAGCATGATCTGCGCCTGGGGCTTGCTGGCCTTTATCAAGGCTGCGGACACCCGGCAAAACGCCAGCTTTGCCATACGGCTTGTGAAGAACGGAGGCGATGAGGATGAATAGGATCGCCCTTCGGTCCGGCGTGACCATGATCCTGGCGGTTCTGCTTTTGGCGGGATTTGTGTTTTTTCTGGTGGAGTACAGTGTCAGTGCCGATGAGTGGGTGATATTTGCCGGTTCTCCCCATGTGTATAACGGCGGCAATATCGGTACCGGCGTTGTAACAGACCGGGATGGGATCCTACTTTTAAATATGAATACCGACCGTACCTACTCCGGGTCGGAAACGATCAGAAAGTCCACCGTCCATTGGCTGGGAGACCGCAATGGCAGCGTGGATGCCCCGGCCCTGGCCTACTATTCGGCGGAGCTGGCAGGCTATGACCTGCTCTCCGGCCTATATACCTACGGCGATACCGGCGGAACGGCGAAGCTGACCCTGTCGGTAAATGTTCAGGAGGCAGCACTGAAAGCTCTGGGCAATCGCAGAGGTACCGTTGGCGTGTACAATTACGAAACCGGCGAGCTGATCTGCGCTGTTACAACGCCTACCTTTGATCCGGATAACGCATCCAAGGTTACGGAGCGGATGTACTACAACAACTTTACCCAAGGCACCTATGTACCCGGTTCGATCTTTAAGATCGTCACATTGGCAGCGGCGCTTGAGAATATCGATGATATCCGGGAGCAGACCTTTACCTGTAAGGGCAGCTATCTGATTGGCTCTGATGAGATCACCTGTGAACATACCCATGGCAAACAATCGCTGCAGGAGGCTTTCTGCAATTCCTGTAACTGCGCCTTTGCCGAAATCGCACTGCAGCTGGGTGGGGAGACCCTGGACCGGTATGCAAAGCAGTTTGGCGTGGTGAACAGCCTGTCCTTTGACGGGATCACCACCGCATCGGGTACCTGCAAAGCCACCGATGCGGCTAAGGTCAATGTGGCCTGGAGCGGTATTGGCCAGTATGAGGATAAAGTCAACGCCTGCGCCTTCCTGGCCTTTGTCGGTGCGATCGCCGGGGAGGGCAGGGGAACCACCCCTTATTTGGTACAGGAGGTAACAGCCGGCGGCAGCGTGACCTATTCGGCCAAGACCCAGACCAATGACCGGATTATGTCCGAGACCACAGCCCAGACCCTTCGGGAGTATATGGGCTACAATGTCACCAAGAAGTACGGTGCAAAGAATTTCCAGGGCTTGACCGCCTGCGCCAAGACCGGTACTGCTGAGGTCGGCGGGGAGCAGAAGCCGAATGCTCTTTTGGCAGGCTTTGTGGAGGATGCCGAGTATCCTCTGGCGTTTGTTGTGGTGGTCGAGGATGGCGGCTACGGTGCAGAGGTCTGTGTGCCGATCATTTCCAAGATTTTGACGGCCTGCAAGGAATCGCTGGGCTAGAAACAATTGTATGGAATATACAAAAAACCAGGCACAAATGACCCTATTTTTTGTATTTTCAGCGGTTGACAATTGTGCGCCGTAGAGATACAATAAGGTCAAATTATTTGGGAGGGTATTGGAAGATGACCGCTCATACAAATGGTATGTATCAGTCTTCTACCGGCTGTTCTTTTACAGCAGGTACCTCCGTGCGCTCTGTTTTGATTGTGGACACTGTCATATTGGCAGTGTCCATTCTAATTATCCGACTGCTTGTGGGATACTGAGCCGCTTGCATATTGTATGGAAGGGCGGCTTTGCAGGGCATAGCCGCTTTTTTGCATAACCCCATAATCTGATAACGAAAAGGAGAAAAGAAAATGAAAAAGGTATTTGCAATCGTTATGGCTGCATTGCTGGTCGCTGCGATGTTCGCAGGCTGCGGCGCAACCGAAAACACAGACCTGTCCGGCCAGGGCGGCACCAACCTGTCCGGCAATCAGAATGATACTGCCGATAGTGCAGTCATCAAGATCGGCACCAGCGGTCCTCTGACCGGCGGCAACGCACAGTACGGTCTGGCTGTTGAGGCCGGCATGAAGATCGCTGTTGAGGAGATCAATGCGCTGGGCGGCCTGCAGTTTGAGTTCAAGGCTGAGGACGACGAGGCCGATGGCGAAAAGGCTGTTTCTGCTTACAATGCGCTGAAGGACTGGGGCATGGACATTTTCGCCGGTTCCGTTACCTCCGGCTCTGCCGCCGCTGCGGCTGCGGAAGCTGTTTCTGACCAGGTGTTCGTGCTGACCCCCTCCGCATCCGCTGTGGAAGTTGCACAGACCGGCTCCAACGTGTTCCAGATGTGCTTCACCGACCCCAACCAGGGTGCATCTGCCGCTGAGCTGATGGCGCAGAAGTGGCCCGATGCTACCATCGGTATGATCTACGACTCCTCCGATGCTTACTCTGCCGGTATCGCTTCCGGCTTCCTGGCAAAGGCCGAGGAGCTGAAGCTGAATGTGGCCGTCAAGGACGCTGCTTTCACCTCCGACACCAAGTCTGACCTGTCCACCCAGGTCACCATGTGCAAGGATGCCAAGTGTGATGTGGTGTTCCTGCCCTTCTATTACACCGAGGCTTCCCAGGTTCTGACCTATGCCAACACCATCGGCTACGAGCCCACTTTCTTTGGCTGTGACGGCATGGACGGCATTCTGACTGTGGAAGGCTTTGACCTGTCCCTGGCTGAGGGCCTGGTTCTGATGACCCCCTTTGATGCCAATGCTACCGATGACGCAACCGTGGCTTTTGTTAAAAAGTACAAGGAGCAGAACGACGGTGCTATTCCCAACCAGTTTGCTGCTGACGGTTACGATGTGGCGTACGCCATTTACGAGGCACTGACCGCTGCCAAGTTGGACGGTACCGCATCCAGCGAGGACATTTGCGAGGCTCTGATCGAGCAGTTCACCACTATGTCCTTTGACGGTCTGACCGGTAAGGGCATGACCTGGAGCAAGGAAGGCATGATCTCCAAGACGCCTGCCGCTGTTGTGATCACCGACGGTGTTTACGTCCCCATGTCTTAATGGAAACGCGGGATGGGAAGGGAAACCTTCCCATCCTGCCTGTCGTTCGTCGGTCGATCAGAACGGCAGTATTGCTGCCGCTGTGATTGGCTGACGAGAAAGAGAGGTTGCTTATGCAAGTATTACAGTATCTGATCAACGGTATCAGCATTGGCTCTGTGTATGCCATCATTGCCCTGGGCTATACTATGGTCTATGGCATCGCAAAAATGCTGAACTTTGCCCACGGTGATGTAATCATGGTGGGTGCTTATATTTCCTTCTGTGTGACAAATTACTTAGGACTGCCGCCTGTTTTGGGCATTTTGGCCGCGGTGTTGGTGTGTACCATCCTTGGTATCATCATCGAGGGCCTGGCGTATAAGCCCTTGCGGGGCACCACATCCCTGGCAGTCTTGATCACAGCCATTGGTGTAAGCTATTTCCTGCAGAATGCGGCACAGCTCATTTGGTCCTCTGCACCCAAGAATTTCACCAGCATCGTGTCCATGGCACCCATCAGTCTGTTTGACGGCAAGCTGGTCATCACCGGCGAGGTGCTTCTGACTGTGGCGGTGTCTGTGATCGTGATGATCGGCCTGACTCTGTTCACCGGCAAGACCAAGACCGGCAAGGCTATGCGCGCTGTTTCCGAGGATCGGGATGCAGCACAGCTTATGGGCATCAATGTCAACCGCACCATCTCCACAACTTTTGCCATCGGCTCTGCCCTGGCAGCCATTGCCGGTGTTTTGCTGTGCTCCACCGTTCCCACGCTCCAGCCCACCACTGGCTCTATGCCCGGTATCCGCGCATTTACGGCGGCGGTCTTCGGCGGTATCGGCTCCATCCCCGGCGCTATGCTGGGCGGCATCCTGCTGGGCATCATTGAGACCTTCAGCAAGGCATACCTTTCCACCCAGTTCTCCGATGCCATCGTGTTCTCTGTACTGATCATCATTTTGCTGGTGAAGCCTGCCGGCCTTCTGGGCAAGCAGGTACAGGAAAAGGTCTAAGGGAGGGAATGCTATGATTTTCTTGATTTGGCTTCTGTATATCCCGGCTCTGTACCTTGTGTACTACCTGCGGGTCCTGTGCGCCGGCATGGGCATTTACCTGGATATGATCCCTACGGTGCTGATCCACGGACTGGTGTTTTTCGGCATTTCGGCATTGCTTAAGTATGTCCAAAAGCTTATCAATAAGAAGAGATTTGCCCAGTCCGGTCTGAAACCCAAAAAAGACAAGAATCTGAAGATCTACGGACTTGTGACCGTTGGCTTCACCGCTATGTACGCCCTGAACAGCTACGGCTTCCTGACCCGCGCCGTATCCGGCTACCTGGTGCCTATTTGTGCGTATATCGTTTTGGCGGTCTCCCTGAACCTGCTGGTCGGTGTTTGCGGCGAGCTGAGCCTGGGCCATGCGGGCTTCATGGGCATCGGTGCCTTTACCGGCATCATCGTTGCGGCACTGACAGCCGAGGTGATTCCGGACGTGACAGCCCGTCTTGCTGTGAGTATGCTGGCCGGTGGTGTCATAGCCGGTCTGCTTGGTTTTATTATCGGTATCCCAGCGCTGCGTCTGCGGGGTGACTACCTGGCCATCGTGACACTTGCCTTTGGCGAGATCATGAAAAACATTATCAACAACCTCTACGTCGGTGTGGATTCCGAGGGCTTCCATGCCGCCATCTCCACATCCAAGATGCAGCTTTTGGAGGGCGGCAAGCTGATCGTTTCCGGTCCTATGGGTGCCACAGGCGTTGAGAAGCTGTCCACCTTCCCCATGGGCGTTATGCTGATCCTCTTTGCACTGTTTGTAGTGCTGAATCTGATCAATTCCAAGGAAGGCCGCGCTATTAAGGCCGTCCGGGACAACCGGATCGCTGCAGAATCCGTGGGTATCAATGTTACTACCTTCCGAATGAAGGCATTTGTAGTTTCCGCATTCCTTGCCGGTATGGCAGGTGCTCTGTTTGGTTTGAACTACTCCTCCATGCAGGCCACCAAGTTCAATTTCAACACCTCTATCAACATCCTGGTGTTTGTGGTCCTGGGCGGTATGGGCAACATCCTTGGCTCTGTGATCTCTGCCACGGTGCTGTATGTCCTGCCGGAAGCCATGAGAAGCCTGGAGGATCTGCGTATGATCCTCTACGCCATCGTGCTGATCGTGGTTATGCTCTTCACCTGGTCGCCTAAGTTTAAGGCTTTTGTCCAGCGGATCAAGGCTGCGGTGACAGAGAAGATAACCGGACTTTTCAAGAAAACGGCCAAGAAGGAGGTGCCCGGCGATGAGTGAATATTCCCGTAAAATGGTGGAAGTCACCAGCACCAACCTGCACCGCGAGCAGGACCTTGGCAAGCAGCCTGTGCTGGATGTCCGTAATTTGGGCATCGACTTTGGCGGTCTGACAGCCGTGGATGGCTTCAGTATGACCATCGGCCCTACAGAGATCTCCGGTCTGATCGGCCCCAACGGTGCTGGCAAGACCACCATCTTCAACCTGCTGACCAGTGTTTATCAGCCTACCCGGGGCAGTATTTTGGTCAAGGGTGTGGATACCAAGGGTATGACCACCGCCAAGGTCAATCGTCTGGGCGTGGCAAGAACCTTCCAGAACATCCGTCTGTTCAATGACATGACCGTCCTGGACAATGTTAAGGTAGGTATGCACAACTCCATCAAGTGCGGCTTCCTGTCTTCTCTTTTACGGCTGCCGCCTTACTATAAGGCGGAGAAGGCTGCCAACAAGAAAGCTATGGAGCTGCTGGACTTTATGGGCCTTGCTGACGTGGCTGATGCGAAGGCAGGCAGTCTGCCTTACGGTGTCCAGCGCAGACTGGAGATCGTCCGGGCGTTGGCAACCGATCCGTCCATCATTCTGCTGGACGAGCCGGCTGCCGGTATGAACCCCAGTGAAACGGAGGAGCTGATGCATCAGATCCGTCGGATCCGTGACACCTTCCAGATCGCCATTTTCCTCATTGAGCACGACATGAATTTGGTTATGAATGTCTGTGAGGGCATCGTGGTGGTCAACTATGGCCGCATTATCGCCAAGGGCACCCCGGAGCAGATCAAGAACGACCCTGCCGTCATCGAAGCCTACCTGGGCAGAAAGGATGGTTAATGTATGCTGAAAGTTGAAGATATGCACGTGTACTACGGTGCCATCCATGCGGTCAAGGGCGTTTCCTTCGAGGTTGGCGACGGCGAGATCGTCGCACTGATCGGCGCAAACGGTGCCGGAAAAAGTACCATTCTGAAAACTGTGTCTGGCTTGATGCACCCCCGCAGCGGTTCCATCACCTTTATGGACAAGAACATTTCCCACGTGGACGCACATAAGCTTCTGCGTGACGGCCTTGCCCATGTTCCGGAGGGCCGCCGGATCTTCCTGCAAATGACAGTCCAGGAGAATCTGGACATGGGCGCATTTATCCGGAAGGATTCCTACAAAGCGGATCTGGAGCGGATGTTTGAGCTGTTCCCCCGTCTGAAGGAGCGGCGCAAGCAAGTCGCAGGCACCTTGTCCGGCGGCGAGCAGCAGATGCTGGCTATGAGCCGCGCGCTGATGAGCAACCCCAAGCTTTTGATGCTGGATGAGCCTTCCATGGGCCTGGCCCCCATCCTGGTGGATCAGATCTTTGATATTATCAAGGAGCTCCATGCAGCAGGTACTACCATTTTGCTCGTGGAGCAGAACGCCAGCAAGGCCCTGGAGATCGCTGATCGGGCCTATGTTCTGGAGACCGGTGCGATTACCCTCAGCGGCACCGGCGCGGAACTGGCAAGCAGTGACGAGGTCCGTAAGGCATACCTGGGCGGATAATAAAATAGAACACCCTCTGCATATCTTTTTGCAGGGGGTGTTTTTCTATGTATCGCCACAATCAGTTTTTGGGCTGCGGTGTGTTGACCTTCGGCATAGGGCTTCTGATCGGGTTTTGGATCGGGGGTAACTTTTGGACCTATGTTTTTGGATTTGGACTGATGGCACTTGGTTGCAGCCTGGTTTTCAAAAAATAAGCATAACCTTGTCCCTGGCGGAATAGGCTTGAGTAAAACGAGGGATAAGGAGTGATCCGTTTGGAGTTACAGTTTCATAAAACCGTGTTGCAGCACCTACAGCCGGTGATCCGGCAGGCACAGACCCAGGAGCAGACCCAGGAGGTAAGACTGCCGGAGGGGATGCCGGATATTGGCAGGGTTGTTACCTGCTGGGCCCAGGTGGTAGTCCGTGGCAAGGAGTGGCGCAGTGACCGGATCGGTGTCAATGGCGGGGTCATGACCTGGGTGCTTTATCTTCCGGAGGAGGGGGGCGCACCGCAATCTGTAGCAGCCTGGTTGCCGTTTCAGATGAAGTGGGACATTCCCCAGACCCGACACGACGGCACGATACAGGCACAGCCGTATTTGCGAAGCGTAGATGCCAGATCACTGTCAGCCAGAAAGCTGATGGTCCGGGCAAATTTCAGCATGCTGGTGCAGGCGATGGTGCCCGGTGAAACGGAGCTGTACACACCGGAGGAGTTGCCGCAGGATGTCCGTGTACTGAAACGTTCTTACCCTATGCAGATTCCAATGGAGGCAGGGGAGAAGGCCTTTTCTTTGGAGGAGGAGTTCACAGTATCGGCCGCTTCACCCCAGCCGGAACAACTGATCCGCTATGAGCTGCGTCCGGAACTGGTGGATCGGAAACTGATGGCCGACAAGGTGGTATTTCGCGGTGCCGCTCTAATCCATGCCCTGTACCGCTGCGCTGATGGTCAGCTTCATAATTGGGATCAGGAGATTTCCTTTTCTCAGTTTGCGGATCTGGACAGGGAATACGACAGTGACGCCTCTGTGCAGGTGCTTCCGCTGCTGACTAATCTGGAGCTGGATCTGATGCCGGAGGGGAAGCTGTGTTTGAAAGCGAGCCTGAGTGGGCAGTATACTGTGTACGGAAGACCCATGGTTGAGGTCGTGGAGGATGCCTACAGCCCCCTGCGGACCGTAGCACCACAGATTCAGATGCTGCAGCTGCCGTCTGTTTTGGATGCCCAGACCCAGACCCAACAGGTGGAGCAGACGGTGGAGGCAGATGCTGCGGCGGCCACGGATCTGGCCTTTTATCCCGATGTGCCCCAGCAGATGTACAGCGGGGACGGCGTTCAGATCCAGCTTCCCGGCGTATTCTCGCTGCTGTACAAAGATACAGAGGGCAACCTGCAAAGCACAAACGCCTATTGGGAGGAAATGCA
Source organism: Faecousia sp. (assembly GCA_045588045.1). Classification (GTDB taxonomy): domain Bacteria; phylum Bacillota; class Clostridia; order Oscillospirales; family Oscillospiraceae; genus Faecousia. The sequence goes on from JAZNDJ010000063.1 coordinate 25,479, forward strand.
GATGCTTTCCGTACCGGAGCTGGCCCAGCTACAGATGACAGTAGCACCAAGTGGTGCCCCTCAAATGATCCTGGAAAGCAATGGCGTTTCCATGCAGGCAGATATATTGACAGACAGGATGGTCGTTGGAGGGCAGGGAGTTCCGATGGTTACAGGCCTTGTGCTGGGCGAGCAGACCCAGCCGGATCCGGGCCGTCCCAGTCTGATCCTCCGTAAAGCCGGTGGCGACAGCCTATGGGAGCTTGCCAAGGCTGCAGGCTCTACAGTGGAGGATATTCTGTCAGCCAACGGCTTGACCGGGGAGCCTGAGCCTGGGCAAATGCTGCTGATCCCTGTGCCCTGAAGTATCAGAAACTGGCCGCCGCT
>JAZNDJ010000064.1:0-9805 GCA_045588045.1 Faecousia sp.
CCCCCATTACCACCCTAGCGGAGGCCTGCCGCCGCATTGTAAAGCACCCCTTCAAAATGCATATCACCAAGCCCGCCGCCGAAATGTTTGACACCCTCGGCCGCCATTCCGGCTTCGCGTTCCGGCTGCTGTTTGCCAACCTGTGGCTGTTCAAGCCGGTGCTTAACCTGTACTGCAAGCTGTGCGGCGGCGAGATCAACGCCCTTGTACGCACCACCACCGCCTTTACCATGGCTGAAGGCAGCAATGCCCGGAACGTGATCCCGGCTCAGGCAAGCCTGGTGAGCAATATGCGGCTGAATCCCTCCGATTCCGTGGCCTCTGCCACCGCCTATCTGAAGAAGGTAGTAAAGGACGATTCTGTGGAGATCACGGTGCTGGAGAGCTTTGAGCCCAGCCCCATTTCCGAAACCGGCTGTGCAAGCTGGAATAAGGTAGCCTCTGCCGTGGCTGAGACCTGGCCCGGCTGTATCGTGTCCCCTTACCTGATGGTCCAGTGCTCCGACTCCCGCCACTACCGGGATCTGAGCCGTCACGTCTACCGGTTCTCTGCCATGGACATGACTGCTGAGGAGCGCAAGTCCATCCACGGCAACAATGAGAAGATCCGGCTGGAATCCATTGGCCGGGCTGTGGAATTCTACATCCGTCTGATGGGCAAGTGCTAAATACGACACCGCTATTTATGTATAAGGAAAGGCACCGCTGAAGCGGTGCCTTTTTAATGATCATTGATTTTTTACTCTGCTATGCCTATTTTTATGTCTCCCGTGTCGGTGCTGATCTCGCATTTTCCACCGGTTGCTGTTTTTGGTACATCAATACTGCCCGTGTCGGTCTGCGTAATAAACACCTTATCGGTAAGCAAACGGCCTCTAACATCACCCGTATCGGTTTTGACGAAGATTTCCGCGGCATCCGAACATTCAAACGCGATATCACCTGTGCTTCTCTCAATAGAGAACTTTTCTGCGGCGATCACATTCTCCAAAGAAATATCTCCTGTATTTCCGCTTGATATAAGGTTTTTGCACGTGATATTCGTCAGATATGATTTACCTGTTGACACGCGAACTGCCATGTCGCCCTTGCAGGTCACGCCCGAAGCAGCCACCTTGCCTGTGGTAACGGAAAGGTCAACCGCACCTGCAGTGATGTTCTCGGTACTAATATTACCCGTAGTCGTCTTAATTTTTATATTCATCAAAGCGGAAGCATAATTCCTTATATTACCCGTGCTTGCTGAAATATCTATGCTTTCAAAGGTAAAATCTTTTGGCGTTTCAATCCTGCCTGTGCTCGACTTTATTGAAAGCGCACCGTATTCCCCTTGCGGAAGATATACAGTTATCTTTGGCGCTTCGAAATTTATGCCGATATACGCATGCCATTTTCTTGTATCAACTACCTCTATTGTAAGCACATCGTCCTTTACCGTAACCGAGTGCTTCATATTTTTTTGTTCATAGCAAACGACGGAAGTTTTTTGGTTTTCTGAAGGCACAAACACAATATCGGCGGTACCGGCAGTAATTGAGATATTGCTATAATTTTCACTTATTTCGTAATTGCTTGTTTCGAATTTGTTCGTAGATAATTTTGTAAAATCCCAACGAAGCATTGTCATTGCACCTCCAAAAATTATACATCCGAGCAAAATAAGGGAAGATGCTATAATAAGCCATATTTTCGTTGTCTTTCTCATTACGCATCCTCCTTCTTGATAAAGCAGTTCTTTATCCATACTGCAATTTTCTTTGTAAGTACCAAAATGCCTTTTGTTGCTGCCTTACATCCGTAGAACATAAAAATAGAAAGTCCGGCACACGCGACTCCTGCGCCAATCACTGCAATTCCCGGAAGAACATTATCGCTACAAGCAAAAACAACACCTGCTACAATGCCGCCAAGCGCACAGCCAATAAGCGAACCGTAAACGGCCCACAGGGAAATCATCACAGCCCATAACGAGACATAGAGCGCAAGAATTACAGCAATCGCGGCAATCAGCAGAGAAAGCCATATTGGTGAGCCAAGTACCAAAAGTACGATTTCCCATACTTTCAGCTTTTTCTTTGGTATCATCTTTTCGTTTACGCGTTTCGTGTGGGGCGTGTCTGCTATGATCTGCGATATAAGTTCATCAATGTTACCGATCTGACAAACCGCATCTTCTTCTGAAAGACCTTCTTCTATACGGTCATCTATCATTTCACCGTAAAATGTCAGACGTTCCTCAATGTCATCTTGTGGCAAACCGGTCAGTCCTTTACGCAGCTGCGCAAGAAATTCTTGTTTACTCATGTGACTCATCCTCCTTGGTTACGAACCGATATATAGAAAGAATTTCCTTCCACTCATCCTTGAACTCCGCAATGCGTCTTAATCCCTCATCGGTGATACGGTAATACTTCCGGAGCCTGCCACCGTGCTCTACAGTTCGTACTGTCAGCATATCCGCGGATTCCAACCGTTTCAGAATGGTATATAAGGTCGATTCGGACAGCTCGATATACGGCTTCATATCTCTAATGATCTTATAGCCGTAGGAATCTTCGCTCTTGATGGCCGCCAATACGCACACATCCAACAAGCCCCGCTTTAACTGTATGTCCATGGTATACCTCCCTTCGTGTAATACATCGTATCACGAGGTATTGTGTTTGTCAATACCTTGTCCTGATTTTTGGGACTAGCTTTTTATGTCGGTTTGGAGTATGATAAACCGAGTACGGAAAGGAGTGATGGATATGCTGCGCCGCCTGGTAGGCACAAAAGATTTTTACCGCCGGGTACTGGCCATCGCCACACCGATCATCCTGCAGAATGCCATCACAAATTTCGTCTCGCTGCTGGATAACGTCATGGTCGGTCAGCTCAGTACCGCCCAGATCGGTGGTGTGACCATTGCCAACAACAATCTTCTGTTTATTTTCATGCTGGCCCTCTACGGCGGTGCCGCCGGTGCCGGCATCTTCACCACCCAATACTATGGCTCCGGAGACCAGGAGGGCATCCGCCACACCTTCCGCTTTAAGCTGATGGTCAGCCTGCTGCTGACGGCGGTAGGCTCCGGCATCTTCCTGGGCTTTAGCAACGAACTGATCGGCATGTACCTACAAGGCCAAGGCGATCCCGCCCTTGCTGCCGACACCCTGTACTATGGCAAGCAGTACCTGATGATCATGCTGATCGGCCTGCCGGCCTTTGCTCTGACCAACGCCTATGCCGACACCCTGCGGGAATGCGGACGGACTACGGTGCCCATGGTAGCCGGTTTTGTGGCCACCGCTGTGAACCTTCTGGGTAACTACCTGCTGATCTTCGGCAAGCTTGGCCTGCCTGCCATGGGTGTGGCCGGTGCTGCCGCAGCCACGGTCCTTTCCCGGTATGTGGAAATGGCCATCGTGGTGATCTGGGCCCACAGTCACACCAAGCTTTTGCCATTTATGAAGGGACTGTATCGCTCCCTGTACATCCCCGCACCGCTGCTGAGATCGATCCTGCTCAAGGGCACGCCCCTGCTGTTCAACGAATTTTTCTATGGACTGGGCATGGCGGTGCTGAACCAGTGCTACTCCCGCTGCGGACTGGATGTGGTGCCGGCGCTGAGCATTTCCACCACCATCTACAACCTGGCAAGTGTGGTATTCCGCTCACTGGGCAACACCGTAGGCATCATCACCGGTCAAATGCTGGGCGCAGGCCGCCCGAAGCAGGAGGTCCGGGAGGAGAACACCAAAATGACCGTCCTGGGCATTTTCTCCGGCGTGGTGTTCGGTGCTCTGCTGGTCGCCTTCTCCGGGCTGATCCCCAAGCTGTACAATACCACCGATTCTGTGCGTCATTTAGCAACTTGGTTTATCATCATTTCCGCTGTGTGTATGCCCTTCCAGGCCTATATCTTCCCGGTATATTTTACCTTAAGGGCCGGTGGAAAGACCGTGATCACCTTTCTGTTTGACTGCGGGGCTATTTGGATCCTCAGCATCCCCATCGCCTTTGTTCTGAGTTACTTCACCGGGCTGCCTGCGGTAGTGGTATACATTGCCTGCAACAGTGTCGACCTGATTAAATCCGTTATCGGCTACATCATGATCAAGCAAGGCAGCTGGATCCAAAATCTCACAACAAAATAAAAAGACCCTGTCATCCCGCCCGACTGTGGGGATGACAGGGTCTTATTTTACTTGAGTGCGTGGCCGTTGTTGAGGACCAGTGTGCTGTGCAGGAACAGAACATCCTGCCCGTTAAAGTCAATATACTCCCCCAGCAGGCTGCCGGCAATATACCGCAGGTCCACCACCGTCACCTTCCGGTAGTCATGGACCAGCAGAGGCACCATGCTGCTGCCAAAGGAATCCCGAAACACCACCAACTCCCGATCGGTGGCTGCCCTGGGATTTTCGATCATCAGCAGTGCCTGGGGACCGGACAGGTACACATCATACAGATCTCGGCTGTCCAGCTTTTCCATATCATAGACATGGGAATCGCTGTCCGTTTCATAGCTGTAGACCCGGCAATTATCCAAAACCTGACTGTGCAGGACACGCATGGCATCCGGCTTCATAGGCAGGGCCGCCTGGCCGTGGTAAACGCCATAGAAGGGCCGCTCTATGACCGCTTCGGTATAGTCCCCCGCCGTCGGTGCTGTCACCCCCAAGGCCTGGCAAAGCTTTTGCGCCGCAGGCAGGATCGCCTCCTGCCGCCAGTGGGTGTCGGTGCGGTAGTAGTCCTCTGCTGTCAAGCAGTCTGTCAGATTGACATGGGTCGCCCAGGGCATGGCAGATTCCACCCTTTGGAACATGGCGTTATAGTCCATGGCAGGGTAGCCGTTTTCCACTGCCAGATAATAGCCCTTATCCGGAACTATGGCATTGACGATGCTGCTGCCGGTGTCCTTCAGATAGGTCTCGTAGACAAAAGCGAACCGCTCTGTTGCCTTGTCCACACCGCCTTGGCTCATGGGATAGACAAGCTGGGCTGCCGACCCATCTGCGATATAAATATCGTTGTTGTCCTTCTGTCCCAAAACGTAATAATGGAACAGGGACTTAAGCTGCCGGAAGCTATCCCGGCCCGGAAACTGGTCTAAGGTATATTTCTCAAAGTCTGTCATGAACTTGCCGGACAGAATACTTTCCGTCGACAGGGTTGGGAATTGCTCCAGGGGACGGCGTTCTGACGTGGAGATATCTTGGGCAGGCTTGATCCATGCAAATACGGCCAGCACCGACCAAAGCACCGCCACCGCGACGATACCGATGATGCGGATCTTCTGATTTTTCATTGCGCCACCCCCTTAAAAACGGAAGTAGAGGAATGGGTTGAAGGACCCATCCACCAAATAGGCGGTACACAGTGCCAGGGCAACAAGCAGCAGCACCGGCTCCAGCACAGGGCCGGCCTTTGTAGCGGTCAGCCGGTTGCCCAAGTTCTTCATAAGGGGCGTTGCCCCAACGATACCGGCGATCAGCAAAATGCCGTAGCTGCGCAGGTAATAGAGGGTCTGTCCGGTTACTGCCGGTATGCCGCCGAAGCCGAACATGCAGCCGATGTCAGACAGCGCCTGGCTCAGGTCCGTGGCATTAAACAGCACAAAGCCCAGTACCACGATCAGCAGCACATAGACCTGCCGCACCACCGGCGGCAGCTTTTTCAGCCCCGGGATCCATTTCTCCGCCAGCAGGAACACAGCATACAGCAGACCCCACAGGACAAAATTCCACGCCGCACCGTGCCACAGGCCGGTGAGCATCCATACCAGCAGAATATTCAGCACCCAACGGCCGGTCCGTACCCGGTTGCCTCCCAGGGGGATATACACATAATCCCGGAACCAGCTGCCAAGGCTTATGTGCCACCGCCGCCAAAACTCCGTGACAGAGCCGGACAGATAGGGATAGTTGAAGTTTTCCATAAACCGGAAGCCAAAGACTCTGCCCAGGCCGATGGCCATATCGCTGTAGCCGGAAAAATCAAAATAGATCTGCAGCGTAAAGGCGATAGCATAGATCCAGTAGAACAGCACCGACTTCTCGCCGCTGGTTCGAAACACCTCGGTAAGCTGCCCAAAGCTGTTGGCCAGCAGCACCTTTTTGGAAAGACCAATGAGGAATCTGCGCAAACCTGCAGTCGCATCCTCCCAGCTATGGGTCCGCTCCTGCAGCTGGCGGGCCACATCCGCATAGCGGACGATGGGGCCGGCGATCAGCTGCGGGAACAGGGATACATACGCGCCAAAGGAGATGATGTTCCGCTGCGCAGGGACGTTGCCCCGGTACACGTCAACGGTGTAGCTCAGGCACTGGAAGGTGTAAAAGCTGATACCGATGGGCAGTGCCAGCTTCAAAAGCGGTATCTTGCTCCCAGCCACGGCATTGAGACTGCCCAGGAAAAAGTCGGCGTATTTAAACAAGCCCAAAAGTCCCAGGCCCACAGCCACAGATACGATCAGCCAGCCTTTCTTCCCAGCCTTGCTCCGGCTCTTCTCAATAGCCAGGCCGCAACCGTAGAACAGGCCGATGGTGACGGCCATGAGCACCACATACTTCGGCTCGCCCCAGGCATAAAACACCAGGCTGAACACCAGCAGGACCGCATTTTTCAGTTTTTTCGGTACCAAAAAGTACACAGCCAGCACCGCCGGCAAAAAGTAAAACAGAAATGGGATACTGGAAAACAGCATTTTGGTGCCTCCTTGTAAAAAATGGCAGTGACCGGGTCACTGCCATTTTCTCGGTTTTGATCTGTTACTCGATCACAGTGACGTCGCCGCCGCAGACGGTCTTGAAAGCCTCCAGCATGGTGGCAGTGGTGACCTGCTCGGCAAACTGGCTATTGACCATGAAGAACATGGCAACATCGCCGTAGCTGGCGGCGATCTTCGTGTCTGCCTCCACGCAGACCCATTTGCGCATGTCCACATTGTCGAACATGTGCCGGGCCACTTCCGCGGCCTTGGTTGCGTCAGCGGCGCGAACCAGGACCAGAGAGTAAGCCTGGCCCATCATGGGCTCACAGATAGCGGCATCGCTGATGCCGTCAGTAGTGGTCAGGCCGGTGTAGTAGGTCAGGCTGTCCACATCGGTCATATCCAGAGCCATGACCATCAGAGGCAGCTCCATCTGGGCATGGGCCTCATTGATGGCATTGACGGTCTCCTCCATGGTGCCGGTCAGGTTGACAGGCTCCTTGGGGGTCTCCTCGGTGCTGCCGCAGGCAACCATGCCTGCAGCCAAAATCATGACCAGCAAAAGTGCGATCAGTTTTTTCATGTTTGTTTCCTCCAAAAATATGTTTTGTTTTTTATTTTATCCAAAAAGCCCAAGATCCTCCAGCAGGATCTTCAGTCCCAGCAGGATCAAAATGACACCGCCGGCAAACTGGGCTTTTTTCTCAAAGCGGCTGCCGAAGATATTTCCGATCTTCACACCCAACGCGGACAGAGCAAAGGTCACGGCACCGATCATCGTCACAGCCAGGAAGATGTTGACACCCGCGGTCATAGCCAGGGAGATACCCACAGCCATGGCATCGATACTGGTAGCCACCGCCATGACGAACATGGTTTTTACAGACAGGTCCGCGTTACGCTCATCGCAGCTGTCGCAGTCCTTGGAGAACACTTCCCGGAGCATATTGATGCCGATGATGGCCAGCAGGCCAAAGGCTACCCAATGGTCCACCGCTTGGATCGCTTCGGCAAACAGACTTCCCAGGAAGAAGCCCACCAGGGGCATCAATGCCTGGAAACCGCCGAACCATGCGCCGCAGACCGCACTTGCCGTCAGGGTGGCTTTTTTCATGGACAGGCCCTTGCACACAGAAACAGCAAATGCATCCATGCTCAGGCCCACTGCCAGCAAAAGCAGCTCCCAAAGCTCCACACCCATCCTCCTTTGCACCTGTGTCGTCAGACATTTTTCATATCCGCGGCACGCTTTTCCCGGTGGATTATATCAGCCCACTGGCGCAAAGTCAAGGGAATATAGAAAAAACTACTGAAAAACCCAACTTTTTTATAATTTATACATATTTTGTGGACTATCACCAAAAAGCTGCGAACCTCTTGCAATCCATAGTCTTTTCCTGTATAATGTGGGCAAAATCATAGGTGGCAGTCTGCCCAAAGCTTTGCCGCCTGTAAAATACGGCCTTTGCCCATGTTAGGAGACAGCTTATGAAAGGTATCGTACTCGCCGGAGGCTCCGGAACCAGACTGTACCCCCTCACCAAAGTTACTTCCAAGCAACTGTTGCCCATTTACGATAAACCCATGATCTATTACCCCCTGTCTGTGCTGATGAGCGCAGGCATCCGGGAGATCCTCATTATTTCCACCCCCCAGGATCTGCCCCGCTTCCGTGAGTTGCTGGGTGACGGCAGCCAGTTTGGCCTACAGCTAAGCTATGCCGAGCAGCCCAGTCCCGACGGACTGGCTCAGGCCTTCATTATCGGCGAGGAATTCATCGGCAACGACACCGTCGCTATGGTCTTGGGTGATAACATTTTCTTCGGTCACGGTCTGAAGAAGCGGCTCCAGGCTGCTGTGCGCAACGCCGAGTCCGGCAAGGGTGCCACCATCTTCGGCTACTATGTGGACGATCCTGAGCGCTTTGGCATTGTGGAGTTTGACAACGAGGGTCATGCTATCTCCATTGAGGAAAAGCCCCAAGTTCCCAAGAGCAACTACTGCGTCACCGGCCTTTACTTCTACGACAACCGGGTGGTGGAGTATGCTAAGGGTCTGAAACCCTCCAAGCGGGGTGAGCTGGAGATCACCGACCTGAATCGGATCTACCTGGAGCAGAGTGAGCTGAATGTGGAGCTGCTGGGTCAGGGCTTTACCTGGCTGGATACCGGCACCCATGAGAGCCTTGTGGAAGCCACCAATTTCGTCAAAACCGTAGAATCCCACCAAAACCGAAAGATCGGCTGTCTGGAAGATATCGCCTACATCAACGGCTGGATCACCCGGGAAGAAGTGGAGAAAGTCATTGCCGCCTACCGCAACCAGTACGGCCAGTATCTGCGGGATGTGCTGGACGGCAAGTACATCGACGTGATCCACGACAAAAAAAGGTTGGAGGAGCTGAACAATGGCTAAGACAATCATCGTTACCGGCGGCGCCGGTTTTATCGGCAGCAACTTCATTTTTCATATGCTGGGCAAGTATCCCGACTACCGGATCATCTGCCTGGACAAGCTGACCTACGCAGGCAATCTGAGCACCCTGGCTCCTGTGATGAACTGCCCCAACTTCCGTTTTGTGAAGGCGGATATCTGCGACCGGGAGGCTGTGTATCAGCTCTTTGAAGAAGAAAAGCCGGATATGGTGGTGAACTTCGCCGCCGAGAGCCATGTGGACCGCTCTATTGAAAATCCCGAAGTATTCCTGATGACCAACATTTTGGGCACTCAGGTGCTGATGGATGCCTGCCGCAAGTACGGCATTGAGCGCTACCACCAGGTCTCCACCGACGAGGTCTACGGCGACCTGCCTCTGGACCGTCCTGACCTGCTGTTTACCGAGGAGACCCCCATTCACACCAGCTCCCCCTATTCCTCCTCCAAGGCGGCGGCGGATCTGCTGGTGATGGCCTACCACCGGACCTACGGCCTGCCCGTAACCATCTCCCGGTGCTCCAATAACTACGGCCCCTACCACTTCCCCGAGAAGCTTATCCCCTTAATGAAAGCAAACGCATTAAACGATAAGCCGCTACCTGTTTACGGCAAGGGCGAAAATATACGCGACTGGCTTTATGTTGAGGACCACTGCAAAGCTATAGATTTAAT
>JAZNDJ010000065.1:0-11413 GCA_045588045.1 Faecousia sp.
CACCGGGCTTTGCGGAAATATGTGGGGTTGGAGTGGTTAACATAACTTTTCTCCTTTCGTTGGGCCGTTGGGTTTATTCCTTGCCTGCGGCGAGTTTGACGATCCGGGATGTACCCAGCCGGTCCGCTCCCAGGCGGATAAACTCCTCCGCATCCTCCAGGGTACTGATGCCCCCGGCGGCCTTGATCTGCACATGGGGGCCCACATGGGCCTTAAACAGCGCCACATCCTGGGCCGTCGCCCCGGCGGTAGAAAATCCGGTGGAGGTCTTGATAAAATCCGCCCCGGATTCTGTGACCACCCGGCACAATTCGATCTTCTCCTCCCGGGTCAGCAGGCAGGTCTCCACAATGACCTTCAGACACTTGCCACAGCAGTGGCCCTTGATCTGGCGGATCTCCTCCAGGACGGCGTCAAAGTTCCCCTCCTTGACCCAGCCCAGATTCACCACCATATCTACCTCGTCCGCCCCGTGGCTCACAGCATCGTAGGCCATAAAGCACTTGGCGGCGGTGGTGTCGTAGCCGTTGGGAAAGGCGATGACCGTGCAGATAGCCAGCCGGTCACCCACATATTCCTTAGCCCGGGCCACAAAAGACGCCGGGATGCACACCGATGCCGTGCCGTATTCCATCCCCTGGTCACACAAGGTCCGGATCTGCTCCCATGTGGCGGTGGGGGTCAGAAGGGTATGGTCGCACCGGGCTAAAATTTCCTTAATCTCCATAGGTCTCTCCTTTGAGCTGCTGATGCTGATACTGAATGGTGTAAAGCTGGTGATAGCGGCCCTTTAACTGCAATAGCTGCTGATGGTCGCCCTGCTCCAGGATCTTGCCGTCCGACAGCAGGATGATGCTGTCCGCGTGCTGGATGGTAGACAGCCGGTGGGCCACGATCAGCATCGTGCCGATGTTTTTCATTTTCTCCAGGGAATCCTGGATCAGCAGCTCCGTCTCCGTGTCGATGTTGGCGGTGGCCTCGTCCAGGATCATCACCGCCGGCTTATGGACGATGGTCCGGGCAAAGCTCAAAAGCTGCCGCTGTCCGGCCGAGAAATTGTTGCCCCGCTCCCGGACCGCCTCGTCCAGGCCGCTCTCCAGCCGGTCGATAAACTTGTGGGCGTTGACATATCGGGCCGCGGCCATGACTTCCTCATCGGTCACGCCCTCCTTCCCCAAAAGGATATTACTGCGAATATCCCCGGAGAACAGGAACACATCCTGGAGCATCTGACCGAAGTGCCGCCGCAAAGAGGATATCTTGATCCGGCGGATGTCGATGCCGTCAATGAGGATCTGGCCTTTTTGAATGTCGTAGTTGCGGCAGATCAGGCTTAGAATGGTAGTCTTGCCGGAGCCGGTCGCCCCGACAAAGGCCACCGTCTGCCGGGGCTGTACATGGAAGGAGACCCCCTTCAGCACCCAAACTCCCGGCTTATAGGCAAACCATACGTCCTTAAATTCGATCTCGCCTTTCATTTCCTCCAGCTCTATGGCGTCCGGCGCATCTACCACCTGGGGCACCATGTCCATAATGGTGAAGATCTTCTCGGCAGAGGCGAAGGATTTCTGCAGCATGTCAAACTGCTCGGCAAGCTGCTGGATGGGGTTAAAGAACTTGGAGATGTACATGTAGAAGGACACCACCACACTGCTGGTCACCGTCTGGCCAAAGAAGTCCATATCCCGGATATACCCCTTGGCGCCCAGATACAAAAGGCACATAACACAGCTTATATTGAGCATATACACCATGGGCCGGAAAATACCGAACACGAACATCCGTCCGTGCTTGGCCTTCTGCAATTTCCGGCTTCGCTCCAAGAAGGCGGCGTATTTATTGTCCTCCTGGTTGAAGATCTGGGTGATCTTCATACCGGACAGATTTTCCGACAGGTAGGTATTCAGATCGGTGGTGGCATCGCTGACGCTCCGGTGGACGGTCCGGGAGAATTTCCGGAAGATCACCGTAAACAGCACCAAAAACGGCACAAAGCACAAAACCATCAACGTCAGGGCGTAGTTGAGCATCAGCATCGCCCCCAGCACACCCAGAATGACCATGCAGTTTTTCAGCAGGGTCACCAGGATGTTGGTGAACAGGTAGCTGATGGCGTTGGTATCGTTGGTGACCCGGGTCACCAGCTTGCCCACGGGAATGTTGTTGAGCTGGTCGTGGGACAGGCTCTCGATGTGGGTGAACAGGTCCTGCCGCAGGGCCGACAGGATCTTCTGTCCGGTCTTTTGCAGGATCATGGACTGGAAGTAGGTGCATACCACCGATACCACCAGGATCCCGGCATAGACCCCCACCACGGCAAACAGGTAGCTTAGCTGGAAATCCCCGGCAACCGTCTGTTCGATGTGGCCCACGAGCAGGGGCGATACCAGGTCGTAGCCGATGGACACCAGCATAATGAAAAACACCAGCACAAACCGCATTCTGTAGGGCTTTGCGTACCGAAGCAGACGGCGGATGATCTCTCCGTCCTTCATATGGCGGTCAAAGTCCTTGGGCTTTGACCGGCGCAGGAGCACATAGGCGCATACAAACAGGATGGAGAACACCCCGATGATGGCACCCAGGATCAGAATAGGCAGATACTCAGCCATTGTGGGCACCTCCTTCCTCCTCCAGCCGCTGCAGGTCCACCATTTTCCGGTAGGCCGGGCAGGTGTCGTAAAGCTGGGCGTGAGGACCTACGGCGGTGAGCCGTCCGTCCTCCAGGAACAGGAGCTTATCCATTCCCTCGATGGTGGAGATCCGGTGGGCGATGACGATGGTGGTCTTGCCCGCCCGGGTGGCGTGAAGATTCTGCAGGATGGTCTGTTCGGTCTTGGTATCCACCGCAGAAACCGAGTCGTCCAGGATCAGAATGGGCGCGTCCTTCATCAAGGCCCGGGCAATGGAGATCCGCTGCTTCTGACCGCCGGACACCGTCACGCCCCGCTCGCCCAGCACCGTATCGTAGCCGTGCTGGAACTGGCGGATGTTGCCGTCCACGTCGGCCAGCACCGCCGCGGCGCTGACGGTCTTTTCCTCCGCCGGCAGGCCAAAGGCGATGTTGTTGGCGATGGTGTCGGAGAACAGGAAATTGTCCTGTGGCACATAGGCGCAGGCCGCCCGGACCGAAGCGATGGTCAGGTCATTTACATCCTGTCCGTCCACAAACACCGTACCGTCGGGCACATTGTAGGTCCGCAAAAGCAGGTCCACCAGGGTGGTCTTGCCGGAGCCGGTCTTGCCCACCAGACCCACATTTTCCCCGGCCTCAATGGTGAAGGAAATATTTTCCAGGCAGTCAAATTCCCCATCGGGATAGCGGAAGGTCAGATCCTTAAATTCGATCCGGCCCTGTACATCCGTCAGCACCTCCGCGCCGGGCCGGTCCGCCACATCCTGCTCCGCGTCCAGCAGCTGGCTCACCCGGTTCAGGGAGGCCTTGCCCCGGCTGGTCATGTCGATCAGCTCCGACACGGCCATAATGGGCCAGACGATGGCGGTGAAATAGCCGATAAATTCCACCAGCTGACCGGCATTGAAGCTGCCCCGGTACACCAGGTAGCCGCCGTAGCCCAGGATGATGCACACCACACTCTCCACAAACAGCGTCACCAAGATCCGCAGCAGGACCGATGCCTTGGTGTGGTCGATGTTGGCCTTTTCGTTTTCCACGTTGAGCTTCTTGAAGGCCATCAGCTCCGTGGCCTCCTTGACGAAGGCCTTGATCACGGCGATGCCGGAGAAGCTCTCCTGGGAGAAGTCCGACAGCTTGGAGAAGGCCTCCTGGCGGATGTCCCATTTTTTCATCATGTAACTGCCCACCACCGTGGCCGAGGCCAGGAGCAATGCCATGGGGATCAGGGACAGGCAGGTCAGCAGCCAGTCCATCCGCCACATTTTGATGATGGCCAGAATTCCCAAAAGCAGTGCGTCGAAGAACATCATAATGCCCCAGCCGAAGCACTCCTGAATGGTGTCCAGGTCGTTGGTGAACAGGCTCATCAGGCCGCCCACCTTGTTGACCTGGTAATACTGGTGACTCAGATTCCGGGCATGGTCGAACATCCGGTTGCGCAGCTGGGTCTCCACCCGGATCGCCGCCCCGAAGAAGCAGACACGCCACAAAAACCGGCCCAGGACCATGCACAGTATGACCCACACCATGGGCATACAGATCCGGTCCAGCAGAAATTCCATATCGAAGGCCACCTGCACCCCATCCCGGACCACATAGCCGTCATTGATGCCGTTGACGATCTGCTGGTACAGGTTGGGGATGATCAACTGCAGGTAGTCCACCATAACAAGGGTCACCAGACCCAACAGCAGCATCGGCGCGTATTTGAGATAGTACCGGTTGATGTGCTTGCCAAAGATCATATCCGCGCCTCCTTTTCTCTTGTTTTTTATTTTTTGATTTTATCATACTCCCCGCCGCTTGTCCAGTCCGCAGCAGGCAGTGCCCGCGGACAATTCGTTGCCGACCCCGGCAATTTAGTCAGTGCTCATGACTGTGCTCGGTATCGTTACCGCCCTGTAGGGCGGGGTCTTGACCCCGCCGCGGCGGCCCCAAGGGGCCGCCCTACACGCCATCGTTAGAAATCGTCGGGCGCACACTGTACGCCCCTACATCCCCCGAATTGCCCGATCGGTATCGTCGTGCCTTGTAGGGGGAGCGATAGGATATCCTTTCAATGGTGGTTGCTTTTTTGGACAAAATACTGTATGATAAGAAAAATATGTTTTTTAGGGTGTATGCCCTGTTTTTGGAGGTTTCCCATGAACAAAAAAAACCGTTCTCTCCTGCTGGCCGGTATCGCGGCAGCGCTGCTGATCGGCGTTGTGGCCGCTGCGCTGATCGCAGACCACCACAAGCAAAAGGAGCTGCAGGCCCATTTGGCCACCGCAGATCCCTTCATCCCCCCAACCACCCAGACACCTCCCTCCACCGAGCCCACAAAGCCCCAGGGCTCCAAGGCCCCGGACTTCACCGTCACCGACGACCAGGGCCGCCGCTTTGGCGTAGACACCTTCTACGGCAAGCCTACGGTGATCAACTTCTGGGCAAGCTGGAACGAGGACAGTGTGGAGGATCTGGCGGACTTCCAGCGCGTCTATGACCGGTACGGCGACCGGATCCATCTTCTGATGGTCGCCGTGGTGGACGGCGAAAAGGAAACGGTGGAATCGGCCAAAGCCTGCCTTGCCAAGTACAACTACACCTTCCCGGTGTACTTCGATACCGACGGCTCTGCCACCACCGCCTACAAAGTCACCACACCTCCCGCCACCTTCTTCCTACGCGCCGACGGCCAGGCCGCGGCCTATGCCAGAGGTGCCGTGAACCAGGAGGCCCTGGACAGAGGCTTTGCCACGATCATAGAGCAGACCGCAAACGATCCGTAAGCCCCTGGATCTCAACGCACACCTGCTGCAAAACACAAAAATTTTCACCCTCTGCGTTTTTTCGCAGAGGGTGGATTTTTATTTCTTGTTCTTCCGGTAGATGATCCCCAGGCCCCGAAGCAGCAGGTCCTCGTCGTAGACGATCTCGTGGCGGCAATGGACCACGATCTTCTCCGCGATACCGCCGGTGGCTACCAGACTGGCCTTCCGGCCCAGCTCCGCCTCGAACCGGTCGATCATTCCATCCACCATGGCGGCGTTGCCGTAGATGGCGCCGCTCTGCATGCAGGCGGTGGTAGTGCCGTTTATGCACTTGTCCGGTACCTCCAGAGGCACCTTCTGCAGCAGGGACGTGCCCGACGACAATGCGTTCATAGACAGGGCCACACCGGGGACGATGGCACCGCCCAAAAAGCGGTTGCCTGTATCCACCACGGTAATGGTGGTGGCCGTGCCCATATCCAGGACGATCACCGGCAGGGGGAACTCCTGCATCGCTGCCACGCTGGCTGCCACCAGATCGCTGCCCAAAGTCGAGGGGTTTTCGATCATGATGTTCAGCCCCGTTTTGATACCGGTGCCCACCACCAGAGGTCGGGAGCCCACGATCTGCTGGGCGGCCTTGCGGAAGATCTCCGTCAGAGGCGGCACCACCGAGCTGATGATGGTGCCCTCAAAGTCAGCGCAGTCCACCCGGTTGTGCTCCAGAATGATCTGCATACCGGCGGCATACTCATCCTCGGTCTTTTTTAGGTCCGTGACCATGCGAAAAAGCTTTGTCACCCGGTTTTCTTCGTCCAGGCAGCCGATGACCACGTTGGTGTTTCCGATATCAATGGCAAGAAGCATAGCGTTATCCTTTCTTTCCGATGCGGATCAGCCGGGTGATCACCGGCACCAGCACCAGATTCACTGCAACCTCCACCAGGAAGTTGATGCCCGCCAGGCCCAGGAACATATAGGCCGCGGCGTTCTCAAAGCCGGCCGCCGCGCCCCACGCGCTGACGGTCTCATAGAAAAACAGTCTGCAGCCGATGAGGAAGATGCCTGTATTCAGCACAGGGCACACCAGGGCCGCGGACAAGGCCGCCACCAGCGGACTTTTCCGGCTCAGGAGCTTGTACACAAGTCCTGCGCCCAGGCCGCAGACTGCACCCTTAACAAGCACCGTCAGCACCGTGCCAACTGGGTCAACAGCCATAAACGCCGCCGCGTCGCCGGACAGGAGCACCGCCACGCCGAAGGCAAAGCCAAGCCAAAGGCCCGCATCCCAGCCATAGACAGCCGCGCCCACAACGATGGGCAGCAGCACCAGGGAAATGGAGAACAGGCCGCCCACCTTGATACCGCCGCCCAAAAGCTGCAGCACCACAACGATGGCGGTAAATACACCGATCCCCACCAGCTTCTTGATCTTACTATTCATTTTTATACCTCCTGCTGTCACTCCGGACGACCCGGATGCAACGCAAATTTCGGTGGTTTGCCCACCATCTTCATTATAACGCCTTTTTTCCCAGTTGCAACCTTTTTTTTATGCGTTACCGACCCTGATGTAGACCCAGTAGGGGCGATCATTGATCGCCCGCGGGCGCACACTGTGCGCCCCTACACTCTCCGAATCACCGTGGCGGTATGGTCCTGCCCCGTATGGGCATCGATGCAGGCCTGGATCCGGCCCTTTACCAGCTCCGCCAGCTCTGCCGGCTTCATGTCCTTGTATTCCTCATAGGGGATGGGTGTCAGGTAATGTAGCTGCACCGTCACCGGCTTGCTCCCCTTCCCGTCGAGCACCTTGAAGCAGTCAATGAAAGCCATGGGCACCACCGGGCACTTGGCCTTGCAGGCGCAGCGGAAGCTGCCCCCGTGAAAGTCGCCCATGGCGTTGCCTGTCCTGCTCCGGGTGCCCTCGGGGAAGATCACGTAATTGCGCCCGGCCTTGACCTCCTCAGTCACCGCCTGGATCACCTTCAGGGACTGGCGCACATCCTCCCGGTCCATGGCAAAGGACTTGGTAGCCTTCAGGATCTGCTTAAGCAGGGGCACATCCTTCAGCTCCTTCTTGTAGACGATGCCTAAAGGCTGCGGGCAGGTATGGGCAATGGCCATCACATCAAACATCCCCTGGTGGTTGCCGTAGAGCATAAACCCCGGCGTTTCGGGAATATTCTCCGTACCGTGCACCTGCAGCTCCACGTTGCCGGACTTCACGCCCAGCCCCAGCACATAGCGTATATAGGCCCACCGCTCCGCCTCGGGATACCGGTCCGGCGCCTTGGCATAGCGGCACAGCTTTCCGTAGGCCCCCGGCACCCGGTGCAGATTCCACAGGACCATCCGTAATAATCTGTTCATGTCATTCCTCCCGGAAAATAGTAACCTTATTATACCCCATTCCCGCCGCCGGCGCAAGGGTTGATCCGGGGCTTCTTCAAAAAGTGTTGTTTTTTCCGTTCCACGCCGGCAAGCTGCCGGGGAATGCTTGACATTGGGGGCAAAACGTGATACCTTTTTAATGTATATTTTTGTCGTTTTTCCACACAGTATTATCACCGGCACATGCCGGTTTTAATAAATTTTTTAGACCCTGTATTACTTTTGGGAGGAAGACAACATGAAAAAGATCCTTGCACTGATCCTGGCTCTGGTCATGGTCATGGCGCTGGCTGCCTGCGGCGCAGCCGAGGAGAGCAACGGCGAGCCCTCCGGTGAAAATACCGCTGCAGACTTCACCGTCGGTGCTATCTACATCAACAGCAAGAACGACACCGCCGGCTATACCTTCGCCCACCATAACGGCATCACCACCGCTATGAAGGCTATGGGTATGGACGTGGAAAAGCAGCTGGTCATCGTGGACGAGGTCCCCGAGGACAAGCAGCAGGTTCTGGACGCTGTTGACACCCTGGTTGGCGAAGGCGCCGACATCATCTTCGGCATTTCCTTCGGCTACATCGATGCTCTGGAGGAGGCCGCTACCGAGTACCCCGACGTGATCTTCTCTCACGCCACCGGCTACAAGAGCAACGAGACCAACTTCAACAACTACTTTGGCCGCGCTTACCAGGCCCGTTACCTGGCCGGTATCGCCGCAGGTCTGAAGAGCCTGGAGCTGGGCAACAACAATGTTGGCTACGTGGCTGCCTACGGCACCGAGTATGCTGAGACCGCTTCCGGTATCAACGGCTTTGCTCTGGGCGTTCAGGCTGTGAATCCCGACGCTAAGGTCCATGTGAAGGTCCTGGGCGCTTGGGCCGACGAGGTCAACGAGAAGGCCTACGCTGAGGAGCTGATCAACTCCTTCGGCTGTGGCGTGATCTCCCAGCACTGTGACTCCGCTCAGCCCCAGATCGCCGCTGAGAACGCCGGCGTCTTTGGCTGCGGCTACAACTCCGACATGACCCCCGACGCACCCAAGGCCCACCTGACCGCTGCCATCTGGAACTGGGATGTCTACTACGGCACCGCCATCCAGGCTGCTATGGACTGCGGCGAGGCTTCCAACTTCGTGACCACCATGGGCACCCCCGCTTACTACGGCGGCCTGGCTGAGGGCTTCGTGGATGTCTCCCCCCTGAGCGACAACTGCGCCAAGGGCACTGAGGAGGCCATCAAGCAGGTCAAGGAGCTGATCGTCTCCGGCGACTGGGATGTGTTCACCGGCGTGAAGCTTAACATCACCGTAGCTGAGGACGGCACCGTGACTGTGGAGCAGACGGATGCCGCTCTGATGGACAACGCAGGCAACGAGATCGTGGCCGCTGGCGGCGCTTCCGTTGAGGACGGCGTGATCACCGGCACCATGAACTACTTCGTGGCCGGTGTCCAGGAAGCTTAATCGTAACCCTTCGGCAATGGACCGGGCTGGCACAGCCAGCCCTGTTTTTGCAAACTGACCCATCCAGGGCAGAAGACAGCCGGGGCGCGCCCTTAAGCAGAGAGGATTCGAACCGCAATAGCCTCTCAGCGGCCCTTTTTGCCGCTTTTTGCTTTGTTTTCCTTGCCTTGCGTCAGCAAGGCTGCGTCATTCGCACCAAAAATCGATCAAAAATTTCACGCTGAGAGGTGCTTCGCAGTTTTCAGCCCCCAGCTTTTTCCTAGGCAAAGAAAATCACGCAGGGAATACCCGTTGGTATTTTCAAGGGATTTTCTGCAGCATCGGGGAAAGCTGGGCGCTGTAAACCTGTTGGGGTTCGAATCCTCTCTGCTTGGCCGTCTTGTGCCTTTGAAAGAATTGAGAGGAGGAACACTCCATGTCCGAGCAATACGCCATTGAAATGCGGTCGATCACCAAGACCTTCGGCCCCATCGTGGCAAACAACAACGTAAACCTCAATGTCCGGCCCGGTGAGATCCTGGCCCTGCTGGGCGAAAACGGCTCCGGCAAGACCACCCTTATGAATATGCTCTCCGGCATCTATAAGCCCGACAGCGGCAGCATCCTGGTGGACGGCAAGGAGGTCACCATTGCCTCCCCGGAGGATTCCAAGCGGCTGGGCATCGGCATGGTCCATCAGCACTTCAAGCTGGTGGATGTATTCTCCGCCGCAGACAACATTTGGATGGGCAAGGCCAAGGCCGGTCTGCCCCTGGGAAAAAACCGGTTTGACCAGGTGGCGGCCATCGCTAAGAAATTCGGCTTTGAACTGGATCCCCGGAAAAAGGTCTACGACATGGCCGTTTCGGAAAAGCAGACTTTGGAGATCATCAAGGTCCTGTACTACGGCGCTAAGATCATCATTCTCGACGAGCCCACGGCGGTGCTGACCGTCCAGGAGATCGACAAGCTCTTTGCGGTCCTGCGGCGGATGAAGGCCGATGGCCACGCCATCATCATCATCACCCACAAGCTCAACGAGGTCATGGACATCTCCGACCGTGTGGCCATTCTCCGCAAGGGCGAGTATATCACCACCGTCAACACCGCCGAGACCAACGAGCAAGCCCTGACCGAATACATGGTAGGCCGGAAGGTGGATCTGAACATCGACCGGCCCACGGTGGAAAAGACCCGCCCCCTGCTGGAGGTCCGGGATGTGTCCATCCGGGGCGATACCGGTGCGACTGCCATCGACGGCGTCAACTTCTACATCCGGGGCGGCGAGATCCTGGGCGTTGCCGGCATTGCCGGCTGCGGACAGAAGGAGCTGTGCGAGGCCATCGCCGGCCTGCGACCCATCGAGAAGGGTCAGATGATCCATAAGGGTGAGAACATCGTGGGTCTGTCCCCCAAGGCTATTTTGGAGAAGGGCATTTCCATGTCCTTCATTCCCGAGGACCGGCTGGGCATGGGCCTGGCCCCCTCCATGTCCATCACCGATAACATGATCCTCAAAAGCTATGCCTCCACCCCCGGGCCCTTTGTGGACCGGAAGGCCGGTCGCATCGCCGCCCAGGAGGTCATTGACAGCCTGGAGGTGGTGACCCCCTCCACGGAGACCCCGGTGCGCCGTCTGTCCGGCGGCAACGTCCAGAAGGTGCTTCTGGGCCGGGAGATCAAGGCCGGCCCCAACGTGATCATCACCGCCTACCCGGTCCGGGGCCTGGACATCGGCTCCTCCTACACCATCTACAACATCCTCAACCGGCAGAAAGAAGCCGGAGTGGGTGTCCTGTTCGTAGGTGAGGACCTGGAGGTGATGATGGCGCTGTGCGATAAGATCATGGTCCTGTGCCACGGCAAGGTCATGGGCGTTGTCCATGCCCACAAGACCACCAAAGAGGAGCTGGGTCTGATGATGACCGGCGCTCTGGACCTGACGGATAAATACGAAGACAAGCCTGCCGGCATCGCCAAGGATTCCCGCTTTGGGGAGCAGGCAGAAGGCGAGGAGGTGTAACCGTGGGACTGCATGTTGTAAAGCGAAACAGCTGCCCCCTGTGGCAAAAATGCTGTTACTATGTAGGCGCGGTGGTCCTGGCCCTGCTGCTGGGCGCGGTGATCCTGCTGGCCATCGGCGTGGATCCCATCGCCTACTACACCCGGATGTTCACCATGGGCACC